>OMJA01000252.1 GCA_900299245.1 Nitrospiraceae bacterium | reverse complement strand
TGGAGGATGTGCCCTGCGACAAGCTTCCGGCGGTGCTTGAGGGGCTGCTGCCCTATCACACGCGGGAGAAGATGCACCGTGTCCGCGGCGGCGTCAGGAAAGTCATGGCTGGAAAGGAGTCGAACATTTCGCCTGCGGCGTAAGCGGGAGGCTTGAGGCGGCGCCGTGCATGGGATATCCTCATGCACATCACGCAGGAGGAATCATATGCCAAAACGAGTTCGTACGGGCCTGACCCGCAGCGATATTCTCGACTGCTATATTGAACGCGTGAAACAGCTGCTGGTGAAGTTCCAGCCGTTTCTTTCGCGCAAGCGGGGGAGCGCGTCCTTGGAAGACTTCGATGAAGCCGCCGAGGATCTGATCGGCCAGGTGTTCGGCGCCGCATCGGAAGAAGCCGAAGCCTACTTCTATGCCAAGAGCGGGGAGTCGGTCATGCTTCCCGAAGAGGCGCAGGAGAGTGGCATGCACGACGTGGAGCGGGAAACGCTGCAGCAGCGGCGGCAAGTGCTCGCCGGCTGTCTGGCGGATCTGGAATTGCGCCGTCGGGTGCAGGCGACCCGGGAGAGCAGCCGCAACGGGAAGAAGCGGTTAAGCGCCACGGTGGAGGCCTACATGTCGCACGACGTGCGGAGTATTCACCGGGCGGCGACGGTGAAGGAAGCAGGCAAGCTGCTGATGAAGCATAAAGTGGGGTCGCTGATGGTGGATGACGGATCCCGCTATATCGGGATCATCACCGATACGGACCTCAGCCGGAAAGTCGTCGCGAAGGGACTTGATCCGAATACGACCACGGTCTCGGCCTGCATGAGCAAGTCGTTCGTGGCGATCGAGGAGGACGAGCCTCTCGCCGACGCGATGGCGTTGATGAAGAAACAGGGAATCCGGCATCTGCCGGTGACCGCCGACGGGACCGTCATCGGTGTCCTGTCCGTCTCCGATCTGCTGCGTGCTTTCAACGATCGCGACGCAAGCTAATCAAGGCTCCTGGCGTTTCCGTTCAAGCGCCAGGAGCGCGTTCTTCCGTTCCAGTCCCCAGCGATAGCCGGCCGGGCGGCCGGCTTCCCTTACGACGCGATAGCAGGGTATGAGGATGGCGGCGGAATTCGTCGCGCAGGCCCTGGCCACGGCGTGGGCGGCCGCCGGTTGTCCGGTTTCGCGGGCGATCTCACCATAGTTCCGGAGCCGGTCACGAAGGCTTGAATTTGAACCGGCAGACGTGGCCGCCGCGGACTATGCATTCGTCATGCTCGACCGGGCGTCCGACGAAGGTGGAGAGCAGGGCCAGATCGAAATGGCAGACTTCAGGAAAGCGGGCTGCGAGGTGGTGAAACACGCAATTGGAGGCCTCGATCATCGGCAACTGGCGGCCGGAGGCTGCGGTCGACGTTGCCTCATATCCTAATTCGTGCATGGCCGTGGCGAGACGGCTGATTCGGTCCGCGGCAGGTCCCGGCAGATGTTGGGCATGTTGTAGTTGGGTGCCGACCTGGGTTCCAAGCTTTTCAAACCGCGCGATGAGCGCGGCCTCTCCCTTTTCAGACTTCAGCGAATCCAACAGCAGTTCTGAAAACCACGAGTATTTGCGGGGGAACCCTTCGCGTCCTTCCGCGCTCAGCAGATAGAGTTGCTCCGGCCTGCCCCCGGTCGCCTGCATCGGTCCTTTCGTCACCAGGCCTTCGGCGACGAGCGAAGTGAGGTGCTGACGAACAGCATTGCGCGAGACGTGCAGCCCCCGCGCGAGTTCATCGATCGTGCGGCCGGTTTTTCGTTCCAGGAGCAACCGTAACAGTTGTTCCCGCCGGGAATTTGGCTGGCGCATCGGGAATACCTCCGGCCGAAGTATACAGAAAACCGATCGAATTGGCCAATAACATACTTATAACATATGTATATTGACAAAGTGTGTATATGTCCGCTACTCTCGGCCCGGTCAATTCATCGGGCGGTTTCCAACCAGGAGGTTTTATATGGTTCGCTCATTGCGGTCGGTCTCCATCCTCGCTCTCGTGCTTATGTCGGTCGCCTGCACGACACCGCAGGTTTCAGTTACGCCGGCGTCGCCGGCCAAAGTGGCCGATACCAAAGCGGTGCTGCGTGATCTGTGGCTCGGCCATATCCTCGGCATCCGCAACGTGGCCGTCGCCACGATGGATCAGAATGCCGCGGCCCGCGAATCGGCCGAGAAGAGCGTGGTGGCGAATGCCGAACAGATCGCCAAGTCGATTGAACCGTTCTATGGCAAACCGGCGTCCGAGAAGCTCTTCAGTCTCTTAGCCGGACATTATGGAGCCATTCGTGATGATCTGGATGCGACGGTGGCGGGAAATGCCGCGCAGCAGGAGGCGGCGATCAAGACGCTCACCGCCAATGCCGGTGAGATTGCAGCCTTCTTGAGCGGAGCCAACCCCTACCTGCCGAAAGACGCGGTGATGGGGTTGTTGACGGCCCATGCGGCGCATCATATCCAGCAGTTCCAACAGCTGAAAGCCGGTGAGTACGCCCAGGAAGCTGAGACCTGGAACGGCATGAAGAAGCACATCTATGTGGTGGCTGACGCCTTGACCGGCGCCCTGGCCCAGCAGTTCCCGGCAAAGTTCTAACCGCGGCTGCAGGGACAGGCCCGTTCCTTCCGGGAGCGGGCCTGTCCCCGCTATCCGGTCGTCGGTCGGCCGGTTTCACTTTCTTTGCCCAGATTCCAGATCGTTTCGGCCTTGCTGCCGATATACCAGAAGCTGGCGGCCAGCAGAGCAAAGAAGACCGCTTTGTGCAGATTGTCCCAGAACAGCTCGAAGAAACGGGTGTAGAGGTTGATTCCGAGAAACGTCAACCCGAATCCTTTGGTGATGTCGTTATCGTGCCGCAACCCGTGATAGACGGCCCAGCCGGCGATGGCGGCAAAGAGAACTGACCAGTGAAACAATTCGATTTGTTTAACCCGTCCCCATGAAGGGAAGTCGCCGTAGTTGCCGAAGATCGACATGATCCAGAGGGGGATAAAGAGATAGAGGAGGCCCATCACCAGCGTGCTGCGGAAGAAGCGCTGCCCGATCGGGTGCGTTTCCAGTGAGAGTGCGCAGGCAGTCAGCAGTCCTCCGAACAGCACGAAGCGCAGTGGATAGTTCATGCCCAGATAATAGGCGCCCCAGCCTGACATGTAGCCGGTTTCCGTCCCCATCCAGCCGCCCAGGGACGCCAGCGCAAAGACCCAGATCAGATTGGAATCCAGCCGGACGCCGAGCACGGCATAGACCAGAAATGAGAGCAGCAGCAGGATGGAGTCGTGCCCGCTGCCCGTATCGAACATGACGCCGAGCTGAGTGATGGCTCCGGCGGTGGCCAGCACGCCCAGAAAGAAAATGGCTTCGTTGCGGTACACCTTGCCGGGAGCCTCCGCGCGTTTTGCCAGCCCCCGGCGGTAGAGTCCCGCGGCCACCAGCGAGAGGGCGGCGCACTTGATCCCAGCCGGAACCATGAAGAGCGCCTCCAGCAGATCTCTGATGAAGCGGTCCGACAGCGCCGCGCTGACCGAAGAGACGATTGAGAATAGGGCGATCCAGAACGAGTACTTGGCCAGCTTTCGCCAATCGAAATATTGCACTTCGATTGTGGCGGCCAGCGTCGCGGCCTGCGCGTCGGGGAGTATGCCGTCCTGTTTCCATCGTTCGATAGCGTCGCGGACGACGGCGGCTTGTTTGCGCGGGAGTTTCATGGCGACCTCATGCCGGTGCGGTGCAGGGGGTGATGCGTTCGAACTGAATTATAGGGCGGAACGGGAACCCGAGCCATTCAGAAGAGAAAATCAGCCCGATGCCGCAATGAAGCGGACAGGGTCATCTCAAGTCTCCTGCAACGCGACCGATATGAAGAAGAGACGAGAGGAGCCGCGAGGGGAAGCCATGTCCATTCGAGACGTCATTGCCAGTTACGGCCGCTGCTGTCTCCACCCTGAGTTTTTTGACCGGTTCTATGAAATCTTCCAGGCCAGCGATCCGGTGATCCGCCCTATGTTCGCCAGGAC
>OMJA01000251.1 GCA_900299245.1 Nitrospiraceae bacterium | reverse complement strand
CTCTAGCCGGAATGGTAGGCGCGGACGGTCTTGAACCGTCGACCTTTACCGTGTCAAGGTAACGCTCTCCCCCTGAGCTACGCGCCTATTGTCCGGGTGGGCATGCTAATATAGCCCTGCCCATACTGTCAAGAAAAGCAAAAGAGAAGGCGGCCTCCTTTCCGTGCTTTGTGGAAGGCACTGCCTTCTCTCATGCAAGACCAAGCGGAACCGTCGTTGCTACTTGACGGCGGAACGCAGCTCTTTTCCTGCCGAGAATTTCGGAACCTTGGCGGCCGGAATTTTGAGCGATTCTCCGGTGCGTGGGTTTCTGCCCATCCGTGCCTTGCGTTTTGAAATCGTAAACGTGCCGAAGTTGACCAGGGAAACTCGCTGCCCCTTCTTTAGGGATGTGGTAACGGCGCCGGTGAAGGCTTCCAGTGCCGTGCCTGCTGCGACTTTGGTGATTCCTGCCGAAGCTGCCATCTTCGCAATCAGCTCTTCCTTCGTCATCAGTCCCCTCCTTGGTTATGAATGAATGAGGATGCCGAGCGCTCGACGTGTATCCGTCCTTCAAAGGAGCCTTCCGTAGCACGGCGGTACTACGCAGTGCGTGTCGACTTGATTCGACCCCGTTTCAGTGGAATGTGCAGATCGGTAATCTTCTTTCTCAACGTATTCCGGTTTAGACCTAACAATTCCGCCGCTTGGATTTGATTGCCTTGCGTTTCCCGTAACGCAGAAGAAATTAGGGGGCGCTCGACGGCTGAGATGAGCATCGGATGGAGGTTCTTGGCGGCGCCATTGTGCATGCCCTTCACAAAGTCGCCCATTTTCTGGTCCAAATAGTCTTCCAATGAGAGGTCGTGTCCGTTGGCTTTTTGTGCAGGCTGTTGACTCATCATGTACATCAGAACCGGTGCCCGCTTCAGGGCGGCCCGCGATCCCATGATCACCAAAGTGTGGGATGGATCTATCTGGGCTGGGAGAGCTGGTTGGGAATGTTCCTGTCCCGGGGGGGATTCCAGGACGACGATGTCAAACGGTCGTTTGAGCAGATCTTTCGGCAGCGAAGCTGTATCTCGAGCGACGGTGACCACAGCGTTTTTACAGGTGGATGTGAATTGAGCCTGGAGCTCTGCGTCCGCCGTCACGAGGAGAATGGAAAAACCCGATGAGGGAACCGACATGTAGGCACCATGCAAAGAAGAGGGCGGAATTATTGCCCAGGGCCGACTTGATGTCAATTGGATATTTCCCGTGTATATGAAGCGCGGGTGACTAAAACGCAGCTAGAAGAACGTGGTAGATCGTATGCTGCTGCCGACGAAACACATCGAGGTGTTGGTAGAAAGATGCATGGCTCGATTGATGGTGAACGTTGAAGGAGTCGTGGTTGCCCTCCCGCCCCCTTATCATCAGTAAAGAAGCGAGATTGCCAAGATGGGGAGCTTGGCTGCTTGACAGTTGAACGGAGGGAAATGTATATCCATTGTACGATTAATTCCTACCGGAATTATCAAGAATGAAAGTATCGCATCGAGCAACGTACGGAATATTGGCGGCTATTGACCTGGCTATGAATGGCAAGGAAGTCCCTATTCAGGCTCGGGCCATTGCACGGCGGCAATCAATCCCCGTGCGATTTCTTGAGCAGGTCTTACACGCGATGAAAAAAGCCGGTCTTGTCGATAGTACGCGGGGGGCACAGGGAGGATATTTGTTGTTGCGTTCACCCTCTGAACTGTCGGTGGCCGATCTGCTTGAGGCCCTGGATGGACCGGTGTTTCATGACGCATCCCACCATGGCAACGGGCAGAATCAACGCGAAACTAGAGAGCAGTTGCTGCTCGGGACTGTGTGGGAGAAAGTCCATCAGGCCGAACGGAACGTGCTTGCAGCGATTACCATCGATCAGCTGGTTGAACGTCAACGGGCGCTCGACCAGCAACAGAATCCCATGTATCACATCTAGAAAACTAGTCGGGTAATCCCGGCGACAGCCGTCAGGCTCGGTTGCGGCAAGGGAGAATATATTATGAGTCCCCAAGATCAGCTGACCATTCCGGAAATCAAGACCTCTCCGATTCCTCCGGCCCTGCTCGAGGAGATTGAGACGTTTGAAGCGGAAGCGCTTCGTACCCTGGCTGGGGAAGTGTCGAACGATCTCTTCAAGCCGTTCCGGTTGCAATATGGAATCTATGGCCAGCGCCAGCCTGGCGTGCAGATGGTCCGGGTCAAGATTCCGTTCGGAGGCATCTCGGCGAATCAATTGCGGCGTGTGGCGGAACTGGCCGACCGCTATGCGACGGCTGTCGGGCATGTCACGACGCGTCAGGACATCCAGATGCATTTTGTCGAGTTGAAGGATGTGCCTACAATCATGCGCGGTCTGGCGGAAGTCGGGCTCACGACGCGCGAAGCCTGCGCCAATACCGTCCGCAACGTTACTGCCTGCCATCTGGCCGGAGTCTGCCAGGGGGAAGTCTTCGATGTGACTCCGTACGCGAAGACTATTGCGTACCATCTGTTGCGCAATCCGTTGAACCAAAGCCTGCCGAGAAAATTCAAGATCGCATTGTCCGGCTGCAAGCAGGATTGCGCCCTGACCCCGATTCATGACGTCGGATTGCTGGCGGCCAAGCGTGCCGACGGAACTATCGGGTTTCGCATGGTGGCCGGCGGCGGGTTGGGGTCGGCCCCGCGCATGGCGCAAGTGCTTCGTGAATTTACGCCGATGGAAGAATTGCTGCCGAGCATCGAAGCGGTCATTAAAGTCTTCGATACGCTCGGCAACCGAAAAAACCGGAACAAAGCCCGCATGAAGTTCGTCATCGAGAAGCTGGGGTTCGATGAATTCAAGCGACGCTGGGAAGCCGCCTATGAATCGATGGGCTATGCTCGTCCGTCGCATGAGCCGCTCAAGCTGCTCACGCATGCCGACGAACCGACGCCGCTCATCATGCCGACGCGTAACGGAGTCGGGCACACATCGTCCAATGGCAATGGGGCGGGACATCGCATCGGGGATGAAACCCCGTTTGAGATGTGGAAGCGGACCAATGTCGTCAAACAGAAGCAGCCCGGGTACGTCACCGCTGCGATTAAGCTGTTCATGGGCGATTTGACCTGCGAGCAAATGCTCTGTGTCGCCGACCTCGCTGAGCGCTTTGCCAACGGGAATATTCGCACCACCATCAATCAGAATATGGTGATTCGGTGGATCCCCGAATCACAGATCGAAGCGCTCTACAGCGAACTCTCTGGGCACGGGCTGTCTGACCCGGGCGCGGAGCTGGTGGAAGACATTATCGCCTGTCCGGGAACGGATACCTGTGGTCTCGGCATCACGTCGTCCAAGGGGCTGGCGCGGGCCCTGGCTGAAGTATTCCCGGCCGGCCGGGTTCCAGAAGATCTGTCGGATGTGAGCGTCAAGATCAGCGGGTGCCACAACTCCTGCGCACAGCACCACATCTCGACGATCGGGCTGCATGGCGTCGGGAAACGGCTGGGCGAACATGTTGCGCCGCATTACGAATTGCATCTGGGCGGGCAGGTGGATGGTACTCCGAAGATCGGGCAGATGACGGTTAAGCTGCCCGCGAAAGCGGTGCCTGCGGCTCTGTCGCATCTCGTCACGGTGTATCGCCGCGATCGCCTGCCCAAGGAAAACCTGTCGGCATTCATCGCCCGCGCCGGGAAAAACAAACTCAAGGACGAGCTTATTCCGTACACCATCGTTCCGGCCTATCAGGACGATCCCACGTTCTACTATGACTGGGAGGGTGAAGCGGAGTTCATCCTCGAAGATCTGGGCCCCGGCGAATGTGCGGGCGGCGCGCTGGAAATGATCGAAAACGGGATTCTCGAAGCCGATCAGGAGCTGTATCAAGCCAAGTTGCTGGTCGAGAACCATCAATATTCCGTGTCGGTGAATAAGTCCTATCGCGCGGTGTTGGCGGCGGCCAAAGCGATGCTGGTCACGGAGGGGCTTGAGCCTTCGACCGACTCGGAAACGTTCATTGAGTTCGACCGCCGGATCGCGCAGAAAGGCGTCATCCCCGCGCAGTACCGCGATCTCAATAAGAAAGTAGGCGATCTCGGGCCTAAGGATACAACCGCGGAGTCGGCGCGTGAGAAAATGACTTTTGCAAAAGGGTTTGTCGACGCCTGCCGCGCGGCGACCGAGCAGATGGGGAAAGACCTCAAGCTTGCGCCGTCCCAGGAGACTGCCGCTCCCGCGAAGGAAGCAGCGGCGCCGGTTGCGCCAGCCGCTCCCGCACCGACCGGAGCACCGGTGTACGATCTCCGCGGCGTTGCCTGTCCGCTGAATTATGTGAAGACGAAGCTCAAGCTCGAGATGATGGACGCGGGTGAAAAGCTGGAGGTCTGGCTGGACGCCGGCGAACCGATTAAGAACGTGCCGATGAGTTTGAAGAATGACGGGCATCTCCTGCTCCTCCAGGAAGCGCTGGAGCCGGAGGCCGCCCACTATCGCATTCTTGTGGAAAAAGTCGAAGGTTAAGGGAATCAAGGCGCACGTATGACCAGCGGCGGAAGTCCGGAGATGGCGGCGGAATTGAAGCGTCTGAGCGACGCGGTCGAATCTCAGCAGCCGCAGGATGTGTTGAAAGAAGCGATCAAGCGGTATGCGCCGAAGATCGTACTGGCTTGCAGTTTCGGCGCGGAGGATGTGGTGCTGGTCGACATGGTGCATCGCATCGATCCCGCGATTCCACTGTTCTATTTGGACACCGACTTTCTGTTTCCTGAAACCTATGCGACTCGCGATCGCATCATTCAACAGTATGCGTTGCAGCCGGCACAGGTTCTTCAGGTCCGTTCATTGCTGACGCCGGATCAGCAGGCAGCGCAACATGGTCCGGCGCTGTGGTCCACTGAGCCGGATCGCTGCTGCCAGTTGCGGAAGGTGGAACCGTTGACGCGTGTCTTGAAAGGGTATGAAGCCTGGATTACCGGCATTCGCCGGGAGCAGTCTCCTACGAGAGCCAACGCGGGCTTGATCGAATGGGACGGCAAGTTCCAATTGGTCAAAGTGAATCCGTTGGCCCGCTGGACGTGGGCCGATGTGTGGACCTATATCAAGGTCTACGAGGTTCCCTACAATCCGCTGCACGATCAGAATTATCCGAGCATCGGGTGCACCCATTGCACGGCGCCGGTGGCGCCGGGGGAAGATCCCCGTGCCGGACGCTGGAAAACTTTTACCAAGACCGAGTGTGGGCTCCACAAAACCTAATATGCCTATTCAAGATTTCATTGCGAAAATTGCCAAGGGGCCCAGAGCCTCCAAAGACCTGACGTGGGATGAATCCAAGCAGGTCATGAAGCTGTTGATCGAAGGCCAGGCGACCCAGGCGCAGATCGGCGCGTTTCTCATGGCGATGCGATTCAAGATGGAGTCGGTATCGGAGCTGGCGGCGTTCACGGCGGCGGCCCGTGCTTATGTCGCGCCGCTGTCGATTCCCAAGGAATTGGCCGTGGTGGATGTGCCGAGCTATGCGGGCAAGTCAGAGACCTTTCACAGTTTGATTGTCGGCGCGATCGTCGCGGCTTCCGCGGGCGCGGCGATCGTGATGCACGGCTATGACGGAATTCCCGGTCGTCCGGGTGCTGCGGGTGTGCTGAAAGCACTCGGGATTCCGATCGATCTCGATCCGAAAATGGCCGGCGAGTATGTCACAAAAAAAGGATTCGTCTACCTCGATATCGGGATGTACCACCCGCCGCTGTACCGGTTTCTGGAGATGCGCCAGGAAATCGGCGTGCGCAACCTCTTTCATCCGATCGCCCGCCTGTTGAATCCCTCGCGGGCGGCCGCGCAGGTGGTCGGGTTATCGCACCCGCCCCATTTTGAAAAGACGGCGGAAGTACTGCGGATGCTGGGCTGTCCACGGGCGCTGGTCATCCGGGGTGTCGAAGGCGATCCGGAGTTATCCGTCACGGCGGCGACCCGGGTGTTAGAGCTGCGGGATGAGCGGATCACGCCGCTGGGCATTTCGCCGAAGGATTTCGGGTTGGCGCTGGGCACCTCTCGCGACATGGCGGGGTTTCCCCCTGGCCAACAGGACAAGGAAGCGGAATTGTTGCGTCGGATCATTCAGAATCAGATTCCGGGTAGTCCGAAAGATTGGGTGCTGATGAATGCGGCGCTGTTGCTGTACGCCGCGGGCAAAGGGGCGACATTACCGGCCTGTCTGCCGATGGCGCGGGCTGCACTTGAAAGCGGCGCAGCCGGACGCAAGCTGGATGAGCTGGCGCAGGCGCCTCTTGCGGCGAGCAAGCGGGGATAACTAGAGAAAGGGCGTCGGTCGTGAAACATCTTCGGCAGTTGGAAGATCAAAGCGTCTACATTCTTCGCGAGGCGTACAAGCATTTCGACAATCTGGCCATGCTCTGGTCGATGGGCAAAGATTCCACGGTGTTGCTCTGGCTGGCGCGCAAGGCCTTCTTTGGGCAGGTGCCGTTTCCGTTGCTGCACGTCGATACCAGCTACAAGATTCCCGCGATGATCGAATATCGCGACCGGATCGCGCGGGAATGGCGGCTGGATCTGGTCGTGGGGCAAAACAAAGAAGCCCTGGCCGCGGGCATGAACCATACGATGGGGCGCGTCGCCTGTTGCACCGCCCTCAAGACGAACGGGCTGAAACAGTTGATCGAGCAGAAGGGGTACACCGGCATTATCCTCGGGGTGCGGGCGGACGAAGAGGGAACCCGGGCCAAGGAACGGTATTTCTCTCCGCGCGATAAGCATGGCGACTGGGATTTTCGGGATCAGCCCCCCGAGCTCTGGGATCAATTCAAGACCACCTTCCCGCCCGGCACCCATATTCGCATCCATCCGTTGCTGGATTGGACGGAAATCAACATCTGGGAATACATCAAGTACGAAAACATTCCCTTCATGGACTTGTATCTCGATAAGGGGGCCGGCACCCGCTATCGCAGTCTCGGCTGCGCGCCCTGTACGACCCCGATCAAATCGACGGCGAAAACAGTCGACGAGATCATCGACGAATTGCGCCATACCACAGTGGCGGAACGGGCCGGCCGCGCACAGGATGAAGGGCGCGGGATGGAGCTCCTTCGTAAAGATGGGTATATGTAATCATGAGCAATACGCCAGCGAACACCAAACCCTCTGAGAATCTGAACATCGTCATCGTCGGGCATGTCGATCACGGCAAGTCCACCTTGCTCGGGCGGCTCTATGCCGATACCGGATCGCTTCCCGATGGCAAGCTGGAGAAGGTGCAGGCGATCTGTCGCCAGCAGGGCAAAGAGTTTGAGTACGCCTTCCTGTTCGATGCCTTCCTTGAAGAACAAGAGCAAGGAATTACGATCGATACGGCGCGCACCTTCTTTATCTGGAAAGGGCGCCAGTACATCATCATCGATGCGCCGGGCCACAAGGAATTTCTCAAGAACATGATCTCGGGCGCCGCACGGGCGGAAGCCGCGCTGCTTTTGATCGATGCGCTGGAAGGCGTGAAGGAGCAGTCCAAGAAGCACGGGTACCTGCTGTCGCTTCTCGGTGTCCGGCAGTTTGCCGTCGTCGTCAATAAGATGGACCTGGTCGGTTACCGGCAGGATGTGTTCGACGGGATCGAGAAAGAGTATCGGGAGTTTCTCGGCCAGTTCAAAGCCGTGCCCGAGCGCATCATTCCGGTCAGCGCCAAGCTCGGCGACAACATTGCGAACCGCAGCGCGAACATGCCCTGGTACACCGGCCCGACCGTGCTGGATACCTTGAGCCTATTCAAGAAGGAAGCGGCCCGCTCTGAACAGCCGCTGCGATTCCCGGTTCAGGATGTCTATAAGTTCGATGCCCGCCGCATAATCGCCGGTCGTATCACCGCCGGGAAGCTGAAGGTCGGCGATCATCTGGTGTTTTCACCGTCGAACAAGCGGGCCAATATCCGGTCCGTCGAAGCCTTTAACATCGATCCGCCTCCTACGGAAGGGTATGCCGGTCAATCCATCGGCATCACGCTCGACGAGCAGATTTTCGTGGAGCGCGGAGAGATCGCCACGCATCAGGAGCATCTGCCGTCGGTTTCCACGGCGTTCAGGGCCAATCTCTTCTGGCTGGGGAAGCGTCCGCTGGAGCGCGGACGGAAATACCAGTTGCGTGTGGCCAACAAGGAAGTCGACTGCGAAGTGGCGACCATCCATCGGATTATCGATACGATGGATCTGGCGCAACAGCAGGGCAGTATGACGGTGAACAAGAACCAGGTGGCCGAGCTGACCCTACGGACGAAGGCCCCGGTGGCGTTCGATCTGTCTGCCTCGTTTGAGGCTACCGGTCGGTTTGTGCTGGTCGACGAGTACGATATTGCCGGCGGCGGCATCATTACGGAACTCATTCACGACGACCAGGAGTTTCTGCGCGAAGAAGCCCGCCGCCGAGATTTTGCCTGGGTCAAGGGCGAAGTCGGTGTGGAGGACCGCGCGCG
>OMJA01000250.1 GCA_900299245.1 Nitrospiraceae bacterium | reverse complement strand
GTGACCTCCACCATCCGGTTGATTTCCTGCACGCACAGGACGTCGAGGGCAAACTCTTCCTGTGCAATCCGACAGGTGACGAACTGGACGAGGTCTTCCCCGCCTTTTTCGTTCTGGACGGCTCCGGCCTTCTGATGGACCGGAGCCGCTGCTTTGTCTTCAACTATCATCGGCGTCTCCTTTCGTGGCTCCTGACTAGAGCTTGAAGGATCCGACAATCCCCTGCAGTTCGGTGGCCAGCTGACTCAGGTCATGGCTGGCTTTGGCCGACTCATTGGCGCCGGATGCCGATTCCTTGGTGACCTTCGCCACATTTTCGATGTCGTTGGCGATCTGTTGCGTGGCAACCGATTGCTCTTCCGATGCGACGGCGATCTGTCTGATCATGTCGGCGCTTTCCGAGACCATTTCGACGATGCGCGAGAGCGCTTCACCGGTCCGGTTCACGAGGTCCACACCGCTGGTGACCTTGACGGTTCCCTGCTGCATCGACTCGACCGCGCCGCGGGTATCCTGTTGGATCTGGCGGATCATGTCGCCGATTTCTTTCGTGGCTTTCGTCGTCCGTTCCGCCAGCTTTCTGACTTCATCGGCGACGACGGCGAATCCACGTCCCTGTTCGCCGGCCCGGGCCGCCTCGATGGCGGCGTTCAAGGCCAGCAAGTTGGTCTGGTCGGCGATATCTTCGATGACCCGGACGATCTCGCCGATCTGATCGGACGACTTGCCGAGTTCCGCGATGATCGTCGCCGAGCTGGATACGGCATCGGAGAGTTGCTGCATCCCCGAGATGGTGTCGGAGACCACGGTGCCGCCGTCCTTGGCGGTCTTGACCGTCTCCTGAGCGAGGGTCGCCGCTTTCCCTGAGTTGTGCGCGACCTGGCTCACCGTTGCGTTCATCTCCTCGACCGCGGCAGCCGTCTGAGAGGCCCGTGAAGTGAGCGTATCGGTGCCTTTGGAAATTTCTTCGGCCGTGGCCGACAGCTCAACCGATGCGGAGGCTACCTTATCGGTCACATGGGCCACTTTGCCGATCATGCCCTGGAGCTTCTCGATGAACTGATTGAAATAGCCGCCAAGCGTTGCGATTTCATCGGTGCCATGCATCGGGACACGCTTTGTGAGGTCACCCTCGCCCTGTGCGATGTCTTTCGAAATGGCGGCCATTTCATGAATGGGTTTGAGGACGAGGGAACGGAGCAGCGCGTAGGTCAGTCCGGCGATTATCAGGACCATTCCGGCCATCAGTCCCAGGGTGTTCATCATGGCCTTGTCCGCGTTCTCCTTGGCGATGGACATCCGGCTGTTAATGACCAGTGCGCCGAGGGTGTCCCCGACCTGTTTGTCTGAGTGGCAGGAAATACAGGCTGCCGACGTAGCCTTGTCAGGGATGGCCCGACGGAACATCAGGGTGCCGTTGACGTCTTCGCGGCGGTTATAGCTGTCGGCCCCGGAAGCGAGGGCTTTCAGTGCCTCCGTTTCGAAGCCATCCTTGGGGAGATTGGCCGGATTGAGAGGTGCTTGCGAGACATAGCGGAAGTTCATGGTCCCGCTCTTCATCAATTCTTCGCCGATTTCCCGCGCGGCAGTGGCGGGGAACGGAATGGCATCAGGATTATTGGCGTGGTCCTTCGCGGTGATAATTTCATTACCGGCTTTGCTTTTCTTCAGTTTCGCCACGTAGTTGGTGGCGATGTAGGCGCGGGACGTTTGTACCACCGCCTCAATCTGCTTGAGACGCTGAGTCAGCATTTCGTCCAGATTGGCGTCCGACTGTTTATTGAGAATGACATAGCCTCCCGACATGACGACCACTGCGACCAGGCTGATCGCAGCGACAAATTTGGGCCCGATATTCATGTTCTTGAGTAACGCGTTCATAGATCCTCCTACCTGCTGCTGTGTGAGTAATGTGCCCCTGTGTCCCCTGTCACCTGGTTCATCCGTCTCTACACCATGTTCAAAATCTCTCCGACGATGTGCGGCAATGGCACGACTTTGTCGGCGCATCCTGCTTCGACCACCGCTTTTGGCATTCCGTACACGATGCAGGTCTTTTCGTCCTGGACGATGGTTCGTCCATGCGACGCCTTGATCGCTTTCATCCCTTCCAGGCCGTCATGTCCCATGCCGGTAAGGATGACGCCGATGCCGCGTTCTCCATAGAGACCAGCCACGGATTGCAGCATGATGTCGGCTGCCGGGGCATGCAGATGCTTTTCATAGTTGGGGCTGAGAGCCACGATATTGGTTGTGATCGACTTTTTCTTGACCCTGAATTGCAGGCCGCCCGGCGCGATGAGGACACGTCCGGCCTTTACTTCGTCTCCATCGGCGGCTTCCTTCACTTCCAGAGGGCAGATCTGGTTCATGCGGTCCGCAAAGGGTTTGGTAAAACTCTTGGGCATATGCTGCACGATGACAATGCCGGCCGGAAAATCAGCCGGAAGCATCGGGAGCACTTCCATGAGAGCCTGGGGTCCACCGGTGGAGCAGCCGATCGCCACAATGCGATTGCCGCGCGTGACACTCACTGAATGGGCTGACAAGGCGCCGCCGGCCGGTTTGACGATCGGGGCCATCGGTGTGCCGGAGCGCCGGATCGTGAGTTTACCGGTCGCCTGGCTGGCGCTCACGATCTTGGCGACCAATTCACGCTCGATCTCAACAATATTCGTGGCGACGCCGTCTAATTGCTTGGGGATGAAATCAACGGCCCCATACTCCAGGGCTTTGAGCGTATCCGTCGCGCCCTCCGTGGTGAGGGAGCTGACCATGACGATGGGGACGGGAAATTCCGCCATGATGCGCCGGACTGCTTCAATGCCGTTCATGCCGGGCATTTCCACGTCCATGGTGACGACGTCGGGCTTCAAGGCCTTGACCTGTTGAATCGCTTCCTCGCCGTTGCGGGCCATGCCGGCGACAGCAATGCGGGGATCGCTGGACAACATGGTGGACAAGCTCTTCCTCATGAAGGTCGAGTCATCCACAACGAGCACTTGAATGGTCTTCGGCATTGTGATCCTGCTCACACTAGGTGTCAGTACCGGGACTACTTAATGTAACGAGTCAGTTTGTCGGCAAATTGCACCGGGTCGAATTTGGTCACATAATCGGTAGCTCCGACCTGAGCTCCTTTTTCCTGATTGCAGCTGCCGGTCAGCGAAGAGTGCAGGACGACCGGCAAGTGCGCCAGGCGCGGATCCGACCGGATCTGTTTGGTGAGCGTGAATCCGTCCATGTCCGGCATCTCAATGTCGCTCAGCACCAGTTGAATGCTGTTGACCTGAGACAGGCCCTGCCCCACCGCTTCCTGAGCAAGCTTCTCGAGGTAGTCCCAAGCCTCTTTGCCGGTCGTGGTCTGAATGTAGGTCATTCCTAATCGATCGAGCGCCTTCTTAATCTGGGTCCGTGCAACCGAGGAATCGTCGGCGAACAGGACACATTTGGCTTTGAGCTCCGGCCGCTCGATAATGCCGGCGAAGACTTCCTCATCCGAGCGCGGACAAATATCGCTGAGGAGTTTTTCCACATCCAGGATCAAGATCATGCGGCCGTCGTCGAGCATGGTCACGGCCGTGACGGCGCCCTTGTTGTTTTCACGGACTAACGCGGGTGGCGTTTTGATCTGCGACCAGGACGTGCGGATAATCCGGTCGACAGCGGCGACGTGAAATGCCTGGAGGCTCCCGTTGTACTCGGTAATGATCAGAATGCCGTTTTCTTTGCATTCTGGTTTACTCAGATCGACATCATGGTCCCCGAGTCCGACTGTGCGTTTGAGCGCGATGACCGGGACCATCGTCCCGCGAATATTGGCCATGCCGAGCACGCGCGTGTCCGATTCCGGGACGCGGGTCAGGGGGGGCAGCTTCATCACTTCCCGGACTTTAAACACGTTGATCCCAAACAACTCTCCGGTCCCGAGATGAAACAGGAGCAGTTCCATTTGGTTGGCGCCTGCCAGCCTGGTTCGGGCATCGATTTCGTTAATCAGCGTGGACATGGTCGCACTCCTTTATCGCGTCTGAGGTCATCGACCACCTAGGCCACCATCGCGTTGGCATGCCAGGCCTGCGCGTTCTCGACAAGCTCCGAGATGTCGAGAATCAGCACCACCTTGCCCTCGCCGGTGATCGTCGCTCCCGATATGCCTTTGATGCTGTCGAGGTAGTCCCAAATGGACTTGATCACGACTTCTTCTTGAGACCGTAATTCATCGACGACGACGCCGATCCTGCGATCGCCGAGCGCCGCCACGACGACATAGAACCGGTCTCGTTCTTGTTCAGTGGGAATCTCAAACTCCTTCGCCAGTCTGATGAGCGGCAGCACGCGATCACGAAGATGGAGTACTTCCCTTCCGTTGATCGTCTTGATCTCCGACTTGGAGATGCGGACGGCTTCGATGACCGAGCTCAAGGGGATGGCAAAGGTCGCCCGTTCCACTTCGACCATGAGGGCCTGAATAATGGCGATGGTGAGTGGCAGTTTGATCGTAATAAGACTGCCTTTGCCTTCCTCGGATTCGATCTCGACGGTCCCGTTCATCTTGCGGATGTTGGTGCGCACGACATCCATGCCGACGCCGCGGCCGGACACATCGGTGACTTTCTCGGCTGTGCTGAATCCCGGCAGAAAGATCAGGTTCACGACTTCACGGGGTTCCATGCCGGCCAGCTCCGCTTCGCTGATCAATCCCTTGGACAGCGCTTTGGCCTTGATCTTCGACAGCGCGATCCCTTTGCCGTCATCCTGGATGCGGATGACGATGCTGTTGCCCTCCTGGCTGGCGGCAATCCGCAGGATCCCTTCTGTCGGCTTGTTGGCGGCATGGCGTTCGGTCGGCATTTCGATGCCGTGGTCGATGGCGTT
>OMJA01000249.1 GCA_900299245.1 Nitrospiraceae bacterium | reverse complement strand
CATTGCATCCGGCATCGATGGCGAGTTGGAAGTGATAGTGTGGATTGTATCCGGGCGGGTTTGGAGCAAAACTCCTCGCCGGACCATGTTCAAATCCTTGGTCCACCGGGAGAATGACTAATTTCCCGGTCCCTGCCAACTTGCCGCATCGCAGCATGCGCGCGAGATTGGCCTTCGTTCCAGCGTTATCACTCCCATACCAACTGAGAATTTCTTGAACCCGGTCTCCCATGACAATCCCCCCCTGACAAGATACCAAATAAGACGGGGTTATGCTCTCCCCTGTATGAACGCCTCCGCCTGCTCGACATCGCGGCTACTTCCAATGATCAACGGCACCCGTTGATGCAATTGTTTTGGCTCGACCTCCATGATCCTCGATGTTCCTGTCGAAGCCTTTCCCCCTGCCTGCTCGACGACAAACGCGAGGGGATTCGCTTCATAGAGCAACCGAAGTTTCCCCTCCGGCTTGTCGGTTTCGCCGGGATAAAGATAGATCCCGCCTCCGAGCAGCAACCGATGCACATCAGCCACCAGACAGCCGGTATACCGGGTACTGTACGGACGGCTGGTGGCCTTATCGACGACCTTGAGCGAATCGAGATACTTCTTCGTGCCCGCCGACCACTTGTTGTAGTTCCCCTCGTTGGCAGAGTAGACCTTCCCCTTATCCGGAATTGTCATCCGCTTGTGCGACAACAAATACTCTCCAATGCCGGGGTCGAGCGTAAAGCCATATGTGCCTTGTCCGACCGTGTACACCAGCATGGTACTCGATCCGTACAACAAATACCCGGCGGCCACCTGTTCAGTCCCTCGACGGATCAACTCGTCATCAGTGGGCAATCGATCGGTCCGGTCGTGCTTGAGCACGGAAAAAATCGCACCGAGCGGCATATTGTTGTCCGTATTGGAGGAGCCGTCGAGTGGGTCGAACAGGAGAATGTACTGGCCCTGAGGCCAATTGCCCGGCAGCGAGATCGGCTTTTCCATTTCTTCTGAAGCCAAGGCGCAGACATAGCCGCTGTGTTCAAAGACTTTGACAAAGGCGTCGTTCGCGATGGCGTCCAGTTTCTTAACCGTTTCGCCCTGTACATTTGTGTCACCGGTCGATCCCAGAATGTCAAGCAGCCCAGCGCGCCGAAGATCTTGAGCGATGAGTTTGCCAACGAGACCGACCTGGGTCACCAGACTGGAAAATCCCTCCGCCGCATCTTGATGCGACGCCTGATTGTCCATGATAAACCGGCTAAGGGTAAGAGGAAACTCTCTCATGATGTGAGAGGAGTATAGCGGGTTATGAACCGGCTGGGCAATCGTTATCCGGATTTACCGCCCAGCCAAGCGGCTTACTGGAAACCCCTCAACGAGATCGGCGACGATCGATCCAAGAACGACTTTCGCCTTCATCCGCAAAGGCGTGCGGCGGTCGTCAGTAGTCACCCACACACGGATATTTCCTTGATTCATGAACAACCCATGAAACGGCATGATCACAAGCAAGCGCGCCGTCTCGCGGTCTCCCCAGCGGCTTCCGATGGTTTCCACATCCTCGACACGGACCTCGACCGGACGGTTTTTCTTGTCATGATAGACGTTCATCGTCAACGACGCACCAGGTTTTAAGGGCAACACCGCCCTGGTGTAATACAGACAGGAGATGATGTCCTGTGTCCCCATCGGAATCGTCAACAATTCTGTCCGACCCCCTCTGATCGTCGTGACCGTCCCTTCTTTTTGGTGAAACAGATACTCGATGTCTTCCTTTTTCTTCCCTTCACGTCGGCGGAATGTCATGTGCTCAGGAGCAAGGGTGTCGAGATCGACTTCGGACTCTACCCGGTTGTCGACTGGGAAGAATCTCGTAAGAATCGGCCTCGATTGGGCGGTCCCCACCAATTTGGCGAGCGACCGGTCTGTCCGCCCTTCTATGCCAACCACCTCCAACACCGCGGTGGCCGCGGCAATACTCAGCCATGAGACTTCAAAGGTCAGCCGTTCGCCGATCTCAAACGACTGCTTGGGGCCAAACACCTCCTCGCCTGCCTGAACAGCCAGCGGCCAGCTGAGGACACACCCAACCACGATGGCAGAGCAAACCATTCGCATGAAGTGGATTCTACTACACGCGCAGCCGGCGCTACTGGCCCAATGCCCGCCTGACATAGGCAAGTTCGCCCTCGATCAGCGCACGTATGGCGTTCATGCGATCGATGGAGATGGCTTCGAACCGCAAGACCAGTGCGGGCTGCGTATTCGAGGCTCGGATGAGGCCCCAGCCGTCGTCGAAGACGGCACGTACCCCGTCAATCGTGATCACGCCCCGAAGCATCAGCTTTGCCGGGCCCAATCCCCGTCTGGCATTCAGATACTCGGCGAACTTTGTCTGAATCGAGCGCATGACTTCGAACTTGACGGCATCGGGTAAATCGACGCGAATCTCCGGCGTCACGATGGTCTTTGGCAGGTCAGCGATCAACTCGGAGAGCGTGCCTGTCTTCT
>OMJA01000248.1 GCA_900299245.1 Nitrospiraceae bacterium | reverse complement strand
CGATCGGCCGCCTGCAGGACGCGGCGGATCTGCTTGAACTTGTCGTGCATATGGACCGCAAATATCAGCTGCCCAAGCTGGAAGAAAATACGAACCGTCTGCTCCGGCTCCGCGCCAGACTGGCGGAGTCCGATTCCATCCCTCCCTATCGAGAGTCGCATGCATGAGTGAGCCGAACGTCTCCGCCTGGCCGCAGCTCCGTACGGCGCTGATGGGGGCGTTCCCGCAACTCTATGAATTGGAGCCGGGCGGAGCGCTGGCGATGGATCTCGGGCCAGACGGTTGGCTGCTCGAGGTCAAACCGGAAGGGACCGTGCTCTGTCAGTACGGGGTCGCGATGGACGATGTCATGGCCTTGATGTCAGACGGGACGCCGGAAGATCTCGGTACGGATGAAGTGGCCAAGCAGGCGAAGTATTTTATTCAGCCGGCGGTCGGGAAATTCCGCACGCTGCTCCTGCAGTCCGGGTTTACCGAAGACACCGAAATGAACGACGAATTTGTTGCGGCCACGTTTGCCAGGCCTGTGGATATTGCCAATCCGTCCAAGGTGCAGGATCTCATGCGGTGGTGCATGCGACAGATCGGCGGCGCGGCATGACGCCGCGCATCACCACCTTCGGCGAGTTTCGCGATGCGGTGTCGGCCTATCGGTTGCCGCGTATCCTGCTCACGGCGCTGGAACTGGATCTGTTTACGAAGATCGGCACCCGCCGCTGGACGATTCCTCAGTTAGCCAAGACCCTGTCCGTGAGCGAGCGCGGGCTTTCGATCCTGTGCCGGAATCTGGCCATGTCCGGCCTGCTCATTAAAACGGGAGAGGCCTATCGCAACGGCCGTCTGGCGTCGACGGCATTGAATGCCCGGCATGCCGCCTACCGCAAAGACTATCTCGACCTCATGGCAAGCCATTGGCAGGACTGGGCGCGTCTGAGCGAATCTGTGCGGACAGGGCGTCCGCTGGATGAAGATGTGCCGGAAGAGCCGGGGTATCGCCGGCGATTCACCTGGGCCATGCACTACCGGACGCTGGAGACGGCGCCGAAGATTGCCGGGCAGGTGGATCTGCACGGGGCCGACACGCTGCTGGATCTTGGCGGAGGACCCGGCACCTACGCCATGGCATTCCTGGCGAAACATCCGCGTTTGCGGGCGACGGTCGGCGATCGCCCGGAAGCTCTGGAAGTGGCCAGGGAAATTGCCTCGACGCATAAGGCGGGATCCCGTCTCAGTTATGTGCCGGTCGATTTTACGAAAGAGGCCATCCCCGGCACCTACGATGTCATCTGGTACTCCAACGTGCTGCACATCTATTCACCTGAAACGAATCGCGCCGTCTTTCGTCGCGCGCGTGCGGCGTTGAATCCCGGCGGACGGTTGCTCATTCAAGATGCGTTTCTGCACGATCGCGAAGGCCTTCGGCCTGCCGACGCGAGCCTCTTCGCCGTTTCGATGCTGCTCTTCACGGAAGAGGGGAATACCTATTCGGCGAAGGAGACGAGCGTCTGGCTGAAAGAGGCCGGCTTCGCGACGACTAGGGTGTTGCGGATGAAGCCGGGAACGGAGGATTGGGAGGACGGGATCCTGGAGGCGGCGGCGCCTGGGAAACGTCCAGGAACGCGCGCCCGCCGAACGCAATCACGAGAAAGTTCAACAGTCCGCTGAAGCCGTTGGCCGTCAGCGCCGCGACGGTCGGCTGATCTTTGGTGATCAACTGCACGATCGTCGACAGGTCTAGCGCCAGTCCCACGGTTCCGTAGATCACACTGGCCATCGTGGCCCATCGATACCCCAGCCGCACTGCGATCAGCAGAAACACCGGCATGCCGATGAGGAAGCCGATGAGCAGGCGGCCTGGTTCCGTCTGGTCCGGCTGCCCCACGAGAAACAGCGTTGCCATGCCGATGGCGGTCAGGCCGATCAAACTGATCATCAATCCCCAGGGACGTGTCATCCCGCCACTATAGCCGGTTCATGCCGCGGCAACAACGTCGTCTTGATGAGGGAATTTCGCGGGTGGTAGCCTGGTTGCACTATGCGAGAACCGTGGCCTGATTGTCAGCGCGACCCCGGAATCAACGGCCTGCTGATTTATGATGCCAATTGCCGGCTCTGTGTCGCGGTGAAAGCGGAATTCGACCGGGCCGGAATCAACAAAGCCGGGGCAGGGCTCCGGATGATTCCATATGAGAGCCGGGAAGCGGCAGCGGCGCTGGGTGAACGGTACCGGCCGGGCCCGCCGTCGATGGCGTATTTCGTGAGTTCGACAGGGACGGTGGTGCAGGGGCTGGACGCGTTTCTCCCGTTTGTTTCCGCTCTTCCAGGAGGCCGTGTCATCCTGTGGATGCTGCGCCGGGCTCCGGCGAGAGCCGTGGCCGAAAGTGGCTACCGGTTGATTGCCAGGTACCGGTATCGGCTCTTTGGATCGGTCGATTCTCCTCTTCGTTGACGTCATCTGTTCCTCATGTAAGGCCGCCGGTCCCCCCCTTTCGAGGGGAATCTTCCCATATGTGGGGAATGTACGCAGTCGGTTGATCCAGGCAGAATGACCCCAACATCACGGAGGGGCCATGCCAATCATTTCCTGGATCAGCCGTCTTCTGCAGTCAGTGACCGGTGCCATGTCTCCCAAGCTTCAAGTGAAGAAACTCCACTCGTCCCGCCGTCTTCGGCATTCCATTAAAAATCTGGCCTGGGGTCTTGTGGGCATCATGCTTGGCCCGTCGCTGGCCTGGGCGGAGGTTGCTCCCGTCAAAGCGACGATTGTCGCGGCCGGGTTCGGCTATGAGATCGGAGATGTGTCCACGATCACAGTGAAGATCTATGATCCGCAGAGCGGTGAAGTTCTTTCGGATGATACCTATGAATTGAATGTGAAAGAAGAGAGCAAAGGGAAAGGTTCGCAGCCGCAGGAGAGGATTTTTGCCGGGGGCGTCGGTCCCGGGGCGACGGATCTCTCCAACTTCGTGCTGCGTGTGTATGATGCCAAGACCGGAAAATTTCAATGGGAAGGGAATCTCAATCTGACGCCCCGCGATGCCGAAAGTTCCGGACAACTGGTCTCGACCGTGGCTCCCCGCCGTGCGACGGTGACTAAAATCAGTGAGACGGCGACAACGGCTCCTCAGCCGTCGTTTCTACTCCGAGCGCTCGATCCGGAAACAGGAGGCCTGGTGTGGGAAGATGAGTTTTCGACGGACGGGATGGGGCGCGCCAGAATGGAGCGGATCGTCGACCGGCTTCCGGGCGAGGACGCCGCCGGTTCGGGATTGAGCCGCTCCTTTGATTTCCGAGTCCGCATGTTCGAAGCCGACGGCCGGCATCTGTTGTGGGAAGATCAGTTCGCTCAGCGCGATGCGGAGGATGCTGAGGTTCAGCCGGAGTCCGTGGAGGAGCGGGCGGTGGAATTGCCCACCTGGTCCGGTCAACCAGTCCGTCCGATGTTGCGGGAGCAGATCTAGCGGACGAGACACCCTAGCTGCGTTTTTGCAGGAACGTATCCAGCCACTGCTGGTGGAACTGATCGTACGACAGATAGAGCTTATCCTGGATGGCGGTGGCCACGGTGGCCTTGGCTTTAAAGGCGTTGAGCAGTTCTCCGACACGGCTCATTCCGTAGCGTTCAATCAGATAGTGCGTGGCCGAATTGGCTTCGAGATAGGCGAGCATCGCCACGTTCTGCGGCATCTGCCCCCACCCTCCCTCGAGATATCGCAAGTGCAGGACTGAGCCGCCGTTCGGCATGGCCTGGTCGAGGTCCGGCCAGGGATCGCCGGCCAGTTGCATAGCGAGCCCCTCGTTGAGCCACACCGGCAGCGCTCCGATCTGGCCTTCGAGACGGTCATGCAGCAGGGCGTGGACATACTCATGTCTCAGGACGTGGGTGAGCCACTTGGTATCGGTCGTCGCGCCTTGCGTCGGAATCTGGATGCGACCGAGCGTCGGGTCGTAGAGGCCGTCGGCCCAGGCCGGGCTGCCGGTGGCGGTTTGGAACGTGTCCTTGGTGTGCAGCACCACCGCGATCGGTCTCGTGGGGAAATGACCGAATCGCTGGCCGATCTCCCGATAGGCTTCTTCTAAAATTTCCAGGACCGTCGTCCAGGTGCCGGAATCTTCCGCGCCGTCATATTTCACCAGGAAATGGCTGCTGGCTCTGGCGTTCAGGCGCGATTCCACCGCGTCGGTATGGCGCACTTTTTCCGTGACGGTCGCGAGGTAGGACTGTACGCGCGGGTCTTTGCCGGCCCGTTCCGTTGCCTGGGCCAGGTGCGTGGCGGCCTCGCTGAGCCGGTCCTGTTCGTAGAGCAGGTCGGCCATTGCGAGATGTGGAAACGGTTCGTTCGGCGCGAGGGCCATCAAGCCGGTCAGAAAATCCTGATTGAGCGCCGGGTCCCGCAACTCCCAGTAGGCGTGAGCCAGGTTCAATTGAATGATGGGATTGGCATGGTCGAGCGCGGCGGCTTGTTTGAAGGCTTTGATCGAGATTTTGGTTCCGTCGATCCGTTCCTGTTCGAGGCCAAGGTTGTTCCAGAGGATCGCGACGTAGGGTTTGGCTTTGGCATCGGCCAGCACGGACGGCGAGAGCTCCATCAAATGGCGTTCTGCCGTAGGAAACTGCTTCTTTTCAATTTCGTCGCGAATCGTTTCCAGCACGCGGCTTGAATCGGTCTCAGGGACAATCGTGTGGTCGATCCCGCGAACTTGTTTGATCTCCTCGTCGTTCGGAGGCGGGTCCGCCTGCAATCCGGCCGTATGAGGCTCCGTCGAATCGGCGGCTGTCCCGGCCGGCGCCTGCGGCGAGGGAATCGTCACCCACAGCGCTTTGAAATAGAGCTGATAGGCCAGAAACAGAGCCAGGCCCAGTGCCAGCGGAATGAGGACATGTTGGATATTGCGGCGATACATAGAGTTCGGGTGACTCAGTGTAACACCTGAGAGGGAGCGGGCCAAGAAATCGACGGAATCGGGCGCAGGGCACAGCGCGGCTGGGCAGGTGTGATGCTGGAACGGCTTGATTGAGTGACTTGCGCCGGTGTGCTACGATCCCGCCCAGTTATGGAGCCTCCCGCCGAGTCCAGCTTGCCTGCGACGTTTCATGAGTGGCTCGATCGCCTTGCCCGGCCGATTGAGTTTGCGACGAAAGACGATTGCGCTCACGCCGGGGCTGTGAAAAATCTCAGCAGCTTCGTCTCACATCAGGTGCAATCCGCGCTGGCCAGGGAGTGGATTCCGCCGGCCATCGAATCGCGGCTGCGCTCGCTTCGCGAGCTGTTCATCGATTTCCAGCAGACTCTTCCGATCGACGAGCAGCAGCGGCGGCTACGAGCGGCCTGCGCCATTCTCGGACGGCTGCGGGACGCGGCCCCTGAGCCGGTACCCGTTTGCGAGGAGGAGAGCGGCGAGGCGGCTGAAAAGCCCGGCGGCTCCGCGCGGGGGGATGTCTGGAATCTTCCGATCCAGTTCGTGAAGGGAGTCGGGCCGAAGCGCTCCAGTCTGCTTCAGCGGCTGGGAGTGGAGACGGTGGAAGACGCGCTGTGGACGATTCCCTGGCGCTATGAAGATCGCTCGGTGATGACGCCGATCGGCAATCTGATGCCGGGCATGGTCACGTCGATCTGCGGCACCGTGGCGAAATGCGAAGCGAAGCGCACGAGGAATCGCCGGCTCTCCGTGCTGGAAGTGGGCAT
>OMJA01000247.1 GCA_900299245.1 Nitrospiraceae bacterium | reverse complement strand
GCGGTTCTTCAAACGGAAGAATCACCATGACCTGATCCACGCGCTGTTGAATGTATTTCATCCGGCCCGGCCGCCAGGCCCAGATCTGCGGCGCAATGTAATAGATCACGCGCAAGCCGGCCGACTTGGCAAACCAGGCGTAGCGCAGGTTGAGCCCGGGATTGTCGATGAAGACCACGGCATCCCACCGTTCAGACCGGAGCAGGCGGCGCATGGCGGCAAACCGGCGGATGATCGCGCGGAGTGCCGAAAATCCGACGATTCCCATCACATCAAGATGCCCGAATCCTTCGACGAGTTGAACGCCGGCGGCCTTCATCGCGGCCCCGCCCACCCCCACGAGTCGGACAGCGGGATCGAGTTCACGAAGCGCCCGGGCCAGATTGGCGCCATGGAGATCGCCGGAGGCCTCACCGGCTACGATCAGAATCTGCGGCATCGAGAGTCTCTCGGGGTGAATATCAGGTGACGCTGAACGATCCGCGCAGAGAGCCGACGGATCCAAGACCCGGACCGCCGCCGACCGGGTTAAGCGGATTGACGCGCCGCATGGTCTGCGATCGCAGCCAACACCAGATGCGCGACATCCAGCGCGGCTGCCCCGTCTTCCCCGGAAACTTCCGGCCGCGTTCCCGTGCGGATGGCTTGCACAAAAGATTCCAACTGGAGCTTGAGCGGTTCGTCGGCATTCCCCTGAAATGTTTCGGTGTCGAGTTCAGGCGGCGCACCGGGCACAAGGCGGCGGCGCAAGATCACCGCCTGCCGCGTCTGGAAATCAATCGACAGATACTGTTCCCGTTGAAACAGCCGCAACCGGCGCATCTTGTTCGTCGACACACGACTCGCCGTCAGATTCGCCACACAGCCGCCACGGAACTGAATGCGGGCCTGGGCAATGTCGATCGTCGGAGAAAGAACCGCCACCCCCGCGGCGCGCACTTCTTCAACCGGTCCGGGGTTGAACGACAACACCAGATCCAGATCGTGAATCATCAAATCCAGCACCACATCCACGTCCGTTCCGCGAGGGCTGTAACTGCTCTGCCGATGCCCCTCGATAAACACCGGGCGCTTGATGTGCGGCCGGACCATCTGCATGATCGGATTGAAGCGTTCGCTGTGACCGACTTGCAGCCGGCAGCCCTTCGCCTTGGCGAGGGCCACCAGTTCATGCGCCTCCGCCGGTTGCACCGCGATGGGTTTTTCGACCAGCACATGCTTGCCGGCTTCAAGACACAGCTTGGCCACGGCATAGTGAGAAGATGTGGGCACGGCCACACTGACCAGGTCGACGTCGTTCAGCAGATCTTCAGGAGCTCGATAAGGCTTCGCCGCATGCCGCCCGGCGATTTCCTGCGCGCGCTCAGGACTCTGATCGGTGACTCCGACGAGGGTCACCCCGGGGATAGAGGCATAGAGCCGCGCATGGTGCTGGCCCAGATGCCCCACGCCGATGACGCCCGCCCGCAAGATATTCACGTCGTTCCCTTCCCTCCGCGCGCCGTTACGCTTTGATTGGCTCGAGATGCTTGATACCAATCACGGCAATACCGGCCTCACGCGCTTTCTCCAACAGCAGAGCCCGGTCGAGCATGACGGTGCGCCCGGCCTCCACCGCCAGGACTTTCGCGTTCACGGAGGCCATGACCTCGATCGTTCGCGGCCCGACGGCGGGCAGATCGAACCGGAGATCCTGCTGCGGCTTGCAGCGCTTCACCACCACCGCGCCGTCTTTCGCCAGCTCTCCGCCCCGCTTGATCGCGCCATCGGTTCCCTCGACCGCTTCCACCGCCACCACGACCTTGTCCTTGATCACCACACATTGCCCGATGTCCAGGCGCCCGATCTCATAAGCCATCTCCCAGCCGTACCGAATATCGTCCCACTCTTTTTTGGACGGTTCACGGGAAGCGAGCAGCCCTTCTTCGACAAGGATGCCTTCAAGGCCGAAGGTTGACTCACAGATCGTAATCCCCTCGCGCTCGATCTCCGCGGCGATTTCCCGCAGAATATCGTCATCGCGCCAGAGCGCGACCCGCGCGAACAGCGCCAGCGCCCGGAAATCCGGCCGCACCGTCGTAAACACATGCGTCTTCTTGACCCCGCCGAGCATCACCGCGCGCTGCACATTGTCGCTCTTGAACGCATTGATCAGCTTGTTGAGCTGCCCGATCTTAATCCAGTGGATACGATCGACATGCTGCTCGAGCTCGGGCTCCGCCTCGCCGACATGGGCGACGGCGGAAACGAAGTAGCCCAGCTTCCGGGCATTATCGGCGAAGATGATCGGAAATCGTCCGTTGCCGGCGATCAATCCGATTCGTTTGTTGTCGAGAGGAGCCGACTCGGTCACGCGGATTCTTCCTCATCGCCCTGGTCCTTCCCGACGGAACGGGAAATCCCCCGCTTGGTGGCTTCCATAAAGGTCAGAATCTGCGCCACATCGGCCTGATCCTTGAACTGAGCCCGCGCCAGCCGGATCGCCTCGGCCGATCGATGCCCCTCGCGGAACAGGAGATCATAGGCCTTCTTCAGCACGGAAATCCGGTCGCCGGAAAATCCGTGGCGGCGCAACCCGATGGAATTCAATCCGTACAGCTTCGCCCGGTATCCGCCGGCCGCCCGCGTAAACGGCGGGACATCCTGCACGACGCCGCAACAGCCTCCGACCATGGCATAGGCCCCGATGCGCACAAACTGATGCACGCCCGTCAGCCCGCCAATGATGGCATGATCCCCGATCGTGATGTGCCCCGCCAGACTGGCCGCATTCGCCAGAATCAGGTGATTCCCCAAGCGGCAATCGTGGGCGACATGGACATAAGCCATCAGGAAGTTTTTATGGCCGACGGAGGTGAGCCCTCCGCCCTGCACCGTCGCGCGATTGACCGTGACATATTCCCGCAGAATATTGTCGTTGCCGATCACCACTTGTGTCGGTTCCCCTTTATAGCCCAGATGCTGAGGCGGGCCGCCGATGGAGCAAAACGGATGGAGCTCGTTCCGCTCCCCGATCTCGGTCCACCCGTCCACCGTCACGTGGGAAAACAGCCTGGTCCCCTTCCCGATCGACACGTGCTCGCCGACCAGACAGAACGGCCCGACCACCACGTCGTCCGCCAACTTCGCGCCCGGATGCACTATTGCTGTCGCATGAATCTGCACGCTGAACCTCCAGTGATACGTGACCTGTGACGGACGCCGGAGCTTGACGGACTCTGCGCGAGGTCAAGCCCGTCGGTCGTCACATCTCACCCTTCACTCTTCGCTGTTTTTTCCTCTGTCACCATCGCCGTCACTTCCGCTTCACACACCATATCGTCGTCGACATACACATTAGCCTGCATCTTCCAAAACGGGGGCCGTTTCCGCAGGACCTCGACCTCGATCCGCAACCGGTCACCCGGAACCACCGGCTTGCGGAACTTGGCGCTGTCGACGCCGGTGAGATACACGACCGGTCTGGCCGTTTCTCCGATGGACTTAAACGCAAGCAACCCGCCGGCCTGGGACAGCGCTTCAATGATCAGCACCCCCGGCATCACCGGACGGCCGGGGAAATGCCCCTGGAAGAACGGTTCATTGACCGTCACATTCTTGATCGCCACGATTCGCCGGTCCGGCTCCAACTCCAGCACTCGATCGACCAGCAGGAAAGGATACCGGTGGGGAAGTAATGCCTGAATCTCCGCTTGTTCCATCACTGCCATTGCCGTTGCCTCCTCTTATACCCGTGCCCCAGCGTCACATCGCCGCGTGTTCCGGAGATCAAACTCCTTCGCTACTTATTCTGGCTGTCAAACTCCTTCACGACCCGATCCGTCACATCCAGCGCAGGCTGATAGTACAACACGATGCGGACCATGTTGTCGCTGCCCTTGTCGAGAATGGCCTGATAGCCTTCCTTCTGCGCAACCGCTTGCGCGGCCGCCGCGATCTTCTTGGCGTATTCCATCACCATCTCGCGCTGCTTTTGCTGCACTTCCCGATTAAAGTCCCCGAGCCGCCGCTGATAGGCTTCCAGCTTTGCCCTGAACTGTTCCTGTTTTTCCTGCTTGGCCTGTTCGCTCAATTTACTGTTGGGATCCTGCAGCGCCAGCTCCATATCCTTCAATTCCTGATCATCGGCGCTGACGATCTTCTGCCGCGTCATCGAATAACTCTTCATCTCCTCCAATGCGCGTTTGCCGGCAACGGATTTTTCCATCACCGCCTGTTGATCCATCACCGCCACTTTAAATGTCTCCGCCGCGAACGCCGCGTGAGCGAACCACGCGCTCGCCAGCAATACCCCGAGCATCCCGACCACGCCCTGTCGTTTCATACGCGCCTTCTCCTCCTGCTAGGGATAGTCCCGATTGAACTCTTCGATGACCTGATTCGAAATATCGAGGGTGTCCTCTCGATAGAGTGTCGCGCCGCCCTTGCTGCTGTCCACCACGATCTGAAGGCCCAGGCGCTTCGCCACTTTGCCGACGACCGCCTCGAGCTTATCGCGGAACCCGTCCATGACATCTTTCTGTTTGTCCTGCACTTCCCGGTTCAGCTCCGCGACCTTCTGCTGATACTCCTGCATGCGCCGGCGGAACACCTCTTCCCGTTCCCGCTTGGCCGTGGGGCTCAGCACCGTGGCCTGCTTGACGAAATCCTCCTCCATCCGCCGCAATTCTTTTTCATCGAGTTCGATGAGCGTCTGCCGGTTCTTTGAAAAGGCCGCGAGATTGTCCTTCGCTTTTTTCCCCGCATTCGTGTCGGACAGGATACGGGCGGGATCCAAGACCCCGATCCTCCCCTCGACCTTGGGACCTGACCCCGCACAGCCGCCCGCGATCAGAAGCGCGACGGCAAGCAGCCCGGCCCAGCCGTTACGACACCACCCGTTCAATACGGCTATTCTCGTCACAGCGCCCCTTCCCTCGTCGATCAGAACAAGGACCCGATCGTGAACTCGAACACCCCTGTACGCTCGCCCGTCTTCGGCTCCAGGTTCAACCCGTAGGCCACCCGTAACGGTCCGAAGGGAGAAATCCACCGGCCTTCTATACCGGCGGCCTTTCTCAGGTTCAACGAAATCTTTTCGTTGTCGTCGAACCCCTTGCCGTAATCGAAGAAGATCACGCCGTTCAGCTTCGCTTCGGACGAAATGGTGAAAATATAGTCGAAGTTAAAGATCAATTCCTTCGAGGCGCCGATAATCGTGTACAAATTCGGCACGACCGGACCGGCCTTGCCGAATGCAAACCCACGCATCGTGTTGATGCCGCCGACAAAGAACCGTTCCGTCAAGGGAATCTGTTTCCCGTCGATCCCTTCCGTCACGCCATAGCGCACACGTGCGGCAAAGCGTGTATCCAAGGGCAGCGGCGTGTATTTGCTGATATCGACATAGTATTTGTAAAAATTGTTCGTTCCGCCCAGATAGGGCGTGCCGTAATCGAACCCGCCGCCGATCCGCATGCCCGACCGGGGATCGAGATAGTAGTCTCTGGTATCGCGGAACAGCGTCGTCCGGAATCCCGTCGTCGTCTGGCTGCCCAACTGACGGCAGATCAGCGGCAACAGATCCGGACAGAGCCCCGGCTGGGGATCCTTGAATCGTAACTGCTCCGCCACAACGCTGACGCTGCCGGTCACGTATTCCGACAACCAACGGCCGAACGTGACGCTGCCGCCGGTCTTCTCTTCAAAATAGGAAATGTAGTTGGTCATGCTGCGATAGATATCGAGCTGCGCGGACGTCAGGGAGTCGTTCAAATAGGGATTCCGCAAGGTAATGAGGCCCAACGATCGCTGCTGGCCGAGCTGACCGCGTATACGCCCCATATACCCGTTGCCGCCGAGATTTCCCTCCGTGATGTCCGCGATCGCGACGAGTTTGTCCAACGTGCTGAATCCGCCGCCGATACTGAACTGGCCGGTGGGCTTTTCCTTGACCTTGACGTTCAGATCAACCTTATCCGTTTCGACCTGGGACGGCAGGATTTCCACGGTCTCAAAAAAGTTCAGATTGGTCAGCCGCTGGAAGCTGCGCTTCAGCGACGGCGTATCGATGACGTCCTGCTCGTCCACGCGGATTTCACGACGGATGACGTTATCGCGGGTTTTATCGTTGCCGGTGATATTGATCTGCCGGATCCGCATCATCTCACCCTCTTTGATGCTGAGAATGAGGCTGGCGGTGCGCTCTTCATTGTTCGGATTCACGTTCGGCACCACATCGGCGAAGGCGTAGCCTTTGCTGCCGTACATGTCCGTGATGCGGGTGATTTCGTCGCGGATCTTGGCCCGCTGAAAGATCTCTCCGTTTTTAATCTTCAGTTTTTCACGAAGCTCTTCTTCCTCAAAGACGGTATACCCTCGAAAACCGACCTCCGAAACGGTGAACGGCTCCCCCTCCACTACATTATAGGTCACGATGAACCACTTCTTATCTTCCGTCAGCTCCACCGTCGGCGAACCGACCTGCGCATTCAGGTACCCTTTATTCAATAGCACTTCCTTGATCCGCTCCACGTCGTTGGCCAGCTCATCGCGCTTGAGAATCCCGGCGTCCGACACGAAGGAGGGCAACTTCAGCTGTGTGATCAGTCCGTACCAGGGTATCCACTCCCGCGTGGCCACCAGCTTGAAGATTTCATCCTTCGTCGCAGAACGCAGTCCCTCGAAGATGACCTCCTTGACCTTCGTTTTCTCGCCCTCTTTGATAAAGAACGTCAGTCGTTTGCGGTCTTCATCCAAGGTCTGGACGACGGGGATCACCTGACAGTTGAAATATCCCTCGTCCTGGTAGGCGAGCCGCATTTTCTCGGCGCTTTCTTTCGCCTGCTGTTGATCCAGAAAAGATTGACCCTTGATGGTGGTCTTCTCTTTGAGCTTATCATCGCTCAAATTTTCATTCCCGTCGTACACAATCTCGGTAATGAAGGGCTTCTCCCGGACAACAAACACCACCGCCGTTCCGCCCTCGACCGATTCCGTTTCGACCTGCACATCCTCGAAGAATCCCGTATCGTAGAGAATCTTGACCTGTCCGCGCACGGTTTCCGGCTGGTACGAGTCGCCGGCCTTGAGCGTGAGGCGACCGGCGATTGCGGGCAGTTCAATCCGCTTATTGCCTCGAATTTCGATCGTCTTGACCTTGAGGCCAGCGAGTTGCGCGACCGCATCCCCCACTGCCAGACAGGAAGCGATGAGCGTCAGCATCACGACGCACCACTGGACCTTACCGAACCAACTCAACAACACAAACCCAGATCCCCCCGCCATAAGAAAGTAGCCGACCGCGATTTCCTGCGACCGTGCCTGGGACACCTGCCAGGCCTGCGCCCAATTCATGTCACTCGGCCGATCCTTTTCTGAGGAACCGCCGGCGGCGGTCTTCACCCTGGTAAGACAACGCGTCCCGGCGCTCCGCATTGAGGTTCCTGCGTCCTGACACGCAAAACTTCCGGATTATATTGAGCCCTTTCTATGATGTAAAGGATTATGCGGACATACCGGCACACCGCTGTGCCCCTTGCGGACTTGCCCGGTTTCTTGACTTCACCTATGCCATCACATACTATCGCCGCATGCCTTCTTATACGGTTCGAAAAGCCATTATCCCGGCTGCAGGCCTTGGTACCCGCTTTCTCCCGGCCACGAAAGCATCTCCGAAAGAGATGCTCCCCCTGGTCGACAAACCCCTGATCCAGTATGTCGTCGAAGAAGCCGTCGCATCCGGAATTGAAGACATCATCGTCATCACCGGCCGCGGGAAACGGGCCATCGAAGACCACTTCGATCGCTCGGTCGAACTCGAAGAAAATCTCAAAGGAACGGGCAAGGGCCAGCTCCTGAGTCAGATGCGCCATATCTCCACCCTGGCGAACTTTTGTTACGTCCGTCAGTCCGTCGCGCTCGGCCTCGGTCATGCCGTGCTCTGCGCCCAACATCTGATCGGCGACGAACCTTTTGCCGTCATCCTCGGCGATGAAATTATCGACTCGCCCGTCCCGGCGCTCGCGCAACTGGTCCATGTCTACAAGAAACGCCACGGGGCGGTCCTGGGCGTACAGGAAGTCCCCAAGCAGGACGTGGGCCGATACGGCATTGTCACCCCCCAACAAATGAGCGCGGGCCTGCATCGCGTCAAAGACCTGGTCGAAAAACCGGCGCCGGCCGAGGCCCCGTCGAATCTCGCCGTGATCGGGCGGTATGTGCTGCCCCCGGAGATTTTCCCCATTCTCAGAAAAACCGCTCCGGGGAAAAACGGGGAGATCCAGCTGACCGACGCGCTCAAAGAACTGGCCAAAAAGTCTCCGATGTTCGCCCATGAAGTCCAGGGCCAGCGCCACGATGCGGGAGACAAGCTGGGCTTCTTGATTGCGACCGTCGAATTCGCTTTAAAAAATCCGGCTCTGGGACCGGACTTTCTGGAATACCTTACCGCGAAGCTTCGCACACCGTCAGGCCAGCGCAGAAAGTAGCGTGCGAGAACGCAGGTGCGTCATAACCGTGATCCCAAGTCCGCTCGTGTCTACCGCTCCTCATTGGCATCCCTACTAAGAACATAGGATATACGCCCTCATGACTGACTCGATCGAACAAGACCTTCAGCCGCCGCAGAACGTGGAAGTACCCGACCAGCTGCCGCTTCTGCCTGTTCGCGACATCGTCGTGTTTCCCTATATGGTCCTGCCGTTGTTTGTCGGACGCGAGATGTCCATCAAAGCGATCGAGGCCGCCCTCGCCGGCAATCGCATGATTTTTCTGGCCACCCAGAAAGCCCTTGATGTCGAGAACCCGAAGCCGGAGGACATTCATACCATCGGCACCGTCGGCATCATCATGCGCATGCTCAAGCTGCCGGATGAACGGATCAAGATTCTTGTGCAGGGGATCGCGAAAGCCAAGGTCAGCACCTACATTCAATCGGAGCCATATTATTCCGTGCGCATCGACAAGATGCCCGACACGAAGATCACTGCCACGGCGCTGGAGTCCGAAGCGGTCATGCGGACCGTCAAGGAGCAGATCGAGCGGATCGTCAGTCTCGGCAAAGTCCTCATTCCCGACGTCATGGTGGTCATCGAAAACCTGGAAGAGCCCGGACGCCTGGCCGATATGGTGGCGTCGAACCTCGGCCTGAAAGTCGACGTTACCCAGAGCGTGCTGGAGCTGCAGGACCCGATCCAGCGCCTCCGGCTGGTCAGCGACATTCTCGGCAAAGAGATCGAAGTCCTCTCGATGCAGCAGAAGATCCAGGCGCAGGCCAAAGGCGAGATGGACAAGACGCAGCGGGAATACTTCCTCCGCGAACAACTCAAAGCGATCCAAAAAGAACTGGGCGAGCTCGACGAGCGGGCAGAAGAAGTGACCGAGTTCAAGAAGCGGATCAAAGACGCCAAGATGCCCGAGAAAGTTCTGAAAGAGGCGGAGAAGCAGCTCAAGCGGCTGGAAAAGATGCATCCGGATACCGCCGAGTCCGCCACGGTCCGCACCTATCTTGAATGGATGGTCGAACTGCCCTGGTCGAAACGGTCCAAGGACAATCTCGACCTCAAGGCCGCCGCGCGGGTGCTCAACGAAGATCACTACGACCTCGAAAAGGTGAAAGAGCGCATCCTCGAATATCTGGCCGTCCGGAAACTCAAAGAGAAGATGAAGGGCCCGATCCTCTGTTTCGTCGGCCCGCCCGGCGTCGGAAAAACGTCGCTGGGCAAATCCATCGCCAAGGCCCTCGGGCGGGAATTCGTCCGCATCAGCCTCGGCGGCGTGCGTGACGAAGCGGAAATCCGCGGCCACCGCCGCACCTATGTCGGCGCCCTCCCCGGCCGCCTGATCCAGGGAATGAAGCAGGCCGGCACCGCCAATCCCGTCTTCATGCTGGATGAAGTGGATAAAGTCGGCATGGACTTTCGCGGAGATCCCTCGGCGGCGCTGCTCGAAGTGCTGGACCCGGAACAGAACAGCGCCTTTACCGACCACTATCTCGGCGTGCCGTTCGACCTGACCGAGGTCATGTTCATCACGACGGCGAACCTGATCGATCCGATCCTTCCGGCCCTGCGCGACCGGATGGAGATCATCGAGATTCCCGGCTACACCGAAGAAGAGAAGCTGGGCATCGCGCAAACCTATCTGATTCCCCGCCAGCTCACCGAACACGGCATCACCACCAAGCACGTGAAGGTCAGCGACACCGCATTGCGGCAGATCATCACCAACTACACACGCGAAGCCGGCGTGCGGAATCTGGAACGGGAAATCGCCAACGTAATGCGGAAGGTCGCGAAGAAAGTGGCCGAGGGAAAAGGCCAGGGGTTCCCGGTCACGCCGGCCAACCTGCACAAGTACCTGGGCGTGCCCAAATTCGTCCCGGAGTCCGAACTCGAGAAGGATGAAATCGGCGTCGCGACAGGTCTGGCCTGGACTGAATCCGGCGGCGATGTCCTCTATATTGAAGCCACCGCTATGAAGGGCAAAGGGCACTTGACGCTCACCGGCCATCTCGGCGACGTCATGAAAGAGTCCGCGCAGGCCGCCCTCAGCTACGTGCGCTCGCGGGAAAAGACGTTAAACATCAACCCGGACATGTTCAGCAAGCAGGATCTCCATATCCACGTTCCGGCCGGAGCCATCCCGAAAGATGGGCCATCCGCCGGCATTACGATGGCCACGGCAATTGCCTCGGCACTGTCGAGCATCCCTGTCAGACGGGACCTGGCGATGACCGGGGAAATCACCCTGCGGGGCCGTGTCATGGCCATCGGGGGACTCAAAGAAAAAATTCTCGCGGCCAAGCGGGCGATGCTCACCACCGTGATCCTCCCGCGGCGGAATAAAAAGGATCTGGAAGAAATCCCCAAACATATCCTGAAGGGAATCCAGCTGCACTTTGCCGACACGATGGACGACGTCATGAAAGTGGCCTTGCGCCGGAAAACGAAACCGGCTGTGGCGGCCAGGAAGCCGTCCACACCTTCGGCCGCTGCCCGGAGCAAACCTTCGCGACCGCAGAAGAGCCGAAAAACCGCCGGAGGCGGAGCCGCACGGGCCACCATCACGGCCTCGTCTGCCCACCTCCGGCCATAACGTTGGCATCTATGGCCCGCCGGAAGGCCGCGCAGCCCATCCAGGAATTTCCGCTCATCCGGCAACTCCAGCGCCGGCATGAGCGGCGCAGCCCGTTGATCCGGAAAGGCATCGGTGACGATGCCGCAGTCGTCTCAATCCCCGCCGGCGATTGGACTGTCCTCACCACCGACCTCCTGACCGAAGGCATCCATTTCGATCTGCGCACCGTTCCGCCGGCGTCGGTCGGTTACCGAGCGGCCATGGCCAATTTGAGCGATGTCGCGGCCATGGGCGCCGCCCCTCGATTTCTTCTGGTCTCGATTGCGATTCCGCCCGCTTTCCGCGCAGCGGATATTCACGCTCTCTACCGGGGACTCATGTCGGCCTGCGATCAGCATGCGGTGCGCCTGATCGGAGGAGACACGTCTGCCTCACGCCAGGGACTCTTTCTGAACATTACGCTGATAGGCACCGCGCCGCGAGGCCGCGCGTTGTTCCGGGACGGCGCACGAACCGGAGACGGCATCTATGTGACCGGCACGCTCGGAGATTCCCTCGCAGGTCTTCAACTCCTCACCAACCGTCCCTCGGCGCGCCGGGCAACGAGGCTGACGAAAGCCGACCGGAACTTTCTGATCGACCGGCACCGGCATCCGACCGCCCGCGTACGGGAGGGCCTCTGGCTCAATCAGTCGCGGCTGGCGACCGCCGCGATCGACCTCTCCGACGGACTCTCCGGGGATCTCCGTCACGTATGCGAGGCCAGTCGGGTGGGAGCGGACATCGACCTCGCGAACCTCCCCGTGTCTCCAGCCTGTCGAGCGTATGCCGACAGTCGAAAAATGGACCCCGGCAGGCTGGCGCTGGCAGGCGGGGAAGACTATGAACTCCTCTTTACCGTCGCGGCGCGCGACGAGCGCACGCTCGAACGGCAGGCCGGAGCCAGGCGATTTCACATCACCAAAATCGGCACGATCCGGCCGCGCCGGTCCGGCCTGCAGACCGTCGCGCCCGACGGCACCAGGGCGCCCATGCCGGTCACCAGTTACCGCCATTTCACCTGACGAGTGAACCACCGTGGCTGACCGAAGCTCCTTCCGCACACTTCTGCGCCAGGTCCTGCACCTGCAGGAACCGCCCCGGCGGACGGCCTTCGCCTTTGCGCTCGGCGTGTTCGTCGCGTTCTGCCCGGCCTACGGCTTTCACATGATTCTCGTCGGCCTGTTGACCTGGCTGTTCGAACTCAACTTCGTGGCGCTGCTGGCCGGAGCCCTCATCAACAATCCCTGGACCATCGTTCCCATCCTCGGCATGACCTACTGGAGCGGAGCCCTGCTGATCGGGCGAACCGATACGCCTGCCTTTGACTGGCACGATCTCAGCTTCACCGGCCTGTATCAGCAAATGCTGCCCTATGCCGCGCCGTTCGCGCTGGGCGGCATCGTGCTCAGCCTCGTCGGTTCGCTCCTGGCCTACCCGGCCGCCTGCTATTTCATTTCAAAATACCGCCGGTCGACCGCCTCACCGGATCAGGGACCATTGCCGCCCCATGATCCGCTGGGCTAAGATGCAAGGCTGCTATGCAACAGGTCGACGAATCCCTCAATGCTCCCTACGACGGCTCCGCGCTTATTGCCGATCCGATCCATAAATATGTGTCGTTCACCGTTCCTTACGCGAATCCCGATCCGCACGAGCGCACCGAAAAAGACCTGATCGATTCGCCCTGGGTCCAGCGGCTCCGTTATATCTACCAACTCCAGAGCGCCCGCTGGGTCTATCCCTCGGCCGAGCATACCCGCTTCGTCCATTCACTCGGCACGATGCACGTCGCCGGCCGGTTCGCCCGGCATCTGTACCCCTATCTCAAAAAAGTCGTGAAGGACGTCCCTTCGGCCAACTACGTCGAAGAACTGCTGCGGGTGACCGCGCTGGTCCATGACATCGGACACGGCCCCTTCTGCCACTTCTTCGACGACAACTATCTCCACGGCTTTCATCTCACCCACGAAAAACTCGGGCAAATCATCGTCCGCGACCATCTCGGCCCGATCATCCGGAAAATCCGCCGCAGCCCCTCAGGGCCCTTCGACAAGGGCGAGGAGCTGAATTCCGATCAGATCGCCCATCTGATTCTGAAAGAAAAGGGGAAGGACAATTCCAAGATCCCTCGCTGGCTCAACATGCTGCAACCGGTCATCTCCGGCAGCTATACCGGCGACAACCTGGACTATGTCCTCCGGGACTCCTATATGTGCGGCGTCGCCGTGGGGCCCGTCGATCTGACCCGCCTGATCCACTACACCATCATTACGGACAGAGGATTCACGATTCACAAGACCGGACTGCCGGCCTTGCAGATGTTTTTGAACACCCGGATGTACCTCTATTCCAACGTCTATTTTCACCGCACGACCAGAGCCATCGATATCCACTTGCGGGATATTTTCGGGGACACCATGAAGCTGCTCTTCCCGAACGATCCCCGCAAAAAGATGGACGACTATCTCAGACTCACGGACTGGTCTCTACTGGAGGAAGTCCGCCAATGGGCCACATCCCGCCAGAAAGCGCGCCGCCGGCTCGGGCAGGAATGGGCGCACATCCTGGATCGCGACGTGAAGTGGAAGATGGCCTATAGCACGGCGTTGAAAGAAAAGGGGCAGGAACGGGGCATGGCGTTCCCCGGCCACGAACACTTCGCGCAGCAGATCGCCAAAGAGCTTCCCAGGGAATTGAGGAATGTGGAATTTCGAGTCGACATGGCCCCGCTCGACCCGAGGCCGGATCCGAAAGACCGCCGCGGGAATCCGCTCTATGTCTATGATCCCGGAACCGGACAGGTCTCAACCGAACCGCTGGAAGAATTTCTCGATTTGCTGCCGACCCGCCTGATTCAGTTCAGAGTCTACGGGTTGGATCATCGCCATGACGCAGCCCTGTCTCGCGCCACGGCCACGGTCCTCAATAAGACTCCCTCCAGCCTCGAATCAAACTATTAAGAGGCGCTCCCGCCTCATGCAGCCTTCCCGGCATTCGAGTCAGAGCACAGGACCAACGACCGGCGGATGAATTCTTCAGGCAGGCATCTTCAGCGGCAGGCCCTTCAGCAGTTGTGTCTTTTTCGTCCGCATCATCTCGCGCTGCTCCTCGGACGGGAAATGCGGCCCCCGTTTATTGGTCGGGAAACGAGCCTCGAACCGCTCGACCAGTTCCAGCGCTTCAGCCGCTTCGCCCGATCTGATCAACAACTGGGTCAGTCGAAGATAGGCGGGCACCAGCAACATCAGATGGCGAATTTCTTTCGCCTGGTCGACGACGAAACGATAGCCTGAGACCGCCACTTGCGGATTGACTTTTTCATAACACATGGCTTCGATGATGTGGATCCCCAGCCGGTCTGTCTCCGCGCTGATGCTGCGCTCCCACTGCCCATTCACCATGGCCCGCAGTTCCTCCGGAGACAGCTGCACGCCTTTCCGGGGCTTGAAATTCGCCCGCACACGCTCCAGCACGCCTCGGGCCTCCAGCCATCCCCCGTACAGACCGACGAGCACGCTGGCGCAGGGAACCGCCCGTTTGCACGTCCCGTTCAGCGGCGTAAACGACTGCTTCGCGACTTGCGAGGAGGAAAACACCCGGCCGGTCGCCGCCGAGCAGACCTCGCAGACATGATCGTCATCGGCGGTTACAAAGAAGTACATGCGAATCCCCGACCGGTCGAAGATATCGACCGCAAGGATCCGTCCGGCCATGATCTGCATTTGGTAGTATTGCCAGATGACCAGCAGCGCAAGCACGGCCACCAGATAGAGCGTCATATCGGGGATCTCGATGCCGTCCAACATCCCGTCCTCCTCGGTTCTCTTGTCCGTACGTTTCTGACCATACCATCGGTACACGTCGGCACCTAGCAGAATCCCCTTCCTCTCTGCTCCGCCCTGATCCGCCCGACGGGCGATCCTGTTTTATGATTTTGCTGTCCCCCTGCCGGGCCGGTGGGGATAATGAATGCGTTGCCGTGCGACGTTCACAAGGCACAGACTGAAGGAGGAATCATGCTGATCCATTTCAGAACTTCTCTCATCGCCTGGGGAATGACGATGTGGCTGGTACTCCCCTGCTTCGCTCAAACGGGCACGGGAGAGGCCGCCAAAATATTGAACAACATGCCCCCGGACCTCTTTGCCAAAGTTCAGGCGTTGGCGCAGCAACTCCAGCAGGGGATTAAAGAGGGCAAACTGTCTGAGGCGGAAATTCAGCAGGGCATGATGTCCGGACACCTGGCGGAGAAACTGAAGAGCCTGAATCCTCAGGCCGGACATCTGCTGGATGAAATCAGCGATGCGATGAAGAACGGCCAAGGACCGGGTGAAGCGGCGCTCATGCCGCTGCTGGGGGGACTCGGAATCTCACCGAACTGAACTGGACCCGGCAGATCGACTGCTATCAACAACGCAAAACGGCTTAAGGAGCCGGCGCGCCCACACCGGCGGTCGGTTGGGCCACCGGCGCCGGTGCCGCCGATTGCACCGCGCTCTTGAACGGGAGATCCAGCAGCGCGTAGGGATTCACACGCGCCCCGTTGAGCTTCACGCCCCAGTGCAAATGCGGACCGGTCGCCCGGCCGGTCGCGCCGACCTTGCCGACGACCTGCCCGGCTTTCACGATATCGCCCTCTCTGACCGATACTTCTGAAAGATGGAAATACATCGAGTAAAACCCGAGTCCATGATCCACATAGACGCCCTTGCCGGAGAAAATATGATCGACCGTCAACCGCACCACCCCGTCGTTCGTCGCGAGCACGTCGGTTCCCTGAGGCGCCCCGATGTCTTCTCCGTTATGGGGATTCCTGGCCTGGCCGTTCATGATTCTGACGCTGCCGAAAATCCCGGTGCGCTTGCCCCCGACCGGTTCGAGAAAGTCCCCCTGCCAGAGCTTCGAGCGTGAATCCTCGGCCAGCGCCGCTTTCACCTGATCCTGTTCGGCCTTCCACCGGGCCAGCGCCTTCTCATCCAGATCCACCTTCTCTTTCGGCAGCTTCAAATGCTCGACGCGAAACTTTTCTTTGACCACCAGCACATTCATGCTGACATGCCTGGTATGATCGCCGCTCTTGATATCCACCGCCAGCTCATGAGTACCGGGCTCGTCCTGCATGTCGACGCCCAGCAATCCGACATACCCCGGCGCTTCCCCGTTTCGCGGGTCCGGAAAGAACGACAGCGTGCGCCCCATGAACGAGCCCCGGACCTCTGCCTGAAGAT
>OMJA01000246.1 GCA_900299245.1 Nitrospiraceae bacterium | reverse complement strand
TATCCTTCGGGCCGGACGCCGGATGTGCCCAGCGTCAGGCTCACTGCGGCTGCATGAGTCAGAGTCATGATTGTTGCACGGGATCGTTGCATGGGTCCTTCTTCGGTTAATTTCGCATGTAATTACGATGAAGTTTGCGCTAAGGCTGTAGCAGTCCGCCGTCTCCCTTGAGTCCGTTAAACAGGAATTGCACGGCGAGAGCGGCCAGCAACAGCCCCATGAGGCGCGTAATGATTTTCTCGGCCATCGGGGTCAGCCATTTGGCTCCCTTTGCTCCCAGCGCCAGGATAATGTAGCTTGCCAGACCGACTACCGCAAGGCAAGCGAGCAAAATGCCGCGTTGAACCCACCCGGCCGCCTGGGCGTCCAGCAAAATGACGGTCGAAATAGCCGCTGGGCCCGCCAGCATGGGAATGGCCAGGGGCGTGATGGCGATATCGTCTTTGCCGCTGGCTTCGGCGGTTTCTTCCGCGGTTTCCATGACCGGTGAACGCTGGGCGCGCAACATGTCCAAGGAGACCAGCAGCAACACCAATGCTCCGGCGACCTGCACCGCCGGGAGGGTAATGCCCAATAAGTGAAAGAGCGACTGGCCGATCAGCGCAAACCCGGCCAGCACGCTGACCATTACCAGGCAGGCGACTCGGGCCATGCGCAGGCGTTGCTGCAGCGTATCGCGGGGGGTCATGGCGAGAAAAGCCGGCACCGTCGCGATCGGGTCGACGATCACAAAGAGAGAACTGAAAGCCAGCAGCGCATATTCGGTGAGGGGCATGCAGGGTCCCGTATCCGAACGGTGAAGGAGGTCAGCTTCGTTGAGCGGCGGCCAGGAGTTCCGCGCGCGGGTCGCCGGTCCGCAAGTGACTGAGTTGTTCGTATAACTTCTGCTCACCCTCAGTTAGCGGGGAGGGCATGACGATTTGGAGCGTAAGGAACAAATCGCCGTGGCCACCGGCCGCCGTCGGGAGCCCTTTCCCTTTCAAGCGCAGCTTGCTTTCGGCACGGCTGCCCGCGGGGATTTTCACGCGGACCGGCTCGGTCAATGTGGGAGCCATGACTTCGGCGCCCAGCGCGGCTTCCCAGGGCCACACCGGCAGGTTGGCATGCAGGTCGCTGCCCTGTTGCCGGAAGATCTTGTCCGGCATGAGCGTGACGTGCAGATAGAGATCGCCGCGTCTGCCGCCGTTGATGCCGAGCTGGCCTTTCCCCGGCACGCGGACTCTGGTTCCGTTCTGAACGCCCGCGGGGATCTTGACCTCGATGGAATGTGATTCCATCCGGTGGCCGGAGCCCAGGCACGCCTGGCAGGGGCGGTTTCTCACGGCGCCGCTTCCCCGGCAGGTGGAGCAGGGGGTCGGTTCCATGAGATTGATGCGTTTGGTCACGCCGCGCAATACTTCACGGAGCGACAGCTCGACTTCTGTTTCCAGATCCTCTCCGGATGAGGAAAATCCCTGCTGGCCTCCCGTTCGCCCGCGGCCTCCGAAGAGATTCTCGAAGATATCGGAAAACCCCTCGCCGCTGAACGAGTGGGCCTGGCCACGGCTTTGGGCGCCGGCGGCCTGGCGTGCCCGCTCATAGGCCTCGGCCTGTTCCCACTGAGCGCCGTGCTGATCGTATTTCTTGCGTTTCTCCGGATCCGACAGGACCTCGTGGGCCTCGTTCATCTCCTTGAATTTCTTCTCCATCTCGGCCTTCTTGGCGCCGCTGTGCATATCGGGATGGAACTGGCGGGCCAGGCGACGATAGGCCTTTTTGATCTCGTCGGCCGAGGCCGTCCGGGGGGTGCCGAGAATCTGATAGTAGTCGCGTTCAGAAGTCGCCATGGTTCTGCGCTTTCGGTGTGAATGGTCTGAAGAAGAAGATAATTCCGCAGCTTACGGGGTCAATCCCTTCTTTGCAAGTGAGGAACGGTCCCCGTCGACTGCGCGGGCGGGTTGTCAGAATCCCTGATAGGACAGGCCGATAAAGGGGAGTCCGACGTTGAGTCCGGAATTGGGATCCCTGGTTCCGGCATTGGAGATGTGCATGATGCGATAGCCGGCGTTGAGAGCCCAATGACGCGTCATCTGATAAGAGCAGCCGGCGCCGCCCCACACGAGAAAATTGAATTGTCCGGGCTGTTCGGGGACCCGGCCGCCCAGATCCGTCCACATCGGTCCGCCACCTCCTTCGATGAAGGGACGCACCCGCCCGAACGCCGTAGACGTATAGACCAGTTTCGGCGTGAACCCGACGCCATAGGCCGTGAGGGGCTCGGCGGTGTGAAAGGCGATCACTTCGGCGCCAAGCGCCAGCTGGCCTTGATACCAGCCTGCGCCGACCGGTTCCGTGAGCGTGACGCTCCACGAAGGCATGAGTGCTTCGCCGAACAGTTTTGAGGATTGGCCAGCCAGCACGCGAATCGGGAAAAACGGACCGGCTGTGAGGCCGAGCGTGTGGTTTCCAACTGGCGTAGCGGCGGGGAATTCTTGAGCCTGGACCAGGGGCGATGCCAAAAGCTTCAGCCAGAGGATGAGTCCCAGGCTGAACATAAGGAGGCGCGAGGACGCGTTGGACAAAGTCACCATCAGCCTTCTTGAAGTTGATGCCGCTAGGACGCGTGAGCTTTTGCCCGCGCCATCATTTTGCAGTAGGAGCAGACATCGGCAGTGGTCGGCTGCTGACAGACGGAACAAGGGTGCAGCATGGCCTGATCTTTCTCGGCCATCGTAGTCGGCGAGGATTCCGGCTTGCGCTGTTTGTCGAGAAAGCCGCAGTAGAACGCCTGTTTGGTCCCGGGCGATTCCGTTTCGAGCCGGTTCAACACTTCCTTGTACAGGAGCGTCCGGGCGCCCTTCGCCATCGGACATTCTTCGACGATGTAGTCGATCCGGTTCAAGACCGAGTAGGCGGCCAGTTCGCGCTCGGACAGGCGGAAGAGCGGTTTCACCTTCTTGGCGAATCCGTCGAGGGAGGCAGGCAGGTTGGGGGATTGCTTGTCCAGATATTCTTCCTGCCAGCGGAGCACATTACCCAGCAGGCGGGCCGCTTCGTCGTCGAGGTTATGGCCCGTCGCCATCACATCATATTTATGTTCCAGCGCCACGCGGTTGAACTGGTACCGTTTGATGGTGCCGCAGGTCGAGCAGGTCGGACGGTGAATCAGCATGGCCAGTTCCTTGATGCCGGCCCCCGCTTCCTGTTCGACGGTGTGGACGTGGAGGACTGCGCCGAGCGGGGCGGCGACGGTTTCGGCGAACTTGACCACTTTGGCGTGGGACACTTCCGAATAGCCGCCGATGCCGAGATTGACGTACAACGCGTCGGCCTTGTAGCCCATCTTGAGGAGCACATCCCAGAGCGCCAGGCTGTCTTTGCCGCCTGATACGGCCACCAGGATCCGGTCGTCCTTTCCGAACATCTTCTCGGACTTGATGGCCCGGCCGACCTGGTCGTGCACATAGTAGTTGAAACAGCCCTTGCAGAAGGCGGCATTGTGGCGCGGCAGATCAATGACCGCTCTGGTTTTGCATTTGGTGCAATTCATCGTGGGCTCGTGAGGCGCGGGGAGCCTCCGGAGATCACCGGCCGGATTTCAATCTGATCCTGGTCGTAGAGCATTTCGTCTTCGGTCACCAGCTCATCGCCGCGGATGACCAGGTGCGCTTCCACCACGAGGTTGAGTTCTTTCAAGAGATCCTTGGTTTTCTTCGGACCTTTGATTTCGACGGTTCTGGACGGATGGCTGAGTTGAATATGCATGAGGCGATCATATGCTGCCGATGCGTGAGGGAGCAAGTGGCGCGCAAGCCGTGGTGAGGGGTGGGAAGCCGTCAGGGGCGGGCCGATGCGCTCGGGTCAATGAGAGGCGGAGAGCCCGCGGCGTGCGAAAGCCAGGCCTTCGTCGAGCGTGGTGAATAATCCGTCCAGTTGGGCTTCGTAGCAGTCGTCAAGCTGTCTGCCCATCTCAGGCCCTGGAGAAACCCCCATCGCGAGAAGATGCCGGCCCATGACGATCGGGAGTGGTGCCTGTGTCTCGACGTCCAATTCCCGTGCTTTCTTGAGCAACCACTCGCCGGCGGGGAAATTGTCGAACGGTTTCGGGGGCCGGCCCGCATGATCGGCGCGCGCCACGCGCACGAGGCGATCGATGCGGCCTACGTGTTTGGCGAGGCGGCGGATCGCGCTGTCGGAGGCCTTCCCGTCATAGAGCGCGCGGGGGCGCAGATGGCAGCGTACGAGGGCAGCGACCTCGTCGGCCAAACCTGTTTGATTGGTGAGCCGGGCCAGGAATTGCCTGGTCGGGGCCTCCCCTTCCGGTTCATGGCCGCGCGAGGTGATGCGCCCGAATTCTTCCTTCGTCGTGGCGGGTTTCCCGAAATCGTGACACAGCACGCCGAGGCCGACGGTCAGATCATCTTCTATCCGGCCGGTCCGTTCCCCGGCGAACCAGTCCAGGCAGTGCAGTGTGTGTGTCCAGACATCGCCCTCCGGATGCCAGGCCGGATCCTGCGGACATCCGCGCAACGCCGCGAGTTCCGGATAAAAGCGGATCCAGTCGCACTGGTTGAGCCAGTGCAGTCCCTTCGAGAGGCTGATTCCCTTCAGGAGGAATTTTTTCCACTCCTCCCAGATCCGCTCGCTCGGAAGATGCTCCTGTGTGAGCGACCGGCAGAGCGCGATCGTCTCCGGCGCCGCCGCCAGATTATACCGCGCGGCCAATTGCATGCCGCGCAGCACGCGCAGCGGGTCTTCGGCAAACCGTTCGGAGACATGGCGCAAGGTGCCGGTTCGGAGATCGTCGCGGCCGTGAAAGGGATCGCGGAAGTCCAGGGTATCGGGATCCCAGGCCATGGCGTTGACGGTGAAGTCTCGCCGTGAGAGGGCTTCGTCGATGTCCATCTCATGATCGGCCAGATGAAGCAGTCCGGGGATACTCGCCTCCTCCAGTGGCCGCCGCAGGGGCAGCGACACGTCGATCGGCAGCCCGTCGAGCTTGAACACGCCGAATGCCCGGCCGACGAACTGGACCGGAAAGTGTTCGGCCAGGATCGTGTGCAGCTGGCCGGCGGGAATTCCGGAGACTTCAAGATCCAGATCCTGCGGCTGTCGTTCGAGGATCAAATCCCGCACGCAGCCGCCGACCAGCCACAGCCGGCCTCCGGCCCGGCGGACCAGCAGTTCGATCTGCCGCAGGGGGTGCGCGAGCTCAGGGTTTTCAAGGCGAAAACGAACGGGCATGATGTCGTCCTTATCGGGAAAGTTCCGAAAGAAATATGATAGGCGTCCGGAGCGGGTGAGGCAAGGAGCGAACGGCGATCCGGTTGTCGGAAGGAGGCAGGTCAAACGGCGAGGTCGCCGTTGGCCGTCGCCTGCGGATGGAGATGGACGACTGTTTCGACATGATTGCCGGTGCCGTGGTACTCCAGCGAGTCGAAACTCACCATCTTTGCCGTGGCGATGCCCCGGCCATGGGTGTCGAACGCACGTTGCGGATCGAGATGCAGGAACGGACGCCAGTCGAATCCGGCCCCTTCGTCGATGACCGAGAGATGGAGGTCATGCCCGTGCCGGATAAAGGTGGCGACCGCACATCGATCGGCATAGGCGGGTTCCTGCAGCCGGCGGGCGATTTCCTCGTCGAGTTGTCCCTGGTCCAACAGATGTGATTTCTCGTCATAGGTGATGCCCAGGTTGCCGTGCTCCACGGCATTCAGTAACAGCTCCAGGAGCCCGGTCACGACACGGGATGGGTCGGGGTAGGCATGGGCGAGTAATGCCGCCAGCCGCCGGGCCTCCTCCAGAGTCCGAAACCCGAACGTCCCGTTGTGCAGCAGTTGCAAGGTTCCGGCGGTGCTTTCCAGTTCTTCCTGGACCGACAGGTAGGCGGTGCGATCTCGAATGGCTGTCGTCAGGATGGCGAGCAGGTCGGCCTTCTCAAACGGCTTGGTGAGATAGTAATGGGCACCGGCGGCGAGCCCCTCGGTGACGTCGGTAGGGGACGCGGCGGCGGTCTGGATGATGACGGGGACATGCATCAAGACCGGATGGGCCTTCATGTGCTGGAGTACTTCCATGCCGGTCATGCGGGGCATCATCAAGTCGAGGAGGACCGCGTGATAGCGATGAGGCTCACAGGTCAGTTTCTCCAGTGCTTCGACTCCGTCACAGGCAGACACGAGGGCATATCCGCTATCCGCCAGGTTGTCCTGGAGAATTTCGAGATTGGCGGCGTTGTCGTCGACCAGGAGAACGGTAATGAGCGAATCGGTCATGCTACGCCGCCTCTTCTTCGTGTGTCTGGTTATCCGGAGGCAGCACGATCGTAAACGAGGCTCCGCCTCCGGGACGGTTTTCTGCGCGGATCTGTCCGTGGTGCGCCGTGATGATTTCTTTGCAGATCGCCAGCCCGAGACCGGTCCCTCCGGCGGTGTTTCTGGACTTGCAGCTCTGCACAAACTTATCGAATATGGTTTCAGCCTCCTCCGGCGGAAACCCGATTCCCTGGTCGGTGATGGTGAGCGCAACAGCGGGAACCGAGGCCTCTGTTGGGGACCCATCCTGTACGGAGAGGGTTGCCGCGGAAAAAGAGAGGCTGATTTCGCTTCCTTCCCGAGTGAACTTGATCGCATTGGAAAGTAGATTGCGTACCACTTGCGCCAGACGGAGTTCATCGCCGTGGACGAAGGTGTCGATCTGCGGCGGCTGGAGCGTGAAGGTCAGTTGTTTGGCTTTCAGCAGAGGGTCGAGGTCCGTGGCTACCGCCTGGGCTAACGCGGCAAGGTGGATGGATTTACGAGTGTAGATCATCCGGCCGGATTCCAGTTTCGAGAGATCCAGGATATCGTTCAGCAGTGCCAGCAGGTTCTTGCCGCTGTCATGGAGGCGGCCGAGGTAGTGGTGGACTTTTGCCGTGTCTCTCTGTTCGAGACGTGCCACCGCCAAATCTGAAAAGCTGAGAATCGCATGCATGGGAGTCCGCAGTTCATGAGACATGTTGGCGAGAAAAATTGATTTTGCCGCATTGGCGGATTCGGCCGCGTCTTTGGCCAGCTGCAGCTCTTTGGTGCGTGCGTCAACTTCTTCCCGTAGATGGTGTTGCAGCCGGAGGAGTTCCGCTTCGTTGGCCTTACGGACACTGACGTCGATGACGGTTGCGAGGGTGTGTAGCCCGGCTGCCGTCTGAATCGGCGTGAGCCCGATCTCGACCGGCACCTGGCTTCCGTTTTTTCGCAGGCCCGGCAGGTCGCGAAGCCCGCCCATCTGCTTTCTAACTGGATTGGCAAAGAATGCCAGAAGGTGGCGCCCGTGGGCGTCACGATAGGCGGGTGGGAGCAAGATGTCGACGGATTGTCCGATGAGCTCGGTCTGCGTGAACCCAAAGATGACTTCACATTGCGGGTTGACCATGGTGATTCTCCCCGTGGAGTTCACCATCAGGATGCCGTAGGGGGCGGCTTCTACGACAAGCCGGAACTGTTCATCAGACTGTCGGAGGGCGGTGGTGTTGTTTTCCTGGCAGCTCCCGCAGGCAGGTATAGCCTGTGCGTGCGTTTCACGGGGCGATGAGTGTTGCGGTGATGTATATGACATAGGGGCCTTGCAGCCATACAGCTGCCGAAAGGACGGTGCCTGGCAAAACAACGCTTACTCGTTGTCGGTCAGGAGCCGGCGAACTTGAGGGGGCTGGACGGTATAAACGGGCAGAAATTCAAGCGCAGACGGACGTTCGGCGACAAGCGGGGGACGGAACGGATGGTCAGGGACGTGACTCGCTTCGGAAGGCGCGGGATCAGGCGGCGTTGGAATCAAGCGGGATGGAATGCGGCCGCGTTCGAACAACGGTTTCGACACGGTTGCCTTTCCCGCGATATTCCAGAGTGTCGAAGCTGTGCAGCCGTGCCGTGGCAATGCCCCGGCCGTGAGTGTCGAACGCGCGTTCCGGGGTAAAGTCGAGAAAGGGCTGCCAGCAGAAGCCATTGCCCTCGTCGATCACCGACAGATAGAGCCCGTCGCGCGCGCGCGTCAATTTTGCCACGCCGACCCGGTTTCTGAATGCGGGATCGTAAATCCGCCGTGCGATTTCCTGGTCCAACTGTCCGGTAGCCAGGAGATGTGTTTTCTCCTCATAGGTGATGCCCAGATTGCCGTGTTCGACCGCGTTCATCAGCAGTTCGAGGAGTCCGGTGCTCACGCAGCCTGGATCGGGATAGGCGTGAGCCAACAAGGCGGCCAATTGGCGTGCTTCTTCGGGCGTTTGAAAACAAAACCGTCCGGTATGGAGTAACCGCAGCGAATGCATGGATGCCGTCAATTCGCGTTGGAGCGTCAGGTAGGCGGTGTAGTCTCGAATGGCGGACGCGATGATGGCCTGCAGCTTATCCTGCAGAAACGGTTTGATGAGATAGTAGCGCGCTCCGGCGGCCAGCCCTTCGGCAACCTGGTGTGAATCGCTGGAGGCCGTTTGAATGATGACGGGCACATGCGTTAGCTGGGCGTGCGTTTTCATACGCCGCAAGACTTCCAAGCCCGACATTCTGGGCATTTCAAGATCGAGCAGGACGGCGTGGTATCGGGTCGGTTCACGCGTCAATAGCCGGAGCGCCTCCACCCCGTCACGGGCGCGGACCAGATCGTAGTTGCTTTCTCCCAGGTAGGCGACCAGCACCGCGAGACTGGTTCTGCTGTCGTCGACGAGCAGGACTGTAGTCGGGGAATCGCTCATGGGATGGCAACGGTCTGTAGGACGGCGGACCTGGGTATTGTGGCCTCGTTGGCGCTGAAGGTGTATCGGTAACGTTACCGAGAACTTGAGGCGCCGGAACGGCGCATCGGGGCTGGTACAGGCGGTCTGCGGCGCAAAATGATCGCCGGGCGAGGCGTTATACCTCCGCCTCTCTTAAAAATTTCGCCGATTCCTCCGGTGCCACCGGATTGATATAGAAGCCGGTGCCCCATTCGAATCCGGCCACCTGGGTGAGCTTGGGGATAATTTCCAGGTGCCAGTGGTAATAGTCGCCGGTCTTTTCGTGCAGCGGGGAACTGTGGAGGATGAAGTTGTACGACGGGCGGCCGAGCGCTTTGTCCATGCGGCGCAGGGATTCGGAGAGTATCGGCGCCAGAAATTCGAATTGCGATTTCTGGCTTTCCTCAAAGTAGGCGGCGTGGCGCTTGGGCAGAATCCACATCTCGAACGGAAAGCGCGGGGCGTAGGGGGTGACACAGAGGAACTCCGGATTTTCCGCCACGATCCGGTCGCCGTCCGAGAGATCCTGACGGAGAATGTCGCAGTAGATGCACCGTTCCTTCTGCTCGTAGTGAGTGCGGCACCCATCGAGTTCTTCCATCACGCTGGTCGGAACGATAGGCAAGGCGATGAGTTGTGAGTGGCTGTGTTCCAGCGTGGCGCCGGCCGAAGCGCCGTGGTTCTTGAAGATGAGGATGTAGCGGAAGCGCAGATCTTTCCGGAGGTCGATCATGCGGTCGCGATAGGCCCAGAGCACGTCCTCGATTTTTTTCGTCGACAGGTCGGCCAGGCCTTCTTTATGGCCCGGCGATTCGATGATGACCTCGTGGGAGCCGACGCCGTTCATCCGGTCGTACAGCCCGATCCCCTCCCGGCCCATGTCGCCTTCGACCTGTAAGGCGGGAAACTTGTTCGGGATCACGCGGACGGTCCAGTTGGGCGAATTCGGTTCGCC
>OMJA01000245.1 GCA_900299245.1 Nitrospiraceae bacterium | reverse complement strand
GGCGACTCTGGTTGGGTTTCGTATCATGCGGGAAAGGCTCCTTTACAGGTCCACTGTACGGGACCGCCGTATGTCGCGCATTCAGTCGATAGGGTAGACGAACATCAGTACATTACCACAAAGCCTCGTCGCGATGACGTCGGTGTGTACGCGATAAATCAATGACTTATAAGCAATATTTGTTCTAGGCTTCGCTGTGATTACTTACGGAGTCGGTCTCCTATCCCGTTTCCCTTCAGCACGAACTCGTGTATCATGCCGCACATGGATCAGCTCACAATCGACGAGATGGTAAAGGCCTATCCCCAATCGGTCCGGCTGACCGAGGTGAAGATACGTGATCGCGGGGAGGTCAAAAAACTGGATGCCGGGGATTTGCATTTGAAGACCGGCGACCGGGTCCTGCTCGAAGCCGATGGCGAAGTGACCTACGGTGTTGTCTATACCGCGCCTTACGAGACGCCGTTTATTCCTCCGATGCGGGTGCTGAAACCGATTCTCCGCAAGGCGAATGGGGAGGATGCTGCCCTGGTCTCGCGGCTTGAGCGTCTCTCTCAGGAGGCCATGGCCTATTGCCGGGTCAAGGCCGCAGAGATGAAGCTCCGGCTGAAACTGGTGGAGGTGTACGGCGCGCTGCAGCGCCGTCAACTGACGTTCGTCTATACCGCGGATGACCGGATCGATTTCCGTGAACTGGTGCGGGATCTCGCCAGACGCTTTGGCGGCCGGATCGAAATGCGCCAGGTCGGAGTCCGCGAGGAGGCAAGGCGGCTCGGCGGGCTGGATACCTGCGGTTTGGTGTTGTGCTGCACGAGTTTTCTGACAGAGGTCAAGCCGGTGACGGTGAAGCAGGCGCGAACGTTGGGGTTGCAGGTCGAAGATCCCCGCCTGCTCGGTGTCTGTGGGCGATTGAAGTGTTGCCTCATGTTCGAGATGATGGATGCCCAGGGTGTTGTTGCTCTTCCGGCTCAAAAGCTCATCACGCCGTCGCGCGTGAATCCACCGGCCAGATCCTCCTAGGTTTCGTCTCCTGCTCCAAGCCTTCGTGCCTTTTCACGGCTGCTTTCGCGTCAGCCCGTTGTGCCCTACCTGGATTTTCTCAAGTGTGATAGGTCTTCTGAGGCAGGAGAGCCGTCGACCCGTTTCAGGTTGCGCCGGTTCCTGGTCCGCTTGAGCGGAAAGGACTGAAAAGCCGAGCGAAATTTTATTGAATCCTTTCCCGTCCGTTCCGCTCTCAGTACAGTGAACGACGTGAGAGGCTCAAGAAGCCCAGCTCCCTATTCCAACCCTACATCAGGAGGTCGCACGCGATGAACAAAGGATTGTTAGCCATGATTGCCGTGGCAGCCATTGGCTGTACCGGAGTTGCCCCGCAGAAGGCGATCAGCGGTGAGCCGAAATCGCCGGTCGAAGGGTTCGACATTCACGTGCAGGCCCCGCATCTCATGCCGAACGGCGAGCCGGGCGGGCCGTTCCATCACTATTGTAAAGGCATCTCGGACAAGATTCTTCAATGCCTCCTGTTTGACTCCACGGATCCCAAGGCCAAGCTCGTGGCCGTCGAGTATTTCGTATCGAAAGATTTGACCAGAAAGCTGCCCGCGATCCAGTGGCATCGCCATTTCCACGATCACAAGGTGGAAATTGCCACGGGCCGCGTGCAGATTCTCGACATGCCGGCCGATCAGGCTGCGAAAGTGGCGGAAGTGGCGGCAGGGACCGACGGGGTGATCTATCACCTGTGGCAGCACGGGCAGGAATTTCCGGACGGGACGGTCAGTTTCCCCCAGTCGCTCGGCCACAAGTTCACGGGCCATTCGGATAAGTAATCGGGCGGCGAAGGGCCAGCCCTGTCGTTGTGATGGGGCTGGCCCTTCACCCGGGTTCGTCGTATGGCCTGATTCAATCGCGAAGGACATGTCATGATGGGACAGTTCTCTCGACCCTGGGCATTACCGGTCCTGTTCCTCCTCCTGGTGATCGGGCCGGGTCCTTCGGTGGCAGTCGCGACCGAAGCGGCCGTTCTCAAACCCAGGGTGCCGGTCGACAAGATCGATGAGGCCAGAACCTGGATCAATCCGTTTGAAGCGACGCCCGAGAATATCGAGAAAGGGCGGGCGCTCTTTCATGGCAAAGCCTTCTGCGTGACCTGTCACGGGAAGGACGGCAAGGGGCTGGGCGATATTCCCGGTCTCGTCGGCAAACTCCCGCGCAATTTCACCGATAAAATTTGGCAGGCGGCCCGTACGGACGGCGAGCTGATCTGGATTCTCAAGAACGGGAGTCCGGGCACCGATATGGCTTCATTTGTCCCGCTGGTACTCACCGAAGAAGAAGCCTGGCATGTCCTGCTCTATGTGCGATCGTTCGGACAGCCATAATCCAATCGGTATGGCCCGGTCTCAGATCTGCCGATCAGTCCTCATCGCGGTTTGTCTCGTTGCGCTGTTCGCGTTCCCCGGCCTCGCCAGCGCGGAATGGTCCGCGATCGCGGAGACCAAAGTACTCTACACCGACAACGTCTTTGAACTCTCATCCTCGCGGCGCCTGGCGTTGGCTGAAGATCCCAGTCAGCCGGCGGTCGTGCCTGTCAAAAAAGCCAGTGACGTGGTGTGGGAACCGTCGATCGATCTGCGCCACCGCTCGCGTCCGACGAATCTCGGCGAGACTGAGTTTTCCGTGAAGGCCGCGGGATTTGTCTTCACCGACAATCCGATCTTCAATCATGGCAACTATCGCATTCAGCTCAAGCAGGGCCTGGATGCCGATACGTCCATCCTGATTCGCTATCGGTTTGTCCCGAATCTGTTTCTCGGTCCCAATACAGAACGCCGGACCGGCCTCCGCCTGCCGGAGGAGGAGCGGGTGACCTCGCATATCTGGCGCATGCAGCTCGAGCGGCGGTTGTCTGAGTCGGTGATCGGCACGCTCGTCGGCCGGTACGGCCTCCGGCAGTTCAACGACGTATTCGCCGAGCGCGATACCGCGTTCTGGAGCGCCGGGCCGCAGCTGGATTGGATCGTGGGCCCGCGCGTCACGCTCAGCCTGGCCTATTTGTTCGAACAGGGCCTGGCCGACGGGCGCGAGCAGACGCAGTTCAAAGACGATGTCTCCTACCGGCAGCATTTTACGTCGATCGGCGCCACAGTTCAGCTCACGGAGCCGCTTTCCTTCTTGGTGGGCTATGCCCATCGGCGCAAGGAATTTACGAGCGAGATCGCAGGCGATTCGAATCGAGGCGTCGTGGACACGACTCATCAAGGATCTGCCGAATTTCAGTACCGCCTCTCAGCCGCAGCCATCATGACGCTGGGCGTGCAACGCTCCCAGCGCTTGTCCAATGTGACCTCCCGGGAGTTTTTCAATACCAACACGTCGCTCGGAATCCAGTATCGTTTTTAAAGGGCAGGACGAGCGCCACAGCTTGCAGTGAGGACTGCTGCCGATCCTTGTGCAGAATATTTCGGCATGAGCGTCGAACGGAACGAGTGTGAAAGATTGGGGAGTGTTTTGGTGGGCCGTGTAGGGGTCGAACCTACGGCCCGCTGATTAAGAGTCAGCTGCTCTACCAACTGAGCTAACGGCCCACCTAGGTATGTGCGATGCG
>OMJA01000244.1 GCA_900299245.1 Nitrospiraceae bacterium | reverse complement strand
TTCTCATTGCAGATTCCACCGTATTGTCCAGTAACATTGCGATAGTCATGGGACCGACTCCACCTGGCACAGGGCTGATCCAGCCGGCCTTTTGGCTCACCGGTTCGAAATCGACATCGCCGCAGAGTTTTCCGTCCGTCCACCGGTTGGTCCCGACGTCGATCACCACCGCGCCTTCTTTCACCATGTCAGCCGTCACAAACTTGGCTTTCCCAATCGCGACCAGCAACAGATCCGCTTCACGGCAAACTGCGGGCAAATCCTTGGTCTTGGAATGGCAAATCGTCACGGTGGCGTTCCGCTGCAGGAGCATGAGCGCCAACGGTTTCCCCACAATGTTGCTGCGGCCCAGAACCACCGCGCGCTTGCCTTCAATGCCGACGCCGATGGATTCGATCATCTTGATCACACCCTTCGGAGTGCAGGCCTCAAAGACCGGATTTCCTTCGACGAGCCGGCCGAAATTATACGGATGAAACCCGTCGGCATCCTTGTCCGGCGACACCGCTTCAAGGACGACACGACTCTCGATGTGTTTGGGAAGCGGAAGCTGGACCAGGATTCCGTGAATCTTGGGATCCGCATTCATCTTCTGAATCAAAGACAACAACTCTGCTTGCGTCGTGCTGGTGGGCAACTTGTGATCGTCGATATAAATGCCTGCCGCCTCACAGGCTTTTTGCTTGCTCTTTACATATTGATGCGACGCGGGATCGTCCCCCACCAGAATCGTGGCCAGCCCCGGCTTCACCCCGGTCTTTGCCAGGACTGCCGCCGATTCAACTGCCAGCCGATCGCGTACTTGTTGCGCCAATGCTTTCCCGTCGATAAGTCGTGCTCCCACATTTCCCTCCCTGAATTCAAGCGGTTGGCTTTAAAAACCGTAGGCACCTTAGCAGGGCATTTTTATGCAAGTCAACGCTCCGGCCCGTTCAGTGACACGGATCACGAAGGAGGGAGTAAAGCTCAGATCCCCCGGCCCGTGACTGGTTATCCCTCATGGACATTCCTTGACAGTCTCTTCGCCCGTTCGCTACGATGCACGTCTGTCTTCACCCTGATTAATCACGCTTGAATACCCCATCAGCCACCGACACACTTCGCGGCACCCTTCTGAGGGCGACACTGGCCTGGTGTCTGCTTGCAGGTTCCTCGAGTCTGCTCCACGCGGCTCAGATTACCGGGCTGGAAGCGCCGAGCAGTTTCGTCGGCGACCAGCAGGGCAAGGAATTCTTTATTTCCAATGTGAACGGGGAGCCGGACGCGCGTGACAATAACGGCTTCATCACAAAGGTGGACGCGGAAGGGAAAGTCCTCAATCTGAAGTTCATCCAAGGCGGAATCACCGACGTCATGCTGCACGCCCCCAAGGGCCTGGCCATCGTCGATCAGACCCTGTACGTGGCCGATCTCGATCAACTCAAAGGGTTTGACAGAACGACCGGCAAACCGCTGGTCGTCGTCAGCTTTCCGCCGCGCCCCTCCAAAGGGGTCGTCTCTTTGACCGATGTCACGGCCGGCCCCAGCGGCCTGCTCTACGCGTCGGATCAATCCAACAACACCATCTACCGTATCGAGCACACGGCCGGTCATCGCGTGACCCAGTTCATCCAGGACGACCGCCTCGCTGGTCCGTCCGGCATCGCGGTCAATCCTCGAACCGGCCACCTCATCGCGGTGAGTTGGAACAAGGGCAAGATTTTCGACATCACGCCTGAAGGCCAGCTTTCAGAACTGGAGTCGAACGGGTTTTTCACCGGCCGCTTTCAAAACCTGAGCGGAGTCGATTTCGACCGGTGGGGCAATATGTATGTCTCGGATTTCTCCAGGGGAAAAATCTGGCGCATGACCCGGGATCAACGATTCCAGGTGATCGCCGAGTATCTGCTCTCCCCGGCCGATATCAGTATCGACCGGACAAACAATTTGATTCTCGTCCCCTACCATCATGCCCACGCGGCGGAAATCAACGGACTGGAGGCTCCCTCGGAAGGCAAAAGCCGGGACAACCGGCGCACCCTTGCTGACTACGGGTTTGGAGCGGCGGGGCCTCCGCAGCCCGCCAAGGAAGGAACACCGGCCAAATGAGTCAATGTGCCTACTGCAAACAACGCAAGGGCAAGCGCGCCTGCCCCGGCCTCAACGGACTCATCTGCAGCCAATGTTGCGGGGAACACCGCCTGGTGCGGGTGACCTGTCCCAGCGACTGCGCCTATCTCGATACCGGCAGCGACTACCAGCAAAAGCGGCTTGCCGTCCAATTCATGCCGGTCCGCCGGGAGTTCTATCGGGGACTCGGCGAATTCGGCGGCGCCCAGGCCGTGTCTCTCTTCAATCTCATTGAAGTCATCACGGTCAGTTTTTTTCAGGGCCGCCGCGACGGGCAGGATGCGGAAGTCATCGCCGCCATACAGGGGCTGCGCCGCACATTGAGTCCCCTGCATGTCCCCTCCGCTCCCATGCCGGTATTCGCCGAACATCTGATCAAGGAATACGAGACGTTCAAGAAGCAAAACCCGAAGCAGATCGCCGACTCTTCCAATGCACCGGAAATTCTCGACCGGGCGGTCAAATTCGTATCGGACTTCTCAGGAAAAGACTTCCAATCACGCCGCTTTCTCTCCGGGCTGATCGGCTATGTCACGGCCTATCACCCTGAGATCGCCGCTAATCTTCAAAAGAAACACGAGCCGGGCCACATCGTCCTGCCCGGGCAATCGTTCATGCCTCCGCCGTCCGCCGCAGAGACTCATACCCACGGACCGGACTGCCAACATCATCACCACTAACCCTGCCTGCCGCCTGCTCTAGAACCCGTTCGATACATCCAGCCAACTGATAATCGGCGCCGTGGGAAATGGACAGAATCTCCACGCCGACCTCATTCCCTCGCTCCCACCGGACCATCGCCTGATCGATATCGATCGGAGCCGCCCCTCCCGGCAACCACACCCGGATCATGACGGAAGTGTTGGGAAGCAGGAGCCGCTCCCCCGGCTGTGCGATTCGGAATCCGCTGAGGGAGAGATCACGCACCAGACAGCGGCGGATCGTGCTGGACGTCAGAATACACGCATGACATTCCTGATCGATTCGCCGATACATGCGACGCGTAGACGGATGTCTCATAGGGTCCCTCCTCGGCATTCACCGGCTCGACTTCGATAGTGTGAGCGTACCGCAGAAGGCTCTTTGTCGAAATCCCACAAAAGCCCCCCATCGAAAGTAGGGGTTATGCTCCTATGGCGACCATTTGCAGGGGAGATGCGAAAGACGGGGAAACCCGGAGGCGATCCGGCTGGAGAACGGCTCTTCCCGCAGCAGGCGGGAAGAGCCGTTGTAGTGAGTCGGCTTACTCTGCAGCTGTGCTATTCGAGAATGGTGACCGTCATCTCAATCCGGTCGTTCGGCAGATCGCGCTCGTTCCTCGGCACATTCACAATTTTGTCGGCAACCCCGATCCCCTTGGTCACTTCACCGAAGACCGTATACTTCCGATCGAGAAACCGAGAATCTTCGACCACGATAAAAAATTGCGACCCCGCCGTATCGGGATCGTTCGCCCGCGCCATTGACACGATACCGCGCTTATGGGGCGTATCGCTGAATTCCGCCTTGACCGTATACCCGGGCCCTCCCTGACCGTACGTGTCTTTCTTCAGCGAGTCCTTGGTATTGGGATCGCCGCCCTGGATCATGAAGCCGGGAATGACCCGATGGAAAATCGTTCCGTTATAGAACCCCTCTTTGGCCAGCTTGATAAAATTCTCGACATGTTTAGGCGCCAGTTCGGGAAATAACTTCAGCTCGATCTCGCCGAATTTCGTCTTGATGATCGCCCGTGGGCTCTTCGACGCCTCGACCTTCTGAGCCGGCGCTTTGTCCGCCGCATAGCCAACGCCACTTCCCGTTACAAACGCAACGCAGCCCACGAGACCGGCACATCCCAACAATACACTCGATCTTGTCCGCATCGTCATCCTCCCTTTATCTTGGGATATCAATAATTGTGACGCGTGTCACCCACACCGAGGAACATCAAGGCCCGATCTGTTCAAGCGCGCACCGGGCCGCCATCTGCTCCGCTTCTTTCTTGCTCAAGCCCTGCCCGGTACCCGCCACGCGCGCATTGACCCGCACCTCGACCTCGAAATGCTTGTGATGATCCGGCCCTGATTCCCGCACCATCACATACTGCGGCAATTGATCATACCGTTTCTGGCACCACTCCTGAAGCCTGGTCTTATAGTCTTCTTCCCCCGGCATCGATTGATGGGCCTCCGCCAGGCGGAGTTCATCCCGCAGCACGTCCAGCGTAAATGTCCGGCTCGCCTCCAATCCTCCGTCAAGATACACTGCGGCGATCACCGCCTCCAATGCGTCAGCCAACAGCGAATTCTTTTCCCGCCCTTGCGAAAGATCCTCACCGCGTCCCAATCGCAACAACGCGCCGAGATTCATCCGACGGGCCGCCTGCGCCAGCGAGGATTCGCTGACGAGATTCGCTTTCAGCTTGGACAACGCCCCTTCACTCAGCTGGGAATACAGCTGCGCCAGGTGGTCGCTGATAATGAGCGAGAGCACTGCATCGCCGAGAAACTCCAGCCGTTCGTTGTGGGACCGCGTCGCACCCTTCCGCTCATTGACATGAGACTTGTGGGTCAGCGCTTCCGCGAGCAAGCCGGGATTCTTGAATCGATAGTGGGGCAGAGCTGGAACGGAATCGGCTGGGGAAGCCGGTGTCATAGGCGCATCCGCGCTAGGCCTCAAGGCGTCTGAAAATCAGACAGGCGTTCACGCCGCCGAACCCGAAGGAGTTCGACAGTGCTGTCTTGATCGGAACGGCCCTGGCTGTATTCGGCACATAGTCGAGATCGCACGCAGGATCGGGGTTTTCCAGATTAATCGTGGGAGGCAGCAGGCCATGATGGAGCGCCAGGATACTGAACACCGCTTCAATCCCGCCGGCCGCGCCGAGCAAATGCCCCGTCATCGACTTCGTCGAACTGACGGGAATCTTATAGGCCTGCTCGCCAAAAACTTGCTTGATCGCGCGCGTCTCAATCGCATCGGCCATCGTGGAGGTCCCGTGCGCATTGATATAATCGATCTGATCCTTGGCGATCCCGGCATCTTTGAGCGCCAGTTCCATGCAGCGCACCGCGCCTTCGCCCTCTTCCGGCGGAGCCGTGATGTGGTAGGCATCGCTGTTCATCCCGTAGCCGATCAACTCGGCGTAAATACGGGCACCGCGGCGGCGCGCATGCTCCAGTTCCTCCAGAACGACGACGCCGGCGCCTTCGCCCAGGACGAATCCGTCCCGATCCTTGTCGAACGGACGGCTGGCCCTGGCCGGTTCGTCATTGCGGAACGACAGCGCTTTCGCTGCGGCAAATCCAGCCACACCCAGCGGCGTGATCGCCGCCTCCGCACCACCGGCAACCATCACATCGGCATTCCCATGCTGAATCAGACGGAACGCATCCCCGATACAGTGATTGCCCGTCGCACAGGCGGTGACCGCACAGGAGTTCGGGCCCTTCGCGCCGATACGAATCGCCACCTGTCCCGAGGCCAGATTGATGATCGTCATGGGAATAAAGAACGGCGACACACGGCCCGGACCTTTTTCCTTGAGCACCTCGTGATAGTGCTCGATCGAGCCCAGACCGCCGATCCCGGATCCGATATAGACGCCGACTTTCGTGGCTTCTTCCGGGGCAACCTTCAATCCCGCATCATCCACAGCCAGCTGGGCAGCGCCCACGGCATAGTGGATGAACGTATCCATCTTTTTGATTTCTTTTTTTTCGATGAATTGGGCGGGATCGAAATCGCGCACTTCACCCGCGATCTGCGCGTCATAAGCGGCCGGATCGAACTTGGTGATCCGACCGATGCCGGATTGTCCCGCGCAGAGCGCAGCCCAGGTCTTGTCCACCCCGGTCCCGAGAGGTGTGACCAGTCCTAAACCGGTGACGACAATGCGCCGCGTGGATCGCTCAGACATAAATCCTGCTTATGATTTTTCCTTGATGTAATCCAGCGCTTTCCCGACCGTGAGAATATTTTCGGCATCCTCGTC
>OMJA01000243.1 GCA_900299245.1 Nitrospiraceae bacterium | reverse complement strand
GCCCCACTTCTTGCTCTCTTCCAATGCTTTGGCCGGTTTCCCGCTGGCCATTCCTTCTTCAAACGCCTTGGGATCAAGCCCCACTTCCTTGATCAACACTTCCCGAAGTGACCGGTCCAGCACGCCCGTGACCTTCTCCGTATGAATCGTCCGGAAGAGGACCCGCTTCATCTCATCCCCTTTGCCCATCGTTCTGGCCTGCTCATACATGTCGAACGGCGTCGGCAGCTTGCCCTGAAAGACCGGGAACCCGACCATCGTCACCTCGAGCTTGTCGCCGAATTCTTTCTTGAGAATCGCCACGCCCTCTCCGTCGAAACGGTGGCAGTGGGGACAGTAGAAATCGGCGAATTCGGTCAGCTTCACCTTTCCAGGTTGATGCGTGGACTTTTCATCTTTCAGAATCTCGAACTTCCCCTTCAATTCTGGCGTCGCCGCCGAAGCACTCACGGAAACCCCGAGCGCCAACACCGCCCCTGCGACCGCGAGCGCGCCGCGCCATCCCCACCGACTGCCTTGCGTCATGTCCTGCTCCTTTTTAAGAATGTCCAACCGCGAATTCCATTATAACGGATACCTGCCGACCCTGCCCTCTGTTATACTGAACCCATGTTTAAACTTCACGTTGTCCTCCTCGGTGCCCTGCTGATCGGTGCCGCCGCCTGCGCCACGAACCAGGAATACGGCGACAGTGCACAGCCTCCGCAAATCACGTTTCTGCAGGTCAAAGCGACGCCCGATTCCTATAAAGGACAAACCGTCACCTGGGGTGGAGAAGTACTGAGCGCCAGACGGTTGAAAGAGGGAACCCGCATCGAGATCCTGCAGCTTCCCCTCGCCTCATCCCTCCGGCCAACGATGGAACTGAACAAGTCTCAGGGACGTTTCGTCGCGCTCCAACGGGAATTTCTCGACCCGGCGACCGTCCCAGCCGGAACCTTCGTCACCGTGACCGGAGAAATCTCCGGTTCCATCACGCTTCCGCTGGATGAAACAGAATATTCCTACCCGATCGTGGAGCTGAAAACCATGAAGGTCTGGGCACGAGCGGAGGATCAACCTGTCCGTATTCGGCCCCATATCGGACCTGGACCGTACTGGGGCCCCTATTGGTCTCCCTCCTGGAGACCCTGGCCCTATTGGTAACCGCCTTACCTGAAGGTCGATCCGACGATCCGCTCCACCCGGTCGTCTCTGCCGCCGAGCTCCCGATACTTGCGATACTGCGCCAGGGCTCGCGGCATATCTTTCCGATGTAATTCGTAGAAGACCCCAAGATTATAATGGGCCTCCGCATACTCCGGCTTTAGCGCCACCGCGGATGTATACTCCCGTTCCGCTTCGTCCAGCTGGCCCATGCTCGTGTACACCACTCCCAGATTCAAATGGGCTTCCGCATATCCCGGCTGATACCGGAGCACTTCAAGAAATTCCCGTTCAGCCTCGGCGGACCGACCTTGACTGCGGTAGATAAAACCCAAATTGTAATGCGCATCGACCAGATCCGGCTTGGCCGCCACCGCCTGTTTGTACGCGTAAGCCGCTTCCGCCAGATCGTTCCGCTTCTCCGCCATCCGCCCGGTCAGATACCAGGCATCGGCATGTTTGGGATGGGCCTTCGTCAACCGGGCCAGCGTCTCCGCCGCGGCTTTCGAGTCACCGGCATGCTCCTGCAGCGTCGCCAGAGAAAACAGCGCCTCGGCATGAGCCGGCTGAATCGCCAGAAGCCCTTGATACGTCTTGATCGCCGCCGGCATGTCCCGCTGCGACTCATACAACTTCGCCAGATCCAGATGCGACTCGACATGCTTGGGATCGACTTCGATCGCTTTCGTCAGCGCCTGCTGCGCTTCCGCCGATTTGCCCTGTGCGGCATAGACTTCGGCGAGATCGTTGAGCGCCTCGGCGAACGCCGGCTTCACTTTGAGCGCGCGCGCAAACGCCTCCGCCGCTTCAGCCGGTTTCCGGCTTTTCAATAGCACGAGTCCGTGCAGATGGAGCGCCTGGGGGGATGCGGCATTGAGGTGCAGCGCTTTCTGCACCGCCTCGTCCGCCGCTTTGAGGTCGCCGCGGGCCAGCGCCGCGCGCGTCAGCTCCAGCTCATGCTGGATAGCATCCTGAGGAGTACCGGCATGGACCGCCTGGAAGGGGGAGAGCATGAGGAGCGCGGAACAGAACCAGAGGACGGTCGCAACCTGAATCCGGCGGCCTGCAATCAAGGCGTGCCCTCCTTCCACAGATACCACTCTCGCCGGACTATAAACGGGCCGAAGGAGGGAAATCAACGTGAGGGTGGCATGAGAACCGACTGGAAAGTGGCGGCGAATCAGCGCCACTCTCCAGCCATGTAACTTCCGCGTTTAGCCTCCGATCACCTCCGTCGATCAATCCAGCTACCCAAACTACAGTTAGAACAATCCCAGCGTCACGCCGCCATAGATCGCCCGCCCGTAGCCGGCAAAGAAGGCCTGTTGTCCCGCAGCGGCAGCATGGGTTTCTCCGCCGATGACCTGGCCGGACGCGGCGTACTTTTTGTCCGCCACATTGTCGATCTCCAGATAAAATTTGGCGAAGCGGAACCACGAGTTCTTCAACTCCACGCTCTTATGCACATTCACATTCCCGATCACATAGGATGGAATGCCAAACGTATTACTGTTGTTCAAATAGTAACTATTGTAATAGCTGCCCTCCACCCATCCGCCCCAGCCGCTTTCGGCATGGTCATACTCGACCTTGCTGTTCAAAACATCGGTCGGCACATTTGGCACCTTGTTCCCGTCCCGGACTAAGAACCCTGTCGCTGTCCGGTCGGAGAAATTGGTGTATTTGGCGTCGATATGCGTGTAGGCCCCGGAGAGTCGCAGCCCGGACAGAGGCCGCCAGTCGTAGAACAATTCAATGCCACGATAGCGTGAGGAATCGGCATTGACCGATGCCGTGTTCGATCCGGAAATCGTCTGGGTAATGATTTCATCTTTGAAGAAGGTCCAGAATCCCACAAGCTGAATCTTCAAATCCTTCGTGAGCTGAGATTCCGTCCCGATTTCCGTATTGAGATTCTTTTGCGGTTTCAGGTCGAAATTGGTTCCGGGAAGACCGGTGACCGGATCCCGCGTCAAGTTCCCGAATCCCGGAATTCCATAACCAGTCGAGCCTCTGATCCAATGCTTATATCCTTCCGCCGGCTTCCAGGTGAGCGCCATTTCCGGAGCCAGGTTGGTGTAACTTCTGTCCGCATTCGCGCGCGATGATATGGCACCGGCTGTGTAGTTGATCGTTTGCACGTTGACGTGCGACTGCTCGAAGCCCAACCCAGCCGTCAACGTCCACTTCGGCACAAACTCCAGGTCTTCCCGGAACCGGCCGCCGATGTTGTCGATGTAGCCTCGATTATTCGCGAGCAACCGTCCTCTGGTACCTTGGCCATCCGCCAGATTCTCGAACGTCTGCCCTTCCTGCTCCATACGGTTGGCAAAAAACCCGACGTAGCTCTTCAACGGCATCTCGCCCAACCGGCCCTCATTCCGGAGATCCGTGTAATGCTTGTAGTTGGGATTCACATTGTCGTAGATTTGAGAAAACGTCTGATTGATGTCCTTCACATCATAGTCGCCTTCGATCGTCAGCACCGTATTCGCGTTCAGCTGCCGTTCATAGATCCCGCCGACGATCGTGCGTCGATCGAACCGCCCCTGGCGAAGAGCCGCGGCATTGGCGCAGCCGGCGTTGTACGAGCCGGCCACGCAGGTTGTCTGGGTTCCGCCGGCCTGCCGGTCGTCCGCAAGAAATTGGGCCTGTGTCAGACGAGTCGGTACCCGGCTATCCAGCCAATTGCTGATCGCTTTGAAATAGAAATTCTGTTTGTCGTCGATCTTGAACCGGAGATTGAAATTGAGCGTCTGGGTTTTGTAGCTGCTGTTGGCAATGTAGCCGTCTTCCCCGACGTTGCTGGCGAACATGGAAATATCGAGGTGCTCCGTCTCCTGGCCGACGGCAAACGCTTCTTTGTGGTAGCCGTACGAACCGCCCGACAGGAACGATTCAAATCCGTTGATGTCGCCGCCGCGGCGAGTCCTGAAATGGACCATGCCGCCCAGCGCATAGTTGTCATAGAGCGACGAGGAGGCGCCGCGAATGACCTCGACGCTGCGCATAAACCAGGGGTCATGAATATCCAGCCGCGAGAGCCCGTCCGACTGGGTCTGAATGAACCCGTCCTCGTACATCTTGATGTCCCGGACCGCGAACGTGGTCTTGGCGCCCTGCCCGCGGATCATCATGCTGAAATCCCGCGGTCCGTTCGCCTGACGCAGGATGACTCCCGGCAACGACTCCATCGACTCCTTCATCGTGCGTGTCGGCTGCGAATCCGTCTCCGCCTGAATCGTCGAGGAGAGCGAGACTCCCTCCGGCCGCTTCTGAAACCGCTTGCTCACGATGCTCGTGTCGGCCAATTCATATTCCGGCATCGCGCCTGATTCCCCGATCGCCTCGCTCGGTTCCGGCTTCGCCTTTTCCGTCACGGTCTTCGGCCGTTCCACCGGCGGGACCGCACTCTCCCGCCCCTTCTGAATTTCTTCTAGTTCCTGGAGAATTCCCTTGAGCTGACCGCGCAATTCCTGTTCGCGCGGCGACGCCATTGCCGCCGCCGGATCAGGCTCCTGCGCCTGTGCGAACAGCTGCCCCGCCTCCAGTATTCCAATGACTGTCATGACGACCGCGATACGACCGATACTCGTGAACGACAACACCATGGCCCGCACTCCTCTCCCGACAATGAAAAGATGATGAGACTCGGCTCCGGGCGCAGACAAATCCCGCACAAGGCAAGGCTCAGCCCGCTCAGGAGCACAACGACTGAACGATGTGATGATGAAGGCTTAGAAACGGGGTGGCGCGCGCGATTGCGCAAGAGCCGTCAGGAACAGAGAAGGCCGGATGAACGCAACGAACAGACAGAGCGTCGCCAGAACGAGGGGCTGCGAATCCGGCCCTGCGGAGGGGCCGTCGGCCGGTTGATTGGCCTGGCAGGCCCAGGCGCACAGCAGCGAATGCGTCGCTCCGCTGCTATGGTGATGCGTGGAACGCGGCTGCGCCTCATGCGTAAACAGACAGGCCGCGGCACTGACCGACAACGTCAGGTAGACGACGACGGTCGCAAGCGCCAGCGGCAGGGCCCACTTCTTCATTTCGCCTGCTCCACAGCCTGCCGGATCATCGCCACCGCCTCGGGGCTGTCCCACGCGCGCGGCCCGACCGCCCGACCCGACAAGGTCCCGTCGCGCCCGATCACGATCGTGGTCGGCAACCCGCGTACCATAAAGGATCGCGAGACTTCCTGATCTTCATCGAACAGCACCGGCAGCGTCACACCCGCATGCGAGAGAAACTGGGCGATGCCCTGACGCTGCACATCCGTCGTCACGGTCAACAGGACGAACTGCGCGGGATCGAACTGCTGCTGCAGCCTCGCAAGCGACGGCATTTCCTCTTTACAGGGGCCGCACCAGGTAGCCCAGAAATTAAGCAGCACGACTTTACCGGCCAGATCACGGGATTTGACTCTGGTCCCGTCCAGCGACGTGAGTTCGAAGGGCACAGCCTGCACGCCGGCGGGGAGCCGGCTCATTTTCATCGACGCAACGGGATCCAGCGGTGATTCTTTGGGGTCATGCGCGCAAACCGGCGCCACGATCGCCAGGCTCAGCAGGGCCGGCAACACAATCCCCCTCACTCCTGTCCGTACAACGCTCACGCTACGGCTACTGCCTCGCGACGACGTTCATGCCGGGCAATTGGAGTGTCTGCACGACGAGGCGGTGCGCCGGCATCGCATGTTCCATCCAGGCCAGGACGGCCAGGCCCTGCGCGTTCACGGAGACCGACGGAGTCTGGCCTTTTTTGTCGTTGATCTTTTGCGGAAGGCTGAACGACTGCCCGCGATCGAGCGAGACACTCACGACCACTTCCCGCCGCACCGGCGACTGCTCTTCCCAGACAAGGATCACGCGCCCCTCCTGATCGACGGCCATCTGCGGATGATCCGGGAAGGTGCCTTTGGAGAGATTCAATTTTTGCTTCGGCGAAAATGTCTCGCCCTTGTCGTCCGAGTAGGCCAGATAAATCGACGGGGTTTCATCAGACCCTTCGGTGTACCAGGCCACATAGAGTCGGCCCTGACGGTCCGTCCCCAAGGACGCCGGCCGATGCGGACAACCGGGGAACACCCATCGGTCATGGCCGACGATCACCGGAGCCGAATAGGTCGCGCCTCCGTCGGTCGAACGCGCCACGACAGTCTCGCGAAGATCCCCCGGAAGAATTTTTCGCCAGGCGACATACAGGGTGCCGTCCGGACCGCTGGTCATCGCTGTTCTGCAACAGACGCAGGTGTTTTCATCGACCTTGAGATTCTTGTCCACCGTACGGCCCTGGTCGGTGGAACGCGTCGCAAACGTGCCGGATTCTTTCTTGCCCTCCCGCCCGTCGACCCAGGCGATGTGGACGGCTCCATCGGGAGCCACGTGGATCGAATCAAAGCTGTGTCCGATGACTTGTTGATCGTCGTTCACCAACACCGACGGCTGAAACGTCTTCCCGCCGTCGGTCGACCGGCTGAGGCGCAGGTCGTTGGAGAACGGTTTGTCCGGGGTCACCTTCGGATGAGTCACGGCCCAGGTCATGAGCACGTCGTCGCCGGATACGGCCAGAGCCGGCGCTTCCTGGCGACTATAGGGCACTTCGCCAGAGCCGTTCACACGCACCACTTCGCCGACAGGGCCGTCGACTTTCTCCAGGCGCGAATACAGCACCGTGCGCGTCTCTTTCTCCTCTTCGACCCAGGCAAGAGAGACCCGGCCCCGGTCATCGATCCGGACCGAAGGCCCCACCACGCTCCGGACTTTGCGGTCGGCCGTGACTTTAGGGCCCAGAGTGAATGCCGGCGAAGATTCAGCCGATGCAATCGCGGCACTGAACAACAGGCTGCCACCGATTCCGATGCACCAGACGATTCGACTGTGTGCTGTCGGCGTCATGGGTTTCATGGATAATTCCTATCCGGCGAGGCTATAGACAATCGGCACATACACCGCCACCTCCGCCGTGCTCAACGCCTGCTTCATATGGATGGGGCAGGCCAGCCGCACCGTCTCCATTGCCGCGCGATCGAGCACCTCGTGGCCGGAACTGCGGTGCACCGTCACATCGGACAGGTGGCCGTCGGCACGGAGAATGACGCGCAGCACAACCTTCCCTTCCGAGCCGTTCAAACGAGCCGAGCCGGGATAGCGCGTCAGTTCCTTGATGCGCCGGCCGAGCGATTCCGCCAACCAGGCATTATCCACTTTCGTCGCCGAAGGAACCGACGCAGCTTTGGCCACCAGAGGCGCGGGAGCCTGAGCTTGTACCGGGGCCGCCGCCACCGCAGTCGATTCAACCGCAGCCGGAGCGGATGACGATACCGGCGACTCGGTCACCGCTTTTGCGGCTCCTTCTCTGACTGCCACGAGCGGCCGCCATTCGGACGCCATCTCTTCAGGAGACGGACTCTCATGGTGAACCACGGGCGCCGACTCCGCACGATGGGCGTGAGACGGCGCGGGAGGCTCGTGCGCCTGCGCCGTTGCAACCGGCTCGACCGGCGGCGAAACTTCCCTGACCACAGCCGCGGGATGCTGCTCCTGGAGCACCGGCTGCGGCGTCACCGCTTCCTGCGGCTCGACCGGCGTGACCTTCGCCTGGATCACTTCCCGAACCGGCTCGGGCTTGGGCGGCACTACTGCAGGGTGAACGACTTGCGGACTGACTTGCGGCGCAACACGGGTCATTGCCATGTCGGATGCCGGCTCCACGGGCTGAACAGGCTGAGGAGTCTGCAGGGTCCGAACCGGTGCCGGCTTCGCCGGCTGAACAGCCGGCACTGACGCGGACTCGGTCTGCGGCGGTTCGGCGGCCGGCTGGACAAGCGCAACCTCCCACTGAAACGGATCCTGCTCAACCACCGGCGTCATCTTCAGGCCAAGCAACGCAACCGCCATGAGCACGCCGAGATGCAACAACAATGACCATCCCCACCCCCGCATAAAGTACTGCGAGGCCTGGATTCCGTCGGGCGATATCACGGATGCCATCTCCTGCCCTCCTCCTGCCATATCGTTCTCAGGACTTCCCGATCAGCTGGAAATACTTGGTCAGGCCGAACGTATACGTCGTCCCCTGGGAGAGATTGTTATTCGCATCCCGCGCCAGCGGGACCTGCGCCATGAAATACGCTTGCCAGGTATCAGCAAAACTGATCAACACGCCGGGTGAAACGCCGAACCAGGACGATCCCGTATTGGGAACGCCACGATCGATGATCGGTGTCCCCGTCCCCTGGCTTGCCACCATGACATCATGCACGAGATAGCGATAGTTCAGCTGCGTCGTCAGTGAAACCCACGGCACAGACTCGACCGGAACGAGGTTGAGCCCTGCATTGAGAATGTATTCGTCGCCGTACTGATAGCCGTCATTGTTTCTGAAGGTGTGCCTGAAGCTCGCGTAAACAAACTGGTTCAGCCGATGCGGGATCAATTCGTACCCTTGATAGATAGAGCCCACCAGCCCTGCCTGCCCGCGTCCGAGCTGCCCTGAGGGTTCGAGCAGATTGCCTTGCCGGTCAATCTGGTTGTTATCGCCGGTAGGAAGCTCGACTCCGACGCCCAGGACCAGCATGCTCCGGAGCGAGGGCAACACATTGTACTTTCCAGTGATCCGGACATCGCCGATTCCCTTGTCGCTGAATTGGGAACGATCGGCATCATGGCCGCCGTGGTAATGATAGTGGTCATGACTGCGGAGCAGGTACGGAACCGTCAACTGAATACCCAGCCGGTCCGTGATTCCGTAATTGGCATCGAATGTGTAGCTGTTTGTAATCGTCGAGAGTTCCCGATGGTGATTCGGAACAATGCGGCGCCCCACTTGGTCCGCCTCGGCGATAATGCCCGTGTGTCCGCTCGGCAGCGTCATCGGCGTGTAACTGTAGATAAAATTCGTCGTCAGGAGCCCTTCCTGAGGCACTTGTTGCTGGGATCCGATGGTGACAAAGCAACTGACCGAACCGCAGGCAGCATATGAACGGACAGGCCCGAGCAACAGCGCCGCTACAACCAGACCACAACAGCCGAGAGACAGAGAAAGCCGCCGAGTAACCTTCGACATGATGCGCACACTCCTCCTGTGAGAACTGATTAGTAAAACCCGCGGTGTTCGGCATGCTTACTGATGCCATACGTTGCAGGGCGGCCAATAACAACGCGTGAACGGCCGACAATATGTATTCGTAGAACGAAGCGCCGACTAGTCAGCGGAGAGAGGGGCTGGAGGACCACGAGAAGCACTGACAACCACAAACGGCTTATAGAAGGCAGCGTACTCGGAACGATAGACAAACGACGTCACGGTAACCACGTGGAGACTCAACGGCGCTACGTCTTCCGACGTCTGTCCCGCAACACATTGCCAGGCGCACAAACTCGTCGAGTGCGTGCCCGCCTCGTGCTTCGCATGGTGCTCGGCGTGAACTACCGCCGGGACTGCCAGAAACCCGTTCACGAGAATCAGGCAGAACAGCAGCGACCCGACGACCCAGGACTGTGTCAATTTGGCCATCATAACGAATTAGCGGAGCGACGCAGCTCTCATCGGTTCCTGCTTTTGAAGCTTCGCGACCAGGTCGTTGATCATCTGTTCCGTCAGCAAGCCGCCCTTAATGTATTCCTGCACGCGTCCCTGCTGATCGATGAACACACTCACAGGCAATCCGAAGACGCCGAACTGATTCGCCACCTTATTGTCGCGATCCATCAAGACCGGAAAGGTGTGTCCGTACTGCTTGATGTGATCCCGCACTTTGGCATCGTCTTCGAGCTCATTGATCGCCAGGACGACGAATCCCTTGTCCCGCAGCTTGTCGAAACTGGCCTGCATGGCCGGCATTTCCGTCGTACAGGGCTTGCACCAGGTGGCCCAGAAATTCACCAGCACCACCTTCCCGCGGTACTGACTGAGACTATGTGTCTTCCCTTCAAGATCCGTCAGACGGAATTCGTCGACAGGCGTACCCACCGTAGGAACCCGCGAGCCCATACTCCAGGACTGCGGCAACCCGGTCGCTCCTGCGACGGTGAACGCCAGAGCGGCGGCTACTACGTATCGACCGTATCCATGGCTTCTCATGAAGGGTTCTCCTTAGAGCGCTGGGTCCCGCGCGAGCCGCAGTGGGATGACCAGTTCGACGACACCTGCACCGATGTATTCAACGAAACGAATCGGGAGAGAGAATTAGGCAACTGGAGGAGCGCGGGTAGAGCGCAATGCGGGAGTCACACTGTAAGAGGAGGAGAATGAGGGCGGTTCGAGCCGCTCAACTACTGTTGCAAGCGGAGTAACGGGAGTAACCGTAGCATCGTGCGTCTGCCCCGCCGCACAGGACCATGCGCAGAAAGCCGATGCGTGCGTCGCTGTCTGGTGATGGCTATGTTGGCTTTCGTGGATAATCGACTGGGCGGACGCGATCCCGCTGATCCCGATCACACAGAGGATCACGAGTACCGCAACGAGAGCCTGCCAACGACGAATCATACGTCCCAACCAGGAGAAAGAATGGCTGCATGCTACTCGTATGGCGTGCGGAGAGTCAAGACAGTCTCTGCCCGAATTGCGCTCCCAACCTTCCTGGTAGGATTCGCAAAAAGTTTGCTGTATACTGCGCGGACTATTTTGTGCGGTAGATCGATCTCTCCCGCAAGTACTACCCTTATGATTTGACGACGCCCCTATGCTGACACAACTCCTGAACCTCGTCTTCGGCAGCAAGAACGACCGTGAAATCAAAGCGTTGATGCCGATCGTCGCGCGCATCAACGGCTTGGAGTCCGGCCTGACGCCCCTCTCCGATCAGGATCTGGCGGGGAAAACACAGGAATTCAAACAACGCCTGGCCAAGGGCGAAACGCTCGACGATATTCTGCCCGAGGCGTTCGCCGTCTGCCGCGAGATGTCCCGCCGCAGGCTGAACATGCGTCACTTCGACGTTCAGCTCATCGGCGGCATGATCTTGCACCGGGGACGGATCTCGGAAATGAAGACCGGCGAAGGCAAGACGCTCGTCGCGACCCTGCCGGTCTATCTGAACGCGCTCGAAGGCAAGGGCGTCCATCTGATCACCGTCAACGACTACCTCGCCAAGCGCGACGCCCAATGGATGGCGCAGCTGTATCATGCGCTCGGCCTGTCCGTCGGCATCATCCAGCACGACGCCTCGTTTGTCTACGATCCGACCTATGACGCCGCGGACAAGCGCCTGCAATCCCTCCGCCCCTGCACGAGGCGGGAGGCCTATCACGCCGACATCACCTATGGAACCAACAACGAATACGGGTTCGATTATCTGCGCGACAACCTGATCGTGAGCGAATTGGGCCAGTGCGTCCAGCGCGAGCTGAACTTCGCGATCGTCGACGAGGTGGACAGCATCCTCATCGACGAAGCCCGCACCCCGCTGATCATCTCCGGCCCGACCGATCAAACCACCGATCTGTACTACCGGATCAACGCGGTGATCCCACAGCTGAAGCCCGAACAGGACTTTACGATCGAAGAAAAGACCAAAACCGCTTCGTTGACGGAAGAAGGCAATATCCGGGTCGAGAAGCTCCTGGGCGTGGACAACCTCTACGATCCGGCCAACATGGATCTGGTCCACCATGTCGTCAAGGCGCTCCAGGCCTATGCCCTGTACAAGCGCGATGTGGATTATGTGGTGAAAGACGGCGAGGTCATCATCGTCGACGAATTCACCGGGCGCCTCATGCCGGGCCGCCGCTGGAGCGACGGGCTGCACCAGGCCGTCGAAGCCAAAGAAGGCGTGAAGATCGCCAACGAGAATCAGACGCTGGCCTCCGTCACCTTCCAGAACTACTTCCGCATGTACAAGAAACTCGGCGGCATGACCGG
>OMJA01000242.1 GCA_900299245.1 Nitrospiraceae bacterium | reverse complement strand
CATTGATGCCGGACTGGTTGTGATCGGATCGATCGCGGTGCTGTTGATGGGACTCTGGACGTTGTCTGCCGAGTCCAGCACCGTGTCCATCTCCGAGCCGCCGGTCAGTGCAAAGCCGATTCAGGTCGATCTGACCTCCCTGCCGAAGGCGGCGTAAGGCGCCTTCGGGCGGGGCACGCGACACGGGCGGGCTGTCGAAAGACGGTCCGCCCGCTTTGTCATGCGGAGGGATCGACCGACAGAAGAACCCGGGGTTGTCGGGCTACCGGAACCAAGCGGGCGCCGTCCTGCATCAAGCGGAATAGTGTGCCTGTAGATGGTCCCGCTGAAACCGCAGGATATGTCTGATTAACACTTCCCGTTCCTGAGAAGACATCCGGATGAAGCGGCCGTGAAGCCGATAAGTCCCCCCGGGGGATTGGAGGGGGTCGAGTCGCAACACTTCGGCGAACGCTTTGAAAAGGCCGTGGTCGGGAAGGAGCAATGTAACCGCGAGAATGTCGTCGGGTTGATAAACCGTAGCGACCGCCACACCAATGCCGCCGCCGCTGATATTGACGGATTTCTGGGTGAGCTCGCCTGCCGTCGTGTCGGTCTCAAGCTGAATGTGGACGGGCAGCGTGACGGTGATGCGATAATACTCCCGCCGATCTTTCCCGGATGGCTGTGACGCGGATGTCTCTGATGCCATGGTGCGCAGGAGTATAGCAAAGTCCGCCGCCGTGGGGTTATGGAAATGCAGGTTGTCGCGTCCAGTCCCGCGATGACCCCGGCCGAATCACCCTGAGGAATATCCGGGGAGCCATCGTGCTCACAACTGTCGATCGGGATGAGAGGCTCCCTTCCATCGGTTTGTGTTAGGATGCGCCGCATGAAAGCGGCTGTAACTCTGCTCTGGGTGCTGCTCTCCGTCCTTGGAGCCGTGGCGCTTGGCCATGTGGTCGGGGTCGTGAATCCTCACGAAAAAGTGAACGGTCTCTGGCTGGTCGTGGCGGCGTCCTGCATCTATGTGCTGGCCTATCGCTTTTACGGCCGGTGGCTGGCCAGGCAGGTTGTTGAACTGAATAATCAGCGGGTCACGCCTGCCGTGCGGATGAACGACGGGGTAAATTTTCATCCCACCAACAAAGTCGTCCTCTTCGGCCATCATTTCGCGGCGATTGCGGGAGCCGGTCCCTTGCTCGGGCCGGTGTTGGCGGCGCAGTTCGGGTTTCTTCCCGGGTTTCTCTGGCTTGTGATCGGCGCGGTGCTGGCCGGGGCGGTGCAGGATTTCATCATCCTCGTAGCTTCGATGCGGCGCAACGGCCGTTCGCTCCCGGAGATTGCGCATGATGAGCTCGGCTCCATCACGGGCACGGCGACAGCGGTGGCGGTGCTCTTTATTGTGGTGGTGGCGCTGGCGGGGCTGGGCTTCGCGGGGGGGAATGCCCTCTATCACAATGCCTGGGGCACGTTTACGATTGCGATGACGATTCCCATCGGCTTCATCATGGGGTTCTACCTTCAGAAGTTTCGCCCCGGCGCGGTGGCGGAAGTCTCGGTCATCGGCGTGGCGCTGCTGATTGCGGCGGTGCTGTTCGGGCGCGTGGTCGGTCAGTCGTCGTTTGCCCCGTGGTTTGAGTTTGAACGGCCGACGCTGGTCTGGCTCCTGGGCGGCTACGGGTTTCTCGCGTCGGTGCTGCCGGGCTGGATGTTGCTGGTCCCCCGCGGCTATCTCTCCACGTTTATGAAGCTTGGTGTGGTGTTTCTGCTTGGCTTCGGCGTGGTGCTCATGGCGCCGACGATTGAGATGCCGCGCGTGACGGCCTTCGCGGCCGGCGGCGGGCCGATTATTCCCGGCACGCTCTTTCCTTTTCTCTTCATCACGATCGCTTGCGGGGCGGTGTCGGGCTTTCACTCGCTCGTGGCCTCCGGTACGACGCCGAAGATGATCGAGCAGGAGTCGCAGGCGGTGGTGGGCTACGCGGCGATGCTTTTGGAGAGTTTCGTCGGCGTGATGGCGTTGATTGCGGCCTCAGTGCTGATTCCCGGCGACTATCTGGCGATCAATACCACGCTGAGCGCCGATGCTTTATCGGCCATGGGATTCGCTCCGTCGCGCATCACGGAGCTGTCGAAATTGGTCGAGGTGGATGTAGCGGGCCGGCCCGGCGGAGCGGTCTCGCTTGCGGTGGGGATGGCCTCGATTTTTGCCGCGTTGCCTGGGATGTCGGGGTTGATGGCCTACTGGTATCAGTTTGCCCTGGTGTTCGAGGCGCTGTTCATTTTGACGACGATCGATACGGGGACACGTGTGGCCCGCTATCTGATTCAGGAAATGGCGGGGCGGGTCTATGCGCCGTTTCGCCGGATGAACTGGTGGCCGGGGGTGCTGCTGAGCAGCGCGCTGGTGGTCGGGTCCTGGTCGTATTTGATCGGGACGGGAAGCATCTCAACGATCTGGCCCATGTTCGGCGCGGCGAATCAGCTGCTCGGGACGCTGGCGCTCTGCATCGGGACGACGGTGTTGATCAAGATGTGGAAGTCTCCCTATCTCTGGGTCACGGCGGTGCCGATGCTCTTCGTGGGCCTGATCACGCTGGCCGGGTCCTATGAGATGTTCGGGATGTTTCTGAAGAAGGCGGCGACGCTGGCAGCGGGGCAGGCCTTTGCCTTGTATCTCGATGCCGTGCTGGTAGCAGTCGTCGCCGTGCTTGGGTTGATCGTCTTGAGCGATAGCCTGAGACAGTGGTATGGCTATGTGATCCT
>OMJA01000241.1 GCA_900299245.1 Nitrospiraceae bacterium | reverse complement strand
CTTCCTGGGCCACGTGCGCAGCGCCATCGTGGTCACGGCGACCTTGATCGTCACCCCGCTCGTGACGTTCATCGCGATGGAACGGTTCGGGCTTTCCGCCAATCTGATGACTCTCGGAGGGCTGGCGATCGCGATCGGCGAAATCGCGGACGGATCGCTGGTCGTCGTCGAGAATGTCTATCGCCATCTGGCCGAGAATCATGGCGCGGCGAAGAAAAGTAAGCTCGAGGTCATTCTGCATGCGACGAAAGAGGTGGGCAGGCCGATCCTCTTCGGGATTTTGATCATCAGTGTGGTGTTTCTGCCGCTCATGTCGCTTCACGGGATGGAGGGGAAGATGTTTGGGCCGCTGGCGTATACGCTGGTCATCGCGCTTCTGGCGTCTGTGATCGTGACGCTGACCTTGTCGCCGGTGCTGGCGTCGATCATGCTGCGCGGGGACCATCCGGAGGAAACGCGCCTGACCCGCTGGATGAAGCAGCGCTACCGTCCGGTGTTGCAGTGGACACTGGGGCATCGCAGTGTCGTTCTGGCCGGCTCCATGGCCATTGTCGTGGGCAGCCTTGCGCTGCTCCCGTTCGTGGGGCGCGAATTTATCCCGCTGCTGGAAGAGGGCGCGTTGACGCCGCAGATCGTGCGGCTGCCGAGTGTGTCGCTTCCCGAGTCCATCGAGATGGAGAAACAGGCCCAGAAGGCGATGCTGGAATTTCCCGAAGTCCAGATGGCGGTCAGCAAGATCGGGCGGCCGGACATCGCGTTCGGGCCTGAAGAGCCGAACGAAAGCGATCCGATCGTCTCGCTGCGTGACCGGAGCACGTGGACGACCGCGACGACGCAACCCAAATTGACCGACGCGATCAGAGCGAAGTTGGCGGAGATTCCTGGGATTTCCGTCCTGATGAGCCAGCCGATTCAGGAACGGGTGGACGAACTGATTTCAGGAATCAGGACGGAGTGCGCGATCAAGCTCTATGGAGCGGATCTCGACGTGTTGCACGAGAAGGCGGAGGAGATCGCGTCCTTGATGCAGCAGATCAAGGGCGTGAAAGATATCAAAGTCGAGCAGATTGCCGGCCAGCCCTATCTGACCGTCGATATCGACCGTCAGAAAATCGCCCGGTTCGGAATCAATGTGGCTGATGTGCAGGAAATCATTGCCACGGCCATCGGCGGAAGAGCCGCCACGCAGGTGTACGAAGGCGAACGGCGATTCCAATTGACCCTCCGGTTTCCTGAATCGCAGCGCAACAGCGTGGCGACCATCGGAGAGATCCGGGTGAAATCGGCGTCCGGTGCCCTCATTCCCATGAGTGACTTGGGAACGATTGAGATGCGGGAGGGGCCGCTCAGGATCAGCCGCGAACAAGTGACCCGTCGTATCTACATCGGGTTCAATGTTGTGGGGCGCGATATCGGCGGGGTGGTCGATGAAGGTCGGAAGAAACTGGCGTCACAGCTTCGCCTGCCGGAAGGCTACCGGGTGACGTGGGGGGGCGCGTTCGAGAACATGGAGCGGGCCAATGCACGGCTGCTGATCGTCGTGCCGGTCACACTGGGCCTCGTCTATTTTCTGCTCTTCTGGGCCTTCCATTCTTTGCGCTACGCGACATTGATCATTCTGAATCTTCCGTTCGCCTTGATCGGAGGGGTTGTCTCGCTGTGGCTCTCCGGCCAATACCTGAGTGTGCCGGCCTCGATCGGGTTTATCGAACTGTTCGGCCTGGCGGTGGGGAACGGAATTGTGCTGGTGTCGTACATCAATCAGCTGCGCAACGAAGGAACGTCGATGGATGACGCCATTATCACCGGGTGTAGCCTGCGGCTTCGTCCGGTGGTGATGACGATGATGACCACCCTGCTCGGCCTTCTTCCGCTCGCGCTCGCGCAAGGGATCGGCGCGGAGGTGCAACGGCCACTGGCGACGGTCGTGATCGGCGGCTTGTTCAGTTCGACAGTGCTGACTCTGGTCGTCCTGCCGGCCCTATACCGCTCGTTTGCCGAGACAGAGGCGGGGAAGGAACATGCCCCGGAATGGGTGTGAGGGGAGGAGCCTGGATGAACGGGGCACGGCCCGGTCGCGTCATGATGCGCAGATGTCACGATGAGTGTGCCTAGGTGTCTGTCGGCCGAGTGTGCCTTTGAGACTGCAACGAAGCATCGCAATGCCGGCGCACATCGGCCTTGTTGTGGCCTGCTGGGTGGCAACATCGCCATGGCGCGACCAGCCCGCGTCTCCGTTCATCCAGGTTTGTGGGGGTGGGACGATGAAGAGTGGCGGCAAGGGGGCAATCCCTGCGGTCGCTGAGGCCGCACATCGGAATGTGCCCCCTCAACGCACGCGATAAGAGGAATCGATGATCTGGCTGATCTTTGTCGGTAGTGCCGTCGTAATCGTTCTGGCCGGGACGAGGCTCTCGCGGTATGGAGATGAGATCGCCGAATTGACTGGACTGGGACGCTTGTGGATCGGGGTGGTTTTGATGTCCACCGCCACATCACTTCCGGAAGTGTTCACGACCGTCAGCGCCGGCTGGATGAATGCCCCGGATCTGGCAGCCGGTGATTTATTCGGCGCCGGCATGAGTAACATGCTGACACTCGGTCTGATCGATCTGCTTCATCGGCAGAAGCGAGTCTGGCAGCAGGCCGCTCTGGGGCATACGCTGACAGCAACACTGGCGATGCTCTTGACGGGGCTCGCAGCTTTTTTCGTGCTGCAGCCGGTCCAGGTAAGCCATGTCGGAGTAGGCCTCGGAAGCCTGACGCTCTTTATTCTGTACATATTGGGCATGAGGCTGGTCTTCCGGCAGGAGGACATGGATCGTCGTCAGCGCGAGCAGGCTGTAGTGGTGGAGGGAACCATCGCCAAACAGCATGCCCTTGACCGTCGAGCCGAGTTGCGCCGTGCGGTCATCGGCTTCGCACTCGGAGCTCTGGCTCTGCTGGTCGCTGCACCTTTTCTGGCCTGGTCCGCTGCGCGCATTGCTGAAGAAACCGGTACCAGCACAACTTTTGTCGGCACGTCGCTGGTGGCCATCACAACCTCATTGCCGGAGTTGGTGACGGCCGTTGCGGCGGTGAAGTTGGGCGCATTCGATCTGGCTGTGGGAAACTTGTTCGGGAGCAACGCATTCAATATGGCGGCGTTCCTGTTCGCTGATCTGGCCTATCGAGACGGTGGGCTGCTGGGGAGTGTGAGTTCAGCCCATGCGCTTACCGCGCTCTGGTCTATCGTCATGATGAATATCGGTTTGATGGGAATTATTTATCGCGCTGAGAAGCGGTTTCTGTTGATCGAGCCGGACAGCCTGTTGATGATTGTCAGTTATGTGCTCGGTTTGTGGCTGTTGTTCCGGTGACGAGCGGAGGGAAGATGGAAGTGCGAAAGGATTTGCCGGTGACGAAGATGTGGCACGCGATGTCGACCGAAACATTGGCGGTGGACCTGCACACCAATCTCGATACCGGACTTAGCCGCGAGGACGCAACCTTTCGACAACAGCGTGAAGGGTACAATGAGTTGCCGGAAGCCCCTCCGCCTTCGCTGTTGAAGCTGTTTCTCTCCCAGTTTGCCAACGTCATCGTGTGGGTGCTGATCGGAGCGGCTGGAGTATCCGGCCTGCTTGAAGACTGGCTTGATGCCGCGGCGATTCTGACCATCGTCGTCCTCAATGGGCTGCTCGGCTTTGTGCAGGAATTCCGGGCCGAGCAATCGCTTGCCGCGCTGCGGAGACTGTCAGTGGCGATGGCGCGTGTCCTTCGGGGAGGCACGCTTGCCGTCATTCCGGCACGAGAGCTGGTCCCGGGCGATGTCATTGTGCTCGAAGCGGGCGATCGTGTTCCGGCAGACGCGCGGCTGATCTATGCGACGGCGTTCAGCGCTCAGGAAGCCTCCCTCACCGGCGAGTCTACCCCGGTTCAGAAAGACGCACAGGCCTCGGTGGCGCCGGGGGCGATCGTCGCCGAACGGGCCGATATGGCGTTTATGGGCACCGTTGCCGTGTCGGGCAAGGCGCGTGCGGTGGTAGTAGCGACGGGTCTCCGGACGGAACTAGGCCGCATTGCCACGATGATTCAGCAGGCTTCCGAAGCGGAGCGGACGGAAACTCCGTTGCAGCGTCGACTGGAGCAGTTCGGTTACACGCTCTTGTGGCTGGCCCTGGGGGTTGTCGCGGTGGTGTTCGGGTTGGGGGCCTGGCGGGGCGAGCCGCTGTTGTCGATGTTCCTGACGGCGGTCAGTCTGGCTGTGGCAGCGGTGCCGGAAGGGTTACCCGCAGTCGTCACCATCACACTCGCGCTGGGTGTGACGCGCATGGTGAAACGCCACGCGCTCATTCGTAAGTTGCCGGCTGTGGAAACGCTCGGTTCCGCAACGGTGATCTGCACCGACAAGACCGGCACACTGACAAAGAATGAAATGACGGTGACGCGGCTCCTTGTCGGCGACGCGTCGTACGAGGTGACCGGCGAAGGCTATACGCCGGCAGGCGAGATAAGGGTGACGGATCATCACTCGTCCACCGTCCCCCGGCAATCCTCGCTTCCTGACGGTCTGCATAAACTCCTGACGGCGGCGGTGCTGTGCAACGGAGCAACGCTACGGGAGAGCCGGGGAGTCTGGACGGTCATCGGCGATCCGACCGAAGGGGCGTTGCTGGTCGTGGCGGCGAAGGGCGGGCTCACCCAGGAAGAAGCCAAGCGGGGCACCTCGTTTGCGGGCGAAATCCCGTTCGATGCCGAGCGGAAGCGGATGACGGTCGTTCGTCGAACCGAGGACGGCCTGGTCGCCTACGTCAAAGGGGCACCGGATGTCCTGCTGAGCCGGTGCGCGTATCGGATGACGCTCGATGGGAAACCCGAACCGCTGGGCGAACCTCAGCGAAAGGCTCTGCTTGATGCCAATGCGGCGCTGGCGAGTCACGCGCTCCGGGTGCTGGCGGTGGCGCAGCGACGGTGGGATGGGGAAACGAGCGGATTCCAGGCCGAGGCAGTGGAACGGGATCTGGTCTTTCTCGGTCTGTTTGCGATGAAAGATCCGTTGCGGCCGGAAGCCGTCGAGGCCGTTCGGCTCTGCAGAGAGGCCGGTATCAGAACCGTGATGATTACCGGCGATCACAAAGAAACAGCGGTGGCGATCGCCCGGGAACTGGGGCTGTATGACGGAGACGGATCGGCGTTGTCCGGAGCGGATCTGAGCAATCTGACCGACGAGCAGTTGGCGCAGTTCGTCGAACGGGTCACGGTCTATGCCCGCGTGTCGGCCGAACACAAGCTCCGTATCGTGAACGCCTGGAAACGGCGGGGTGCGATCGTGGCCATGACCGGTGACGGCGTGAACGATGCCCCGGCCATCAAGGCAGCCGACATCGGCGTGGCGATGGGACTTGCCGGCACGGATGTCACCAAAGAAGCCTCCGATATGGTGGTGACCGATGATAACTTCGCTTCGATTACGGCGGCCGTCGAAGAAGGCCGGGGCGTGTTCGATAACATCCGCAAGACCGTGCATTTTCTCTTGTCGTGCAATGTGAGTGAGGTGTTGGTCATGTTGTTTGCGGCGCTGTTGGGCCTGCCCTTGCCGCTGTTGCCGATCCAGATTCTCTGGATGAATCTGGTGACGGACGGCATTCCGGCCCTGGCGTTGGCCGTCGACCCCAAAGCCCCGGATTTGATGAAGCGCCCGCCTCGCAGACCGGAGGCCCGCTTACTCGACAGCGGGCGGTTGCTGGCGATCGGCGGCGAGGGGCTGATGCTGGCAGCCCTGGCATTGGGAGCGTTCAGTTACAGCCTGTACGGGTTGCATCAGAATCTGGAGCAAGCCAGAACAGTGGCCTTTACCGTGATGGTCGTCGCACAACTGGTTCATGCGTTCAACTGCCGGAGCGACCGGTGGTCGTTGTTCCAGCTGGGCGTCGGCACGAATCGCGCGCTTCTGTGGGCCGTTCTACTTTCCTGCGCTGTGCAGACGGCCGTGCTCATTGTCCCCGCCGTCTCGCCGGTTTTCAAGGTTGCGTCATTGCCTGTGGAAGACTGGTGGCTGATGGGAGCGACGGGAGTTCTGCCGTTTGTGATCATGGAATTGATCAAGTGGGTGAGACGATCCTAGCCCGCGGCGGGGATGAGTCACCTCATCCCTTGGAGTAGAAGTATTTCTTGGCTGCCTCAGCCGTGAGGATGTAGCCCGCAAGGATGACGGCGAGAAGAGTGAGAAATGAAAGCGGCATCGGCGTCAATCCCAGCGGTGCCGCTATCGGGAGCAGGGGGAGCAAGAGCGTGAACGCCGCCACGGCGAGCGTGGCGAGCGCGAGGGCCTGTCCCGGTGTGCTGGAAACAAACGGCCGTCTGGTTCGAATCACGAGCACGATCGCCGAAGCGGAAATCACGGATTCGATGAACCAGCCGGTCCGGAACTGCTCCGGGGAGGCGCTGAGAATCCAGAGCAGGGCGCCGAACGTCAGGTAGTCGAAGAGAGAACTGACCAGGCCGAACGTTAGCATAAATTTTCTGATGAAGGCGATGTCCCAGCGGCGCGGCCGGTCCAGCCATTCCTGGTCGACCCGGTCGGTGGCGATGGTCATCTCCGGAATGTCGGTAAGCAGATTGGTGAGAAGAATCTGTTTCGGCAGCAGCGGAAGAAACGGCAGGAACAGCGAGGCCCCCGCCATGCTGAACATATTGCCGAAGTTCGCGCTCGTGGCCATGAAGACGTATTTGAGCGTGTTCGCGAAGGTTATCCGTCCCTCGCGGACGCCTTCCGTCAGCACCGACAGGTTCTTTTCGAGCAGGACGATATCCGCCGCGTCTTTCGCCGCGTCCACGGCGCTCTCCACTGAGATACCGACGTCCGCTGCGTGGAGCGCGGGCGCATCGTTGATGCCGTCGCCGATGTACCCCACCACATGGCCTGCGCGCTTCAATGCCAGGATGATGCGGTCTTTCTGATTCGGCTCGACCTCCGCGAATACGTCGATGTCGTTCACCTGGTGGACGAGGGCGTCGTCGCTCATCCGCCGGATATCCGGGCCGGTCAGCAACCGGCCGTGATCCTGGCCGACTGCCCGGCCCACGTGCGCGGCGACGAGCCGGTGATCGCCGGTCACGATTTTGAGCGAGACCCCCATCCGCCGGAGTTCGGCGACTGTGGCGTCGATGTCCGCCCGCAGCGGATCGTGAAAGACGAGCAGGCCGAGGAAGGTCATCTCCGCCTCGTGCTCTTTCCCGATCCGTGTCCCGTCTCTCATCGGTCGAATCGCAAGGCCCAAGACGCGAAACCCCTGGCCCGTGAGTCGCTGAAACTGCTCGCGGATCCGGTCGCGCATGGCATCGAGCGGAACCGGATGGTCCGGTTCGCACTCGGCGGAGGTGCAGACGGCGAGGATCTGCTCGACGGCCCCTTTGGTGATCAGCAGCGGCCCCGCGGGAGTCGCGGCAAGGATAGAGAGCCGTTTCCGCACGAAGTCGTAGGGGACTTCGTCGAGCTTGTGATAGCCGCTGAAATCCCAGACACGGTGCGTCCGCAACGCTTCATCGAGCGGGTTGATGAAGCCGGTCTCGTAGGTTGCGTTCAGCGCCGCATGCAAGAGCACCCGCTCGCTCGGCCGGCCTTCGACGTCCACGGTCTGTTCGAGATGCATCGTGCCTTGCGTGAGCGTGCCGGTTTTGTCTGAGCAGAGCACGGTCATGCTGCCGAAATTCTCGATCGCATGGAGTCGCTTCACGATCACCTGCCGCTCCGCCATCCGTTTGGCGCCGTGCGACAAGTTCACGCTGATGATTGCCGGGAGCAGTTGGGGGGTCAGCCCGACGGCCAGTGCCATGGAAAACAGGAACGAGTCGAGTGCCGGCCGTTCGAGATAGACATTGATTGCGAAGATCGCCAGCACCAAGAGCAGCGTCACTTCCATGAGCAGGTAGCCGAAGCGCCGGACCCCTCGTTCGAAGTCGGTTTCCATCGGCCGGCGCAGCACGTGATGGGTCAACCGGCCGAATTCCGTCTCCGCTCCCACGTGGACGATCGCGACGGTCGCTCGGCCGCTGACGACATGGGTCCCCATGAAGACCGTATTCGTCCGGCGATGCAGCGGGGAAGACGGCGGCAGGACGGCCGGCGCTTTTTCAGCCGGATAGGTTTCGCCGGTCAGCGTGGCCTCGTCGACAAAGAGGTCTTTCGAATCCAGGATCAAGCCGTCGCCGGGGATGCTCGATCCGGCTGAGAGGACCACGACGTCGCCGGGGACGATCTCCTCGAGCGGGACT
>OMJA01000240.1 GCA_900299245.1 Nitrospiraceae bacterium | reverse complement strand
TAGGCCAAATTCTCCGGTCTCGCCTGGTCTACATTCGCGGGGCGGGTCAGTAGGCCAAATTCTCCGGTCTCGCCTGGTCTACATTCGCGGGGCGGGTCACGTTGCGCCTGACTCACATAGAGGGTGGTAAAACTACAGGGGGGGGGTCAGATAAAGCAAAATTCTAAGCGATGTTCTCTCGGTGTTCTGACAGCCGTTGCTCAAGTCCCTCTCTCCCTCCTACACGTTTTAGGAAACGTGTGTCTCTCTATCAAATCCGGTTCATTCGTGCATCGAACTCATCGTTTTTGTGGAGGCCCGTAGACCATTCCCCGGGTATCATGAACAGAAGGTTTTCTGTTTCAAATGAGGGAGGTGGATTCATTAGAATTTCGCTAGCCAGAGTCTTATGGCCTCACTGTCTAATTAGAACTAGTGTCTAAATAGCGCGCCAAACAAGAATCTTTAGATTCTTGTTTGGCTGAGTGATTGACTAGTAATTATACCCGTCAATGTGAGTGTGATCAGGGCACTCGTAACTACATGATTGCTCGGACTTCAGAAGGGATGAAAGTTATGTCAAAGCTGTCGAGATCTTGTTTAATGTTGCTTGCGTTGGGTGTGGTGGCCGTGGGGTGTGATCGTCAACCATCTGCGCCACCGGCTCCGCCTGCTCCGAAGGCAGCTCCGACGGAACCTTCTTCGCCTGCTGAACCGGCATCTGCGCCTGCTGCCTCTTCAGCTCCAACTGATGCAACTGGTCAGGCCTCTGCTCCTGCTGCTGGAGAGGCTGCAGCGCCGGCATCGAGTGAAGCACAGCCGGCTCCGGCCCCTACTACCAAGTAGTGGTGTGAGTATGCCAGCCCGTGGATGACAGACAGTCAGTCGACAAATTTTGGGGGAAGTCAGTCTACGACCGGTGCGCGGCAATTGCCGCGTACCGGCTCTGCCACTCCACAGCAGCCGTTCTGTTTGGACTCCTCCTACTGGCATGTCAGCGTGATGACCAAGCCACAGGTCTGTGGGTGGTCGATGCTGAGAAAATGCGTCCGGCCATCCACGACTCGCTGCTTGCGGCAAGCCTCAATGTCACGGCTGAAGGGGTGGCCTCGATGAGTGAAGACCTTCGTGCTGTAGAAGAGGCGATGCTCGGGATAGTGTCAGAGACCGTCTTGCAAGTAGACAAGTCGTTGATGACGTTAAGCCTCGGCCATAACCGGATTGAATGCCGGCGTCTTGGTCAACAGGCAGGTCGAATCACCGTTGAATGTGGAAAGGCTACGCAAGAGCTCAGGTTTGACGGTACCACACTCATTTGGAGTCTGGATGTTGAGTCGGCGTCCGAACAGAAGTTCGCGTATGTCTTCAAGCGCGCGATGAATGATCAGGAGGGTAAACGGATCTCTCAGTTTTAAGACACGCACAGCTCAAAGGATCCGCATATTTCTATTTATGATGGTTTCTGAAGGGAATCTAAGGAGGTTGTCGCCATGAAGCAAACAGCGCGCTTAGTAAATGTCCTGCAGTCTCTCAGTGGTCTGATCCTGCTGGTCAGCCTCCTGTTCTGCGGAGGTGTTGACCCGGTGTTTGCCCACGACGGGGATTTGCAGCGATTGCTGCGTCAAGGGCAGCCGAAAGCGTTTGCCGGTGGGCAACCTGTGAAGATTGATGGAGAGCTGGAAGTTATTCACGCAGACGATTATAGCGGCTCACGATCATTCATTCGCTACTTTCTCCGGAGCTTTGCCACACATGAACTATTTGAATTAGGGTTTGACATCCAGCCATCAGGCGAACTGCTGACGGGGCGGCACGTTGCAGTCCGTGGGCGTCGTCAGGACTCGGCGATCTGGGTCAAAGACGTGGTACCTTTGGCTGACTCGTCTAGCGGCTCAGCGCAGCCGCAAAGTAATACACTTGCCACAGCACCGGTCCTCACGGAACGAAGCGCGATCGCCATTCTGATTAATCTTACAGATGCGGCGCTTTGTTCGGATGTCAGTACCTGCACCTATACTCCGACGTATATCGGGGGGAAGATGTTCACTGACGCGCAATCGGTTCGGGCCTTGTATCTGAACAGCTCCTATCAGCAAGTCACGTTTAAGACTGATACCAATAACGATGGCCAGCCAGATGTCGCGGGTCCTTATAATCTGAACTATTCCAAAGTGGGCTGCAGCTGGTCCTCGTGGGGCGCCGCCGCGGATAGTGCCGCGACCGCGGCAGGTATCAACCTGAGTCTGTATCAACATAAAGTGTACGTTATTTCACAGGCTACCCAATCGGATTGTGGATGGGCCGGGTTGGCCTATGTAGGTGGCACCCAGTCCTATGTCTCGGAGCCGCAGTCGATGATGGTCTTTGCGCATTAGCTGGGCCATAACCTCAATATGGCACATGCGGGAACTGATCCTGAAAATGATAAGGTGATGAACGCGGAATACGGGGATTCCTCCGATCCAATGGGCAGTTCCCGGGCAGTGCACAACTTTAATGGGCCGCATGGCCATCAAATGGGTTGGTTCAACGCGTTTCCCGGGGCGGTCCAATCGGTGACCACCTCGGGGCTCTACTCGATTGCCCCGCTAGGAAATACCGTGCCTGATGGAAGTACGCCGCAAGTCTTGCGGATCGCAAAGCCCAGCACAGGGGATTACTACTATATTTCCTATCGCCAGCCGACTGGCTTTGATGCGTCTCTCACCTCTACCTACACCCAGGGTGTCAATCTTCATCACTACAAGGGGTCCGGCTACGCGTTTACATACTTCATCAAAAGTTTGCCGGATAATGGGCTATTCTCCGATACCGTCAACGGTATCACCGTGACGCAAGCGACACACGGTACCGGTGCTGCGACCGTGCAAGTTACCTTTGGGTGTGCCGTGACAATTCCGACTGTGGTCTTGTCGCCTTCTACAGTGTGGGTGAAGTCTGGCGGCAGTACCTCATTGACGGCTCAGGTTACCAATCGGGATAGCGCAGGATGTGGAAATACGACGTTTGCACTGACTGCAAGTGCGGCGAGTGGGACAGCGGGCATCAGTCCTACGACAACAGGTTCTCTCGTACCTGGCGGGTCGTTTACGGCGCCCGTCACGGTGACAGCGCCTACAGCTTCAGGTCTGGTAACAGTGACGGCTCAGGATAACGATGGCCAAGATCCGCCTCATGCGACCAATGGGGTCGGCACCGCACAAATCAATGTTGATGCGACCGCACCAACTGCCCCGACCAGTCTGTCGGCGTCTGCTCTTCGCAAAGGCGGGGTTAAGCTCAGTTGGAGAGCGTCGTCGGACAGCGGATCAGGGGTCCGGAGCTACTACGTCTATCGCAACGGCAATCCTGCAGCGATCGGCACCACCTCGACGTTGTCCTATATCGATACAACAGGAGTGGCCAAGACGACGTACACCTATTCAGTGACGGCCATCGATCAAGTCGGCAATGAATCGGGTATGAGCAATTCGGCGACTATTGTGTATCCGGGCAAATAGGCGAGAGGCTACCTAATCCTGATCTGTGAAGAAATAACGAGATTACGAGAAGCACAACGGCATGCAGACTTTCTTGGGGTAATACCGAGCCTGTTCTGTAGAGCTGTTTGCTCACTTGGTGCTGCGATTCCTCCAACCGGTTCATTCGGCTTGGCAAGAGGTGGTGATGGTGAGATGTGTGTCGATGGCGTTGGTTATGGGGTTGTGGGAGATCTCACAGGTCGAGTACGCCCAAGAGTCTGCCAGGTTGGAAGTGGGGCAGGCCGCGGCGCATGCCACTCGCGGGCTGATTCATGAGTCAGACTTGCTTTCTCCGACCTGACCCGAAGTCCGTCGTCAGCGGGAGCAGCCGTTGCGCGTGCCGCATCCGGAACATGAACAAAAGCCTGTTATCGATCAAGCTCTGACGGCCCCGGTGACAAATTTCCCCACCAGAACCAGTGTTACAGGGTGGGGGCTTTCCGCCGGAGCTGGCAATTGGGGCCCATACATCCCGCCTGATAAGAGCGGGTTTACTCATTCACGCTGAATGGCTCCAGTAAGCCGGAGGGAGCGTCCTGTATGGGGTTCGGTGTCTATATACTGAAAACCGGAGATGGCTATCGCCCGGCCCTCAGCGATCGCTTTGCCTACCTGATCGGTCGATTTGATACGACGCGTGGCCGGTATGAATTGGTTCCGGAGGAAGTTGAACGGGTTTTTTTACAGGCGCCGGTTTGTGCATCACTGCAAGCAGCGATGGAGCAGGCCCGCCGGCTTGCCGATACATGCGACAATCTCACCGATGTCGTGGGGTATGTGATCTCGGAGGCTGAGCACATGACATTTGACGAGCTGATCTGTTTTCGTCAGGATCAATTTGCAAAAGCTGTTTCTGGCCCGCGCGGTGAATCCTTCTTCAGAATCTTGCCGAGAATTCGATCCCGTGTGCTCGCGTATGTGATGAACTTCATTAGGCGGAAAAATCAGGGCAATCTGCCTGACCTGCCCAGTGATCGGAATTCGTTACTGGTGGTGGACGGCGGCAAGAATGGTCGAGTGTAATCGCCTACCGGCCAGCTGTTTATCCAGGAATCCAACCGCCCCGGCCGCAACAAAGGCCTCACGAACCTCTAGGTTTGTGTTGAAAGAAAGCCCGATCACTTTCGTCTCAGGGAGGGTCTCTACGATACGGCGTGTGGCTTCGTCGCCGTTCATCTTGGGCATATTGAAATCCATCACAATCACCTCGGGGCGAAGCCGGTGAGCCACAACGATGGCTTCTTCTCCGTCAGCCGCCGTTCCGACGATCTCTACTTCGGGATACGTCCGCAACAAATTTTCCAATTGCAGTCGTACCATAGGATGATCTTCAACCAGGAGGAGTCGACAGGGCCTGGTGGCCGCGCGGGCGGTCTGCTGAGTGGAATCTTGTGGTGGGGCAACATTGGATTTCGCCATGGGATACTCCATCTGTGGTGTTCTTCGATGACCATCGTGTCCGAACGGATCTCGAATGAGAACTATCCGTATTCGCAAAGTGAAAGTAATTTAGGCCCTATTGAATTAGAAGAGAGGGTCGAAAGAATGGATCAGAAAGAATGTTGCGTGCGAGTGAAACTATTTGACCTTACCCACTTAATCCAGATGGTGAGTCGAAGACGTTTTCATTAAAGGGAATTATTGGATTCTGGTCTCTGATCGCTCGAAGGATGTTGTCTTTTGTCCGCAGTCAGGTGTTTTTGTTAGGGCCATAAGAGTCTTTTCGTGAAACGTGATCGAGAGTAAGTCTTGTCCCATATTGTGCCGGGTTTATTCGGCTGGCCCGCTTCATGGATGGAGCGATAAATTGGCAGAGGACAGGGATGAAACATTTACGGGTCCTGATAGCAGACGAGCAAACGATGGTGTTCGAGGGATTGCGCAAGATTCTTGAGGAACACTGTGAAGTCGTGGGAGGGGTCGAAGACGGTTTGGCGCTTGTCGAATCAGTCGGGCACGCGCAGCCGGATGTGGTGATCTTAGAAATTGGATTGCCGTTGTTGAACGGGTTGGAAGCCGGTAGGCAAATCAAACTGCTATACGCGGATGTCAAGCTCATCTATCTCACGATGTATACGAACTCAAGCTATGTGAATAAGGCCATGGATCTGGGTGCGTCTGGTTATTTGCTCAAGAAGTCTACGGCCTCGGAATTGCTCCAATCCCTGGAGTTGGCTCAACGGGGGCACTGCTATGTGACGCCGCTGGTCACGAAAGGTCTGATTCAGGGGCTTGTGAAAGGGCAATTCCCCCTCAAGGGAAGTATCGAGAGGTTGACGGTACGGCAGCGAGAGGTCTTGCAGTTGGTGGCCGAGGGATACACTATCAAGGCCATTGCCGATTTGCTCAAGCTGTCGCCGAAAACAGTCGCGTTTCACAAAGCAAATTTGATGATGGAGTTGCAGTTGCACACTACTGCCGCACTCACCCGGTATGCGATCGAGGGGGGCGTGTTGCCTACACCTCCGGGCCTGCCGCACTAATCCTCTGGTTTCGTGGACGTTCTCGGAGTACTCGCAATTTACAGCCGCCCGTGGAGAGAACGAGTGTAGCGCTCTGGACGGCTCGCGAGTGAAATCCTAGAGGTGTGGTCATTTATCACTGACGTCGGAGAACATCCGTCTCAATAATTCTCGTAGAGCCGTTTCGGATCGCATGAGGTTAGCGGCAGCTGGTATGAAATCAAGACGGGAGAGTCCGTCCAGCGGTCGAGAATTGAAACTGACGGGAAACGGGATGACTGTTACGCCGGTTGAGAGAAACTGACGTGTTGCCCGAGGCATCTCAGCAGCCGCCGCTACAAGAATGACGGTTTCGCCGGGCCTCAGCTGCTGGAAGTGAGTGGTGGCGCCAGATTCCGTGGCGGGAGGAGAGGCCGCTACGATAATTTGCTTTGGCGAAATACCCAGGTAGATAGCCGCCTTTTTAAGCGCCTCAGTTTCGGCAGGAGTGACTCCGCTGAGCAGCAGCCTTGCCGCTTTTCCTGCCTGAATTAGCTCGACTGCCGCGAACAGCCGATCTGAATCCTGAAAATTGACCCGTGGGAGTTCATCGCGGCGGGAAGTCGAGGTGAGGCTGTCGCCAAGCACGATGACCGCGTCGGCGCGGTCGAGGTCGGTGATTTGTGAAGGAGATTGGAAATCTTCGGCGATGCGCATCAGCATTGTAGAAAAGATGGGGGTGCTGAGCAGCAGGAGCAGCAGTGCGGCACTGCTAATCAGAATGCGGGATTTCAAGATGATTGCCAGGCTCAGGAGGCTCAGTACTAGACCAATGGGAAGAAGCAGCGGGAGGGGAAGAGTATAGAGGGTCAGCCTGGGATCCATGTTACAACGTCACCAACCGATGAGCTTTCTGTAGGCAACGCTCAATCATGACGCAATGAGGTGACGCGTAATAGGCTCGAAAGAAATTATTTAGCGAGAGCATAAATGCCCTATATTTTATTCTAAATTGGAGCCTCTCGTGCCTTGTGAGTATTTCGTCATGTCCTTTAGATTTCGTTATCTGGTTGATGCAGTCTGGGCGGTTTCGGCGACATCTCCAGCCCGAACGATTGCTAGCTCACAATGAAACTGTCGGCACGAGTTCAAAGGCGGCGCCTTGTGCCCCGCCTTTGTATGGGAGAGCCAGATCTCTAGCTCCACTAAGAGGTCGGGCTCTTTTCTTTTGTCGGGGGCTCTTGCGTGGAAGCCGGTGAGGGGTGTGCCCAAGCAGTCCAGAAAAAAAGGAGCGCAAGTAGCCCGTAACCGATCGCCCACGTAGTGCCGCTCCCCCATCCAGGGTTCAGTATCGTGTCAGAGGTCATCCATCGGTAACTGTGCATGAGTCCCATCCACGAGAGCGCCGCGGCGAGTGTCATGCAGAAGCCTGCCGACATGAATTGTTGCTCAATGATGAAGACGGTCATAGCGGCGAGGAGCATAGCGGAAAGGATTTGCCCCTGCTCCAGCGCCAGTGCGCCACCGAGATAAATATCCGCATGGACAAACACGGGGAGGAGATCAGGCGACAGCGGCCGGTCTGGCGTGGCCAGGCCCGCTGCCCGAAGGCTGCTCTTGATCAGCTGCGCGCCCCAGCCGGCAATGCCAGGGAGGAGTCCTACAATAACGGCAGGCGCGTGTTTCACGGGTGTCGCCTGAAAGCTTTGTGCTCCGATGATGATGCCAATCCAGAGCACGATGCCCATGCCTGCTTCGATGGGAATAACCGCGGCGATGACTGACGCCGCGCCGGTCATGCAGAGTATGGCCATGGCAAAGCCGTTCATCCAGGAATAGCCGATGCGCGCGCCCATCGTCTTCCAGCCGGGATGACCGATATAAATGGTCGTGGGGAAGCACGATCCGCATACGGCGGCGACTACCGAACCAATTCCGTTCGCCGCGAGGCAGGGCATCGTCGGATAGGCGTCTCCGGCGGCATCTGCGCTCTCTAAGTTTTGCAGGCTGCCCACAAGGTTGAATAGGCCCATAGGGAGAATAATGCTGAGTTGGGTGAGCAGCACGTTGCGGGACTGCCAGAGCTCAGGGAGGAAGAATCCTGGTGGGTGCCAGCCGAGCGGCAGGGAAGCGCGTGCAAACGTGTCGGCATCCGCGCTGACCAGTCCCGTGAGCCAGGCCAGTGCCGTGCCGATCAGCACGGCGAGGAGACCACCAGGGATGGGAAAGCGAACACGACCGAAGTAGGTCAGGAGAATAATGCCGAGGGGGACAAGTGCCACAACCGGATAGGCATAGGTACGAAAGAGAAATCCCAGCGCAATGAAGGTCAGGCCGATTCCGGCGAGTGTCGACAGCAGCGCGGCGCGCGGAAGCCACCGGCGGAGGGGATCGGCAAATCCGCTCCCGAGCAGTTCGATCAGGCCCGATCCGAGGCAGGCAACCAGGCCGGCCTGCCAGGAAAGATTGACGGCCTCTTCGGCTGAGGCCCCATGGTCCAGCGCCATGAGTTTAACCGGCAGCATGACCAGAAATACATGTGCAAAGAGGCTGACCGTGTTGATGCCGTAGGGCAGGGCAGTCCGATCGTTGCGGCCTTCGCCTACTCCGAGCCGATAGGCCAGCCAGCTGTAGTAGACATTGCCCACCACAAGGCTTAGGGCGACGGCCGGTAGAATTCGGCCATAGACCAGCGTAGCGGGATATCCCAGTACGCCCTGGCAGAGTCCCACGATCAAGAGGATTTGGATCAGATTGTCGAGAGCCAGCCCAAGGAGCCCGTCGACATCTTCTCGGACAAACCAGCGCGGGTGGCGGGGAAGAGCTGAGACGGTCACAGGTTGCACAACAGATACGTATCCCGACGATCTGAGTCTGAGCGAATCTCTTTCAAACAGAAGTCTTGATGCACGATAAAATCTTCACATGAGAAGCGTTGTTTCCGCAAGCCAGCTCATCAGCTCTAGGTCGGCTAGAGCCGAACGGTGTGTCTCCTGCGCAGAAGAAGCGCTGCACAAGATCCTCCTCGTGTTTACGACGACTGGATGCATTTTCGGCTGCAAACAACAGGGGCGTATTGAGTTGTCGGGCGAGTTGATAGAGCTGTAATGCTGTGCCGGAAAGTGATTTCAGGGGAGTCTTTTAATCCGGGTGGTAGGGCATCTCGTGCCTATGAGAAAAAGGTACGGTCAAGTCATAGTGTTCTTCCCGCGATCCATGAGGTAATGTCGTGTTGAGCAAACCTGTTGCCATGCGACGGGAGATGTGAAGGCGTTCATCCTGATCATCCTGGGGAATGCGATTCAGCTCTGGCCTGTTTGCCCCCAGAGGACGTAACGCAGAGGCAGCCCGCTACTCGCTGTGCCTACCCTGCTGAGGCGATCGCAAATTCTTCGCGAGGCCGGGGCGCGGGGTTCATGAGGCGATTGTAGTTCGCCCGCATCGGGTGAGCTTTGCAGATGGCAATCTGCAGTCGGGAGTAAGGGCTCGTTTCTCAGAAGGGCGTTCGCGCAGTTTGTCCGCAGCACAAGTTGCAGAGCAGTTCAACATTACTAGGTGTTCGAAAGGGTGTATGGATGGCACAGAAGATCGGGGTCATCGGTTTCTTGGTACTCACACTGTCGGTGAGCGCACTCGCAATCAAAGGATTCTCTGAAGACCTTCCTGAAGATAGCCAGTTAGCGCTCGATGACGTGACTCTGCCGGACATTGGACCGTTGCCGTCAAGCGTCCCGATGCCAGCCGGTAATGTGAATTATCAGGGAAAGGTCGAGCTGGGCCAGCAGTTGTATTTCGATGTCCGGCTCTCAAAAAACAACACGATTTCATGCGCCTTCTGCCATAACCCTGGAACGGGTTATGCCGACGTTCGGCAGACGTCGATCGGCATCGATGGTGGGTTGGGAGGTCGGCAGGCTCCGACCGTTATGAATAGTGCATTCAACCCCCTGCAATTCTGGGACGGTCGTGCCGGGTCACTGGAGGAGCAGGCAATCGGGCCGATTCAGAATCCTCTTGAGATGGGGGAGACGCCCGACGGTGTAGTGAAGAAATTGAAAGCCATCAAGGGGTACCGGTATCAGTTTCAAGCGGTGTTCGGCACCGAGGTCAGTCTCCAGGGAATCGCCGATGCAATCGCCGCCTATGAACGGACGATCATCTCCACCGATTCTCCCTACGATCGCTTCGCTCGCGGCAAGACCTCGGCTATGAATGACGCGCAACGCCGTGGGCTGGAGCTCTTTCGGGGCAAGGCCCGATGCATCTTGTGCCACAACGGTTCCAACTTTACGGACAATGGGTTTCACAACACCGGGGTTCCTCAGGTCGGGCCGATGACCGAAGACCTCGGCCGGTATTACGTCACGCACCTGGACCGCGACAAAGGGGCGTTCAAGACCCCGACGCTCAGGAGCGTTGCCCTCACGGCTCCGTACATGCACGACGGAGCCTTCAAAACGCTTGAAGAAGTAATCGCCTTCTACAATCAAGGGGGAGGCCAGAACGCCAACCTCAGTTCCCTTATCAAGCCATTGGGGTTGAGCGATGTCGATAAAGCGGATCTTGCCGAATTCCTCCGGGCCCTTACCGGCGTGCCGCTTCCCGTGCAGATTCCCAAACTGCCCTGATCCTGCGTGATGCCTGTTTATGCAGCCGCAAGGTGACGGCTCGTCTCATTTCGAAAAAAGAGTTGTCAGATGATCATTCAGGTACTCGGTTGTCACGGATCTGACTGCCGAATTGTCGATGGAACACAGGCGCGCGAATGTTCCACCTGTAGTTTTCTCATCAACGGCCGGCTTCTGTTGGATGCAGGCACGATTGGGAACAAGCTGGACGTCGATGAACAAAAACGTATTACCGATGTGCTGCTGACGCACCTTCACCTCGATCACATCAGGGCCTTGGCCAATCTCGCCGACAACCTCGTCGACGGCATGCAGCAACCCCTCTCTGTTGCGGGCCTCGATGCGGTGCATGAAGGTCTTCGAGCGCATATTTTTAATAATGCCGTGTACCCGGACTTTTTTCGTATACCTGATCCTGTTGAGCCGGTCCTCCGTTGGCGATCGTTAGTCCTGAACCAGCCTAATCACTTTTCGGGCATCACGGTCACTCCTGTTCCCGTCCACCATACGGTTCCGGCGCTTGGTTTTGTCATTGAGGACGACGGCGGCGCAGTCCTGTTCAGCGGGGATACAGGACCGACAGAGCAGTTGTGGGAGGTGGGCCGCAGTGTGCGGAACCTCAAAGCGGTCTTTATCGAATGCTCCTATCCGAACGCCATGCGTGATCTCGCCGAACGCAGCCGGCATTTAACTCCTGAATTACTCGCGATCGAGTTCGCCAAACTGCATCGGCCTGAAGTGCCGGTGTATCCCTATCATCTGAAGCCGATCTTTCGAGACCGCATCCGGACCGAGCTCAGCCTGGCGGATCTTCCCGAGTGGCGCGTACTCGAGGAAGGGCAGGTTCTGAAACTTTAGGTCACAGATATGGAACAGCGAGGACTCTGGCTTGGAAAGTGGTCGGCAAACCACGCGCATTGGTTTGTGGTTCTTGCGTGGGAAAGACGGCGAAGTGGTATAGCAGTCAAGGCTCGACGAGCCAGGGAGCGAAGCGCTTATGCTGCAATGCCGGGCCATGTCGAGAAAGTATTGTCCAGATTGCCGATTTCCGTCCACCGGTGTGAGCTGGCGCCTTTCTCCTCAAGGCGCCGAAGCTCCCATAGGCGGTCCCGGCGGGTCATTGGTTACCGTATAGAGGCGGTTCTCACGTAGATACATTTTGCGCTGCTCAGCCGCGTCGAGAGGGCGGGATCCCAACCGTCCAAAAATGCTTACTTGATTGCCGCTTTCATCGACAGCTCGATCCCGATCTAATCCTTTCGACAAGGCGACGGCGGGGCCTTTGGTCTGATAGGTTGCGATCAGTTGCGGCACCGGGCGAGGATTGAACCCGTAGTAGTTTGGCTGGGTCGGCGGGGAAGTTAATTGCAACACGCGGAGCCCATGGCGACCGTCGGCCACGTAGGCGAAGAGGCTGGCATTGGTTGATCCGACGCGGACTGCCCGCACATCGTTCATGGCGCCGTCGGCGGTGAAGGTCTGATCCAGGCGAGGCTGTTCCGGACGTTCGATGTCCACGATGGCCAACCCTTCTGGGCCTGCCGCAACGTAGGCATAGCCACGCGCCAGGTAGAGATCCTGTGCCTGGTCGAATCGAACCAGCGCATTCGGGACGATCCGAGGTTTCTCAGGCCAGGTGACATCCACCACCTTCAATCCATCCCGGTCGAGCACAAAGGCGTAACGGAATTGCACGGCGATGGCCCGCGGTCCGTTGATGACCGGTCGACCTAACTCCGCGACGATGGCCGGATGCAGAGGGTCATCGATGCTGACCACGACGAGGCCCCGATCGCAGGCAATGTACGCGTAGGTTCCGGCGATCGTAATATTGACCGCTCCGGCCAGTGACTGGTTCGGATTAAACGTGGCGGCGCGCGAGAGAAAGTTATTGTCCGGGTCCCCGTCCGACAGGGTTTCGACATCCACGACGATCAGCCCTTCGAATCGATCAGTGATGTAGGCGTAGCGGTACATCGGGTGCATGGGCCGTTCTTGATTCGCCTCTTTATGCTTGAGGAAAGCCGGCCGGTCCTGACGCGAAGGGCTTACGGGCATCGTGGTGGGCAGGGCGACCGCCGTTGCATATCGGCTTTTCACGTAGGTCCGTTGTCCAAGCGGCGACACCGGAGCCGTGACCAGATGTTCCGAGAAACCTTTATTGTCCACGTTGGCAACGTCGAAGACCCGGAAGCCTCCTGGGCCGTCGGCGGTGTAGAGGTATTCCCCTCGCAGTTGCAGACTGACGATCTCCTTGCCTCCGTGATGCTTGGCTTCTTCCGATCCCTCTTGATAGCGGGGGAGCAGCCGCCCCCGCTGCTGGTGCCGGGCATAATCGTCCGGGTAGCTGAGCTTGTGCAGATAACTCCCGATGACGGCTTGCGGCTCGGCCCGCTCTGTCACGGGCACGGCCTCGAAGCCGCTGGCCCCTTCGCCGACGTACAGGTAGCGCCCGAAGAAGTTCGGGAAGTTCGTGCCTTGCCCGAGCACCTGCCCGATCCAGGCATTGTTGTCATTTTCTTTCGAGACGTGACAGTCGGTGCAGCGCTTGGTCTCCGTCGTGCGGACGGTATGCGGAAAGTGCGGCGCAAAGGCCTGGCTGCTGTAGCCGGCGGCTGAGATCGGGGGCTGCTGGCTGTAGATGGTTTCACGGTTGGTATTTTGGGAACTCAGAATCAAGGCGCTGGAACTGCGCACAGGGGCGATGAGCACCTTGTCTTTTCCTCCGCGCTTGACGGTCCCGTGCATGCCGAGGATGAACTGGTCGTCCCGCGCGACTTGGGGATTGTAGCTCGCCCAGTTGCGGGTTTCTTCGCCTTCGAAGTGGTTGGAGGGTTTTTTCCAGTTTGCCTCAATGGGCAGATGGCAGCCCGCGCAGCTGGTCGTCCACGAGAGGTGGCAACTGAAGCAGGCCATACGCTCGTTCGAATGTGCGAGGTTTTCATGATTCGGGGGCACTTCGCCCCAGGTAATGCCGTCTTTCTGGATCGTCTTGGCCAGGCGCGATTGTTCGGCGCGTTGAGGGTTCGCTTTGGCCCATTCCGATTGAGGGTCGATGGTGTCCTTGACCTGGACGACTTCCCATTCCTTTTCTTTGTCCAGCATCGAGCGCTGAAAGAGCTTGCCGTCCCGCCATTCAAACCGGCGTTTTTTCCAGGGCGTCATCCCGAGCCGGAGGTCGTGGCCGCCGGTCGGCGCCGCCGGCCCCGATGTACGAAGCGTGGTGTATTGGGCGGCGGTGCCGTGGCAATCCAGGCAGGTGATCTCTATCGAGTCGGCGTACTGTCCGTAGAGCTTGCCGTTGCCGTGGCTGTCCTGAGCAAAATGACAATCGGTGCAGTGCATGCCCTTCTCAAGATGAATATCCTTCAAATGCACAGGAATGTTGGCGCGGCCGTTTTTCCATTCCTCCTCAGTGCGAGGCTTCATCGCGTCCTGGAGTTTGTCGGAGGTCACATCCGTGACGATCTGATTGTGGTCGTCCAGCAGATTGCCGTGCCGGTCGCGCTTAAAGACCGCGCGGAAGTTCCACCCGTGGCCATGATAGTCCGCAAACTGCGTGTGGGATAGTTTCGAATTCAATTGGCTGACATCTGCAAGAAAGTCCGCATCAGACCATTTCCCCCGGGGCGCCGCGCCTTCGGGATTGCTCATGTTGGCCCGCCATCTGTCTTCTCCGGAGGGATAGCGTTGCTTCTCCGGCCACATATGTTCGCCGTCGGTCTCGTAGTCCCACATCTGATAGCCGAGATAGGTGTTGACGAAGACATTAGGCTGATGCATGTGGCAGACCATGCATTGGCTCGTGGGAATGGCTTTCGTGAATTCATGCCGCAGGGGATGTCCGGGTTCGTTGCGCGGAATCGTAGGGTCCTGGGTTTGCGTTTTGCCGCGATTCCCGAACGCCGCATCGGGTCCGGAATGAAGCGGCTCCCGGTCGTTGGCATAAGACACATGACAGGCGCTGCAGCCGCTTGACCGGAAATCGCCGGGGTTTTCGTTGGTCCCCAGGAACGACAAGTGGGGATCGTTCAAGCGGGTCTTATGAATATTGAGCACGGGAACAGAGATCCGTAAGCCCGTTCCCGGTCCGCGGGTGCTCTGGCGCACGTCCGGGCGTCCCGGATCTTCCCGGCTGGGGTTCTGCAGCGGGGAGGAGGGCGCCGTGCCGATATCCGGAAAACTCGACGGAATGCCGGATCCCCCGCGTTCGAAGACTCGGAAAATGTCGCCGGGTGGAAGGACTTCCCACCGTGGAAGCGGCAAGAGGAACGGCAAGACCCCTTTGGCCAATTCGGCAAGCGTCGGCGGGGGCTGCAGGGTAAGTTGCCGCGGGGCCCCGAAGAAGTCGTAGCTTTCGCCGAGGAACGGAGTTTTTTGCGCGCCGATCGCGGGGGCGATGATCCCGTTGTTATAGGCGGCCACGGACCAGAAGGCACTGGTAGTCGTCATGGTGCTGGTTTCCACCTGCGAAACTTCCTTCAGATGGCATGTGCCGCAGACCAGGCGCGCGACGCGCAGGTCACCCGGATTCACAAAGCGGATGAACGCTGGATCTTCCTTCAACAACTGCGTATAGCTTTGCGGCGGATTGCCGGACATGAGCGTACCGTCGGATCGGCTCCAGGCCTTTTCGGAACGTGGCGCCACATGAGCGGCCCGGAGCGTGTTGTGATAGGCCTCGTCGCGTGGCGCCGATCCTTCGGGCAGAACCACATCTGCCTGGCCGCCATGACAATCTACGCACCCCAACTGGACGACCCGCGACGCGTGCATGGTGGGTTCGTCCGTTGTGGTATGGCAACTGACGCAGCCGCGGCTTTTGGCCGCAGCCTCTTCCGGTGTCTGCTTGATGAGGTCAGCGGGAATCGATTGTTCCATAAGTGTCCGGGCGCTGGTGTCCGGCGTAGTCGGCCGCCAGCAGGCGGGGAGCAGGCCCATGCCTGCGATACAGAGAAACACCCCGATCCTGATCCCGATCCGCAGGCGGCGAAGCCGCCCTGTGTGTGCTGCCATCTGTCGTCTCCCCGCTAAAATGTCAGGGTCGCCGAGAAAAATCCGGAGTAGAGATTCTCGGTGACTTGCACATCCTTGAAGCCGTTGCCCGGAACAAAGTAGGCCAGCCCGGCGCTCAGAATGACGTTCTGACTCAGGAACGGGCGATAGAGAAAGCCCAGGCTGTAATCCGTGCCGATAAAGTTTCGAATGTTGGGTTGCTGCAGCGTCAGTTGCAGGGGCTGGGTATAGACGAACCACAGCGCATTCACGTTGAGGAGCGCCTTCAGTTTAGGCGTGAGGTCGGCGTCCAACCCTGCGTTGAGCAAAAAGAGGCCGGGATTGACGAATTCCGATTGCCCCTGGATTTTACTGCTCCGGAGATCCGGCAAAAGACTGAAGCGGTTAACCAGAAACACTCCGGTTTGGGTGAGTGGAATACCTTGGCGATTGAAGAAACTGAATCCCGCTCCGGCGAAGTTGACGTTGTCCAGAATCGAGTCGAAACCACGAGCCACTCCGTCGGTCGGCCGGGAATCTCCCGATCCGTAAAAGACGGACACTTTCGGACGGAGCCAGTCGATATCATACGAGAGCTCGGCCGCAGCCATCTGCGCGTTGATCGTCACAGGTTTGCCGGCAATCAAATCGCGGCTGACGTTGCCGAACACCTGGTAGAACGCGTGGGTAAGATTGAGCCGCCCGATGTGGCCGTCGCCGCTCCATCCGAGATAGTAGGAGCGGAGGGTCAGGGGGCGCACATCGCCGATCCGAGCCGGACGTACCAGAAAGCCGTTGGTGTCGTAGTGCTGGCCGTTCAGGTCGCCGGTTCCCGCATCGTCGCGATCGTGGTGAAAGCTGATTTGCGAGGTGTAGCCCTTCCAGAGGAAATCCTGCGCGTACAAGTTGGCGACGATCACTTGTCGGTGGCGGGTTTCAAACGAGTTGAGCCCGCTGTTGGTGTCTTTCTCCAGGAGGTTGAAGTAGGCCGCATTCCACTGGTAGCGATTGGAGGCGAGGTTGCCGAAAAACCGCAGGCCCGGTTCATTGTCGGAGAAAATGAATCCGCGGAAGTCGCTGGTAAAGCCCTGGATACCCGCGCGCACTGAGACGAAGTCGAAGAAGCGGCTGACGTCCGCCAGTTTCTTTTCGACAAACAGCTCCTGGAAGGCCACTTGGTTGTCCTGACGGGTGACGCCTTTGCGCGGGTCGATATTGACGATGCCGCGCTCGCGGACATTGAGATAGGTGTAGTTGATCACCGGGCTGATCCGAACGGCGAAGTCTCGAGGGCGAAACGCCGTCGAGCCCTGGAAAAGTTCGAAGCTCGCGATGAAGTTTTGATTGAAGAAGAGCTGGCGTCCGCGTCCGAAAAAGTCCCCGGATGTGCCGGCGGTCTCCCGGCTGGCCCCTTGCGGCGTGGGGAGATTGCGGGCTTCGAAGAGCGAATCACTTACGGCAGTGAACGAGAAGAAGACGTCTTGCCCGAACAGCGGATAGTCACCTTTCAAGACGTTTTGATTGTAGGGATCATACCAGCGACCGGTATAGCCGATTCGCCACCGATCCCGAATCGGGAGAAAGTCGGTGCGTTCATGGGTTTCCAGTTCAGCCTCCGTCGGGCGGCTGCGCCCATCAGGCAGGCGGCGGGTCTCTTCAACCGTGGTTGCCGGGGACTCAGGGACGGCATCCTCGGCCCGGAGGGTCGCGCGAAACAAGCCGGCGTCGACCAACAGGCAGACGGTGGTGGTCAGCAGCCAGAGTGCCACGGGAGCAGAAAGAGAAGTGCGTACCAGAGCCAACCTACTCATAGCTATAAATTGGGATGTCGGGGAAACACCTGCCAGGGCAGGGGAGTGCCTCGTACTGTGACCGTATCCGATCGTATCTCCGGCGGCGCTTGAAACCCGACGCTGCCGGCATAGGCGATGAGATCGTCTTGATCCACGCCGTCTCCCGAGATCCCGATCGCGCCGACCAGCACACCGTTTTTGTACAAGGGGACGCTCCCGGGGAAGATCTGGATGCCGTTATTGATTTTGGAAGGCGCTGTCGTGCATTGGGCCACGGGCCCCGTCAGGCTGGCGACGAGCTGGGTCTGCGCCAAATCCAACTGCAACCCGGTGTTGAAAATGCTCCAGGTCCCAAGGGGCTTGGAATAGGGGCCGTTGGAAAAATTACTGTATGCGCCGGGGGGGTAAATCGGCTGACTCAGGAAGCCGTCGGCACGGTCGGAGTACGCAATCGAACCGTTCAACGAGAGCCTATCGGCGTTAGCTGCGGACACATAGGTAGACTGGCCCAATGCCGTGAGATCGCCGGCCGCGGATGGGGAACTAAAGAAATTCGCCGTTCGGGCTTTTTGGACCGCCACATCGAAACCGAAGATGGGGGCGTCGAGCGTCCTGAAAAGACCGAGGATGGATCCGTCGACATCGACGACCGCGATAGAAACTCTAGCCCGGCTCCCCAAAGGATTCCGGATCGCCGCACGGGTGATCACGGATTGCTGCGCGGCCTGGGCGATGGTTTGATAGACCTCGTCCGCGGTCAATCCGCCGGCAGCCAGACTACTGGTAAAAGTTGGAGGGTCCGCGGCATTCAATGGCGGAGTGGCAAAGCCTGAATCCACGGTGCCAAGCACTCCTCCAACTGTTGCCGGGTTAAAGCCGGTGGAGGGGCTATCGATCGGAGCAAGTAATGGAGTGCCGCTGAGCGAGACGTACTGTATCGTGCTGAGCCCTGCCGGCGGCTCGGCGTTGGCGAACGGAATCCGTATCCCGTCGATGAAAATTTGATCGGCGCGGATACCGGTTGGCGCGGCAAAGCCGATGGTCCCGGCGAGCGCCACGAGTTCTTCGATCGACTGGTCATCATCAGAGGAATCCGGATCTCGGGTATAGACACCGTCCCCCTCCACGCCGATCCCGCCGACGGCCGTGCCGTTCTTGTAGAGCGGCAGTCCGCCCGGATCCGCCGATAAGCCTAATGGAAGATTATCAGTAGCAGAGGGATGGCCCGTTCGGCTCACATCGCTACAGCGCAATTGGGAGAACTGCACACCGAAGAGCGGTCCGCCGGGAGATGGATTCACTTGTGGGGGAAAATGCTCCTGCACGATGAAGCTGGCCGAGCGTGTCGTAAAAGCATTCCCCTGCGTGCTGAAGAAGGCGGCGGTCCCGGCTTTGGAAATTGCCGCTAGGTTTGCAGGAACGGTGCTCCCATCCAAGCCCCCGGATCCTCCGCCCTGAAAGGTCGTGTTGTCGGCAGCTCCGGTCATGCGAAAGACTCCCAGCACAGTCCCTTCGTGATCAACGACGGCAATCGTCATAGGGCGACCCATTGCCTGGGCTTGCGAAGCGGCTTGCGCAATGATGGTTTGGACCTCTGCCGCGGTGAGATGCACCGTTCCGGAAGTCGATTCAGGCGCAACTCCGGTCATGTCCGGTCCGACGAGCGGGCCGCCACAAGTGATCAGGAGAGAGCCAGCCAGCCCGGCAAACACACGGAGGAATGAGGTAGACAGGCCGCGGGTCATGGTCTGGCTCCCGGGCCGACCAGCTGGGCCTCTGGCGCGGCTGGCGACGGCTGTGGCGTCTTCAGAATGTCGACTCCCGCCGGCAAGCGCGATTGTGACTTGTCATGATAGTCATGGCATTCGATGCATTGCGCGCCCGCACCGCCTGGTTCCACATGGCAGGACCGGCAGGAGGCGATCCCGGGCATCAGCACGTCGGTGGTTTTGGTGCTCTGCGGGGCCGCTTCATGGCAGGCCAGGCAGGCTTTCTCCTTTAATTGGGGAAGCCCGAGGTGCGGCCCATGGGAAAACCGGCTGTGAGGGAACCACCGGTCTGGAATGACCGGCTTCTGAAACGTCGGCAGATCGCCATCCGGTCGGTTGCTGGCGAGACGAGCCACCGGCTGTCCGATCGCACCCGCCCGTTCAGCCGTGTGGCAGAGCACGCATTTCTTCGTCTTGGGGGAGTAGAGAAACCGTTCGGCGCGCAGGGTCATATCGTCGACGAACAATTCTTCCTTGGTTTTCTGAGCGCCCGGCAGCCGGCGGACGACACCGCGGGCCCGCATTTCGGCTTCGTGCGTCATCAAGTAGTAGGTCGCGTAGGCGGAGTGCAGCTCTTCGCGGACTTCGCGTGGGGCTTTTCCGTGCGTAACGGTTTTGCCGGGGAGACGCTCATCAAAATCCAACGTGTGGCAACGCATGCAATCGCGTTCAAATTGGATCGGTCGAAGATAGGCGCCTTGCTGGTCTGGTTGGTGGCAGCTGGCGCATTTCAGCGGTTCCGGCCCGTCCGGTCCCTGAAGATCGGGGTTGAGATGCACTTTATGATTCAATTTGACCGTGCCCCGGTCGGCCAGCCGATCTTGTTCGCTCAAGCGGACGCGTTGCACCGGACTGCCCGGACCTTCACCCGGCAGCGAGAGGGCGAATTCGGGATGATCCTCGGTAAACGAGCGAATCTCTTGAGCGAGAGGAAGCCCGCCCTCTTTCGCCTGAAGAGCGCCATGGCAGGCGACGCATTGGGGATCTCGAATCTGAGCCAGAATTGCGGCGCCCTTGTGTTCTGAATGGCAGGAGGCGCAGGCCGGACTCGGAGTCGGCGACTTGTCCCCGAAGTGATGCGGAGCGGCATGGCATGTGACACACTGCTTGTCAGCAACAGGCTGCCAGACGGGCTTCCATCCATCATGGCAACTCGAGCACTGGGCCGCAAATTGCGCGTGTTTGCCGGAGACCTGGCCCGGCATGAACAGCGCGTGAGAGCCCAGGGCGAAGGCGCCGACCGAACCGAGCAGCACGAGGAGGCACAGGGAGAGGCTTAATCGGGTTTTCGTCCAGCGGCCGCGGGACAGTTGGTAGTTCGCCAGCAGGGGGGGCACCGCCTCGTCCTGCGCCGCCTCCCGCTGCTCCACCGCGATGACCAGCGGATCCTCCGCAGAAGACCAGGTCACCGTCAGGTAAAACGGCCCGATGCGGAGGACATCGCCGGACGCGAGCACCTTCTCCATGACGGGCGCGGAATTGACATAGACGGAAGAGGCTCCGGTCAGATCCCGAACCACCACTGTGCCCGAGGGGCGAGTGATGAGCGCATGGTCGAGGGAGACCGATAAGTCGTCCAGAAGCAGGTCGTTGGCCGTCCCCCGCCCGATACGGAGCATCGAGCCTTCGACGGTCGTCGTTTGAAGTTGTGTGTCGCCGCGGTGGGTGACCCGTCGGACGATCTGAAAAGACATGAGCGCGCGATCCTTGCAAGCCGAACTAGTAATAGAATACGGCGATCAGATGCAGGAAGACGGCCGCCACCATGGCCAGTGAGACCGGCACATGAAGATAGAGCCACGCTTCCATCGCGTTGCGCAGAGTCATTTGGGCCATGAGCGACGATTCCAATTGACTATGCTTGATCAGGAGCTGGGAGAGCCGCTGAAAATCCTCGTATTCGTGAGGGGGAATCGAAGAGACGATTCGGCTCATGGATTCGACGCGCCGGCTCAGGAGATCGGGCTGCCCACTGCGCAGCACGAGTCGCCACCCCTCGAAGCGGCGGCGTTTCATCCTGTCGACTTCTTCCAGATAGATTTTCACGAACCGGTCAGACTTGTGTTTGGCCAGGGCGCGGACGTCGGCCATGACATTCTGGATCTCCTTATCGATTTTTTCGGCGGGCATGGCGGCTTCAAACCTGGTCAACCGCGCGGGCACGATCCGATAGAGCATCACGCCGGCGATGCCGCTGAAGACCACCAGCGCAAGCAAGGCAAAGGCCAGCGTGTGAATGTCCCAGCCGAAGGAGAAACCGGCATGGAGCGGGATAATCAGCAGCGTCAACAGCCCGAGGTACACATGCGCGCTCGTCCAGCCTTGGAGCGTGCCGATGCCGCTGCTATAGCGACGCTTGCGCACACCCAGGACCATGAGGATCGCGATCGCCAGCGTGCCGATAATGCCGTAGAGCAAACCCATCGCCGTACCGCCGTGGGGCACGATCGCGCGGCGATAGAAGACATAGCTGACGATCAGCGCGGCGGCACAGATGAGCCCCACCCAGAGCCAGCGACCGTTGCGATAACTTAAAAACGAAGAAGCTTTCATAGTGTCCGCATGATTACAGGGGCTCTGTGCCAGCTTATAAAGCACCCAGTCCGACTCGGCGGAAATACTCTTCCGGGGCCACCCGCATGGCCGCGCCGGTCGGGCAGATTCTGACGCAGGCGGGGCCGTGCGCATTATCCCGGCAGAGGTCGCATTTGACCGCTTTGGCGGGGCCATCGTGATCCGTGGGCGGAGGAGTCGACTGCACTCCCAGCATGACCAGCAGCCGGTCCAGAGGACCCAGCTCTTTGCGCGTGCTGCCGTGCATCATGTGGATATTGCCGTAGGGACAGTTTTTGGCGCAGTTCCCGCAGCCGATGCAGTTGTCGCGGATGAACACTTCTCCCTTGGGGTCGCGCAGGATCGCATCGCCCGCGAGACAATCGGAGAGGCAGAGCGGATTTTCACAATGGCGGCAGGACGTGGGCACCAGGAGATTCGCGAAAATGATCCCTTCCGTCCGGTAGAGACGGGTCTGTCCGCCGTGCGTCCCGGCGCAGGCGCTCACGCATTGATTGCAGCGGACGCAGCGATTCTCGTCGATCAGCAGCACGTCGGTTCCTTCGAAAACGCCTTCCTGCATCAAGTCGTTGAGCACGTGCCCGTCCGCGATCTCGCGGGCGATCACTTCCTGGCCGCGGAGCAAGGCCTTCTGCGCGTTGTCCCGGAGGCGCTTGGCGAACGTGGGATCGTCCTGGAGCAAAAGATCGAAGTCGGCCTTGTTGAGCTTGATGGCCTCGGTGGTTTTCGTCGCGGTGATTGTGGCCGTGCGGTTGGGACGCTCGGGATTGAGCAAGGCCATTTCACCGAAGTAGCCGCCGGCCGGGACATAGCTGACCACCACTTCCCGATTCGCCATGGCGGAGTGCCGGCTCACTTTGACGGAGCCGTTCTTGATGACATACAGCGCATCCCCAGCCTCGCCTTCTCGAAAGACGACCTCGCCTTGCTTGAAGTGGCAAAGGTGCGCTTTAGCGGCGAGTGATTGAAGGAATTCCCGCGAGGCATCCGGAAGAAGATGATCGCGGAAGACCCGCTGGATGAACACCTGATCCATCGCCCGACGAACCGACGGCTCCAGGTTCAAGAGTCGCAGCATCCCTTTACGGGGCGTTTCGAGCAGCAGGCAGTCGGCGTCTGCGGTCACCGTCGCCGAACGACGCCGTCCGGAGAGCAAGCTCATCTCGCCGAAGAATTCGCCTTGTTGCAGCAGGATGGGCGGCGACCCGGCCGCTTTCGCCTCGAAGGTGATCCCCACGCGGCCGGCGATGATGTTATAGAAACTGTCGGAATAATCGTGCTCCCTGAAGACGACGGTCCCTTTGGGGATCGCATGCAGCGTCGATTCAAGCACCAGTTCACGCAGCGTTTGCTTCGGTACGCCGCCGAGCAGCGGAACTGCGGCCGCGAGCGAGGCCAGCCGTTCGTCGACCGAGCCCTGTAACGACGTCAGCTTCTCTTTCAGGAGCGGCTCGTCCACCGGTTCCACCGGACGTCCGGCGAGGGGCGCCACGACGTCATGGCCTTGATTCATCCCCTGCTTGATAAGGTTGTAGCCGGCCACCGCGCCGATCATGAAGAGGCCCGGGATAGTGGTCTCGTACCGTTCGGTCAGCTGCGGCGGGGCGGTGGGATCGGCGGAAGTAAATGCGATGCCGATCGTATCGAGGAACTTCCTCGGGATTTCCGCGCCGATGCGGACCACGACCAGATCCGCTTTGACTTTGACGGTGCGATCGGGGAGCTTCAGGTATGTATGCCCTTCCTCGACCCGTTCCACGGCGGCGCTGTGAAAGGCCGTGACCTGGCCAGAGGCGACGCGTTTATTGATCTCACGATCCAGCGCGTCTTTGAGGCGGTAGAACTCCGCGTTGCGATTGACGACCGACACGCGGTTCTTCTCGCAGAGGGCGAGCACGCCTTCGATCGCCGCGTCGCCGGCCCCCACCACCAGAATATCCTCGTTCTCGTAGATGGACGGATCGACCAGCCTGGTCGTCACGTGCGGGAGCGTTTCCCCCGGCACGTTCATTCTGCGGGGATTGCCCTGAATCCCGATGGCGAGAATCACGTAGCGCGCGTGGTAGGTCGCCTTATCC
>OMJA01000239.1 GCA_900299245.1 Nitrospiraceae bacterium | reverse complement strand
CTGGTCTTTCTTAAATTCATCGACGAGCCAGTCCATGATGCGCTGGTCGAAGTCGTCGCCGCCGAGATAGGTGTCGCCGTTGGTGGACTTGACTTCGAACACGCCTTCGCCGATTTCGAGGACGGAGACGTCGAAGGTTCCGCCGCCGAGATCGTACACGGCGATCCGCTCGTCTTTCTTCTTGTCGAGGCCATAGGCCAGCGAGGCGGCCGTCGGCTCGTTGATGATGCGCAGGACGTTCAATCCCGCGATCTGGCCCGCATCTTTCGTCGCCTGGCGCTGGCTGTCGTCGAAATAGGCCGGGACGGTGACGACCGCTTCCGTGACCTTTTCGCCGAGATAGTCTTCCGCCGTCTGCCGCATCTTCTGCAAAATCATGGCGGAGACTTCCGGCGGGCTGTAGGTTTTGCCGCGAATGATGACATGGGCATCGCCGTTGTCGGCTTCCACGACTTTGTAGGGGAGCCGCTTCATGGCTTCCTGGACTTCGCGGCTCTTGAACTTGCGGCCCATGAGACGCTTGACCGAGAAAATCGTATTTTCCGGGTTGGTGATGGCCTGGCGCTTCGCGATCTGGCCGACGAGCCGCTCCGCCTTCTCGGTGATGCCGACGATGGACGGGGTGGTGCGCGCGCCTTCCGCGTTGGCGATGACGACCGGGTCGCCGCCGCTCATAATCGCGACGCATGAGTTGGTGGTGCCGAGGTCGATACCGATGACTTTGCCCATGAGTAAACTCCTTCCTTCCCGATATCAGCGTCTACAGAAAAGTGACGTCTTCGTTCATTTCCGAGATTAACTATCGGCCTGCGCCGGACCTGAGGACACACTGACCATCGCCGCGCGGAGAATCCGGTCGTGCAGGCGATAGCCCTTTTGAAATTCGTCGATCACGTGATTATTGGGCACGGTTGCAGACGGAACCTGAGAGACCGCCTGATGCGCTCCCGGATCGAAAGGTTTCCCCACGCTCTCGACGGCCTGCACGCCGAATTTGCCGAGAGAGCCGGTCAGTTGCTTCAAGGTCAGGTCCACGCCCTGGACCAACGCCGCGCTGCCCCCGTTGTCATGCGCCGCCTTGATGGCGCGTTCCATGTTGTCGACGACCGGAAGAAGTTCCTTCAGCAGCTGTTCGTTGCCGAACTTGATCTGCTCACGTTGATCCCGCTGGGCGAGCCGCTTATAGTTTTCGAACTCTGCCGCCAGCCGAAGATACTTTTCGTTGAGCGCTTTGCACTCGTCCTCTTTGGCGGCCAGGACTGCCTGCATACCGCTATCCTGACCAGGGTCGGCGGTGCTTCCGTTGTCTAAGTTGTCAATTGTATTGGTGTTGTCTGGTTCGTTACTCATTTTTATTCCTCTACAGGGGGGCAGATATCCATAAGGAAGTGGAAGTCAACGGGGGATCAAAGAAATTTCTGAGAAAAATGATGGAGATAAGCTGAAGGCTAGGCCCAGGTCGAGGATGAGGTCCCGCGAGCCCGCCGATAGAGGAGTTCCAGGCCTTCAAGGGTCAGCAGGGGTTCGATCCGTTTAATCGTGGTCGTCTCCGGCGCGATGACGGAGGCCAGCCCTCCTGTCGCGATGACCAGACAGGTCCGTCCGAGTTCCTGTTCCATGCGCCGGACCAGCGCATCGACGAGGCCGGCGTAGCCGAAGAGCAAACCGGCCTGAATGCTGCTGGCGGTATCGGTTCCGATGACGGTTTTCGGACGGGCTAGCTCGACTTTGCTGAGCTTGGCAGCGCGGGCGAAGAGCGCCTCCGCCGAGATGCCGAGACCGGGCGCGATGACGCCGCCGAGATAGTCTCCGGTCTGCGTGACGGCGCAGAAGGTCGTCGCCGTACCGAAATCAACGATGATCAGGTCGGTCTTATACTTATGATAGGCTGCGGCGGCATTCACGATGCGGTCGCTGCCGATTTCTCTGGGATTGGCGTACTTGAGGGTGAGACCGACATCCATCTCCGATGACACGATCAAGGGCGTGCGGTGAAAGTAGGTCTCGACCATGGTCTCGAACGTGCCGGTGAGGGCCGGCACGACGCTGGAGATGATGGCGTCCGTGACCTGCTGGGGCGTACGGCCGCTTCGCGCCAGCAGGTTCATGCAGAGCACGCCGTATTCGTCGGACGTCGTTTTGGGGTCCGTCGCCAGGCGCCAGTGAGCCACCAGCGTGGCGCCTTCGAAGATACCCCATACGACGTTGGTGTTGCCGATGTCGATGACCAAGAGCATGGTGGGTATTCTACTTCGCGTCCCGGCCGTTTCGCCAGCGTCTGACATGAATGACATCGCCGGCTCTGATCTCGACGAGAGGCTGGCTTTTACCGTTGGCGCCGGAAGAAGGTCTGACTTGCAGTGCTCCGTCTGCCGTGATGGCGACGGCGGTGCCCAGGAGTTCCTCGCCGCCTCCGAGGTCCACGCGAACCTGCCGGCCGAGCGTGGTGCAACGGTGCTGGTAGGCCTGCAACAAACGGGACGGGCCATGGGCACGCAGCTCATCGAGGCTCTCTTCCAACTCCTGGAGAAGCTGGGCCAGCAGCCGGTTGCGATCAATGAGCCGGTGTGTCGATTCGAAGAGCGATGTGGCGATCGGCCGTAAGTCTTCGGGGAACAGGTCCCGGGGAACATTCACGTTCAGCCCGATTCCAATGACCACGACGGGGTTGTCCGGGCTGGTCAGCGAACTTTCGCAGAGAATGCCGCCGACTTTGTGTTCGTCCAGGAGGAGGTCGTTCGGCCATTTCAGGTCGAGCGATATCGCGGCGACGGTGTGGACGGCTTCGGCGACCGCCAATGCCGTCGTCAAGGGGACCCATGAGAGCCAGTCTGCCAGCGTGAGTTTATCGCCGAGACCACGAACGATAACGGAGCAATAGAGATTCAGGCCGGGTGGGGAGAACCAGATTCGCGCGTGGCGCCCTCGTCCGGCGGTTTGGCTTTCGGCCGCCACGACGGTGCCGTCTTCCGCCCCCTGATGCGCGAGCGACATGGCCTCGGAGTTTGTTGACGTCAGACTTTGATGGAGACGCAGCTGCCGGCCCAGGCGTTCGGTCGCAAGGGTGCTGCGAATGTCGTCCGGGGTAAGAGGCAAGGAAGAGGACACGGCTTATTTGCGCGGCCGCCGGCGGCGGACCGGGGTCAATTCCAGACTGATGTCGGCCGCTGGAGCTGAATGCGTAAGCGCGCCGATGGAAATGCGGTCGGCGCCGGCCTGCGCCATCGCGCGAACGTTCTTCAGGGTAATGCCGCCGGAGACTTCCACAATGGCCCGGCGCTTAATGAGTCTGACGGCCTGTTTCACCATGGCCGGGGTCATGTTGTCGAGCAAAATGATGTCGGCTTTTCCTGCGAGGGCTTCACGGACATCCGCCAACGATTCCACTTCGACGATCAGGGGGACTGCGCGGGAGGTGTCTCGCTGGGCCAGTCGGCAGGCCGTACGCACTGCCTGGTTGCCTTTCTGAAGCAGGGCCAGATGGTTGTCTTTAATCAACAGGCCATCGCCCAGGGAAAACCGGTGGTTGGTGCCGCCTCCCAGCGCCACCGCCCATTTCTGCAAGGCTCTCCAGCCGGGCAGGGTTTTTCGCGTGTCGAGGATCCGGGCGGGAGTCTGGCGGACGGCCTGGCAGAACTTGTTCGTCAACGTCGCGATACCTGACAGATGTTGCAGAAAATTCAAGGCGACCCGCTCCGCCTGTAAGATGGTTCGGCCGTCTCCTTCGATATCGAGCAGCGCCGCACCGGCGGGAATATGGTCGCCATCGTGCGTGTGGGTCGTCAGCCGGAGCGAGGGGTCGACCATCAAAAAAGTCTGCACGGCCGCCGCGAGTCCGGCGACCACCATCGGTTGTTGGGCGATGATCGAGGCGTGAGCCGGAACCGGTTTGGAGAACAGCGCCGTCGTGGTGATGTCGCCCCCGCCGAGGTCTTCTTCAAGCCCGGCGCGGACGGCCCGGCGGATATCGGCGGCAGGGAGTTGGATCATTGGTCAGGCTCCCAGCATCGCGCGGAGTTGCTGTTCGCTGCTCATGAGCATGGCCCGGTCGCGGGTGAGACTGCGCACCCGTTCCTGATGTTCCGTAATGACTGCGGGCGGGGCATTGGCGACAAAGTCCGCACTCTTCAGCTTGCCCTCGATCCGTTGCGTTTCCTTCTCGGCTTCGGCGATCTGCTTGAGGAGCCGGTCGAGCGCTTTCTTGAGGTCGACGTCGCCCTCAACCGCAATTCCCACGGTCAACCCTTCGGTCACGAGCCGGAGAATCTTGGTCGTCGGCCAGTCCGCGATCGGTGCCAGCGTCAGGGATCCTTTCCCGAGATGGGCGAGGTCGGGCTTCATCGTCTGCAGCATGGCGGCGGTGCGCTGCTCGTCATGAGTTATGAAGAAACCGATCGGTTTGCCGGGCGGGTAATTGAGGAGCACCCGCGCAGTCCGCAGCAGGCCGATGCTTCGTTCAAGCAGCCGGAACGCGTCATCGGCCGCTCCGTCATGCCACTCTTCCCGCGGCGTCGGGTAGGCCTGCAGCACGATCGTCTCACCCTCATGCGGCAGCGTTTGCCAGATTTCCTCCGAGAGGAACGGCATGAACGGATGCAGGAGCCGCAGCCAGACTTCCAATGTCTCCGATAGGGTGTGACGGGTGGATGGACCTTCCGGGTGAGCCGGATCCTGAAGGACCGGTTTGATGAGTTCCAGATACCAGTCACAGTATTCATGCCAGAAGAATTGATAGAGTGCACTGGATGCCCGATCGAATCGATAGGCCTCCAGTTCCAGATCGACGGTGCGAATTGTCTCGTTCAACCGGCTGAGGATCCACCGGTCCGGGAAGGAGCGGTCTTTCGGCGGCCGGGCTTCCTTGGCTCCGTCGAGATACATGTGGGCAAAACGGGCGGCGTTCCAGATCTTGTTGGCGAAGTTGCGATAGCCTTCGATCCGCTCTTCCGCCAGCTTGATGTCGCGGCCTGGCGAGGCCATGGAGGCGAGGGTGAAGCGCAGGGCATCGGTTCCGAACTGCTCCATGACGTGCAAGGGGTCGATCACATTGCCTTTGGACTTGCTCATTTTCTGCCCTTCCGCGTCGCGGACGAGCGCATGGATATAGACGTCGCGGAAGGGGACATCGCCCATGAACTTCAAGCCGAGCATGATCATACGCGCGACCCAGAAGAACAGGATGTCCAGACCGGTCACCAGGGTAGCCGTCGGATAATAGGCTTTGAGATCCGGCGTCTGTTCGGGCCAGCCGAGCGTGGAGAAGGGCCAGAGGCCGGAGGAGAACCAGGTATCGAGGACATCGGGATCACGGAGAAACTCCTGTCCCTTGCACGCGGGGCAGGATGCCGGGGAGGACTTCGCGACGATCGGTTGCGCGCCCTGCAAAATAGTGGTTCTGGTCACAGGGGTTCCTGAAGGCGACGTATGCGTCGTCGTCACAATGTGCTTGGCGTTGCAGGCCAGACAGTACCACGCGGGAATCTGATGGCCCCACCAGATCTGCCGGGAGATGCACCAGTCTTTGATATCCCGCATCCAGCCAAGATAGTTGTTGGTCCAGCCGTCGGGAATGATGCGAATGCGCCCGTCTTCCACGGCTTTGATCGCGGGTTCTGCCAGCGGCTTGATGTCGACGAACCACTGGGGCGACAGGTACGGCTCGACGACGGTTTTGCAGCGATAACATTTCCCCACGGCCATCTTGTGGTCGTCGACTTTGGAGAGGATGCCCCGTTCGCGAAGGAGCGCTTCCACCTTCGGCCGGGCTTTTGAAACGGGAAGTCCCTGGAGCGAGTCGACCACCGAGGCGTCGACGCCGGCTTTCTGCATGCCGGCGGCATCGAGGAGCGCCTGATGATCCAGAATGGCAAGCCTCGCCAGTTTGTGGCGCTCGCCGGCTTCGTAATCGTTGAAGTCATGCGCCGGGGTGATCTTGACCGCGCCGGTTCCAAACTCGCGATCGACGAGAATCGCATCCCCCACGATCGGGATAGTGCGGCCCGTGAGGGGGAGACGGACTTGCTTGCCGATCAAGTGGCGAAAGCGTTCATCCTCCGGATGAACGGCCACGGCGGTGTCGCCGAGGAGCGTTTCCGGTCTGGTCGTGGCGACGGTCAGACGGATTTCAGGATTTTCGGCGAGCGCATACTCGATGGAGTAGAGCTTGCCTTTGATCTCTTCGTGCTCGACTTCGATATCGGAGAGCGCCGTCAGGCAGCGGGGGCACCAGTTGATCAACCGCTCGCCCCGATAGATCAGCTTGTCCTCGTAGAGCCTGACGAAGACTTCCAGGACGGCCTTGGAAAGTCCTTCGTCCATTGTGAACCGTTCTCGGCTCCAGTCGCAGGAGGCGCCGAGTCGTTTCAGCTGTTGAATGATGGTCCCGCCGGAAGTGGCTTTCCACTTCCAGACCCGTTCGAGAAACGCGTCGCGTCCCAGGGCTTCCCGCGAGGAGCCTTCCTGCATGAGCTGCTTCTCGACGACATTTTGCGTGGCGATGCCGGCATGGTCGGTTCCCGGCATCCAGAGCACGTTACGGCCCTGCATACGGCGCCAGCGAATCAGGATGTCCTGGATCGAATTGTTCAGTGCATGGCCCACGTGCAGCGATCCGGTCACGTTCGGCGGAGGAATGACGATGCAATAGGGAGCGCCGGGGTTGTCCGGGGAGGCCGTGAAATAGCCGCGGCGGACCCATTCCTGGTACCAGCGGTCTTCGACGGCTTTGGGTTCGTAGGTCTTGTCCAGTTGTGAAGCCATGGCACGCCCTTCGTCAAAAAATGAGCGCGCATCTTAGCATGTCTCTTCATGGCGGGGAACGGGCCTGCGACTCGGCTTGTGGCTGCGCCTGGCTTGTGCTATACAATCG
>OMJA01000238.1 GCA_900299245.1 Nitrospiraceae bacterium | reverse complement strand
GCACGCTTCACCACGTCAAGACCGACACCGCGTCCAGCCTGATCCCCGACTTTATCCGCGGTTGAAAAGCCCGGCGCAAAGATGAACTTCAACGCCTCCGAATCCGGCATCGCCTGGACCTGTTCAGGTCTGGCCAGACCCAAACTCACAGCTTTCGCCCTGATTCTTTTGAGATCGAGTCCTGCTCCATCGTCTTCCACTTCGATAATGATCGAGTTCCCACGATGGGCGGCATGCAGATACACCGTACCGACGGCAGGCTTTCCCTTGGCGACACGGATACCGGCAGGCTCAATGCCGTGATACACCGCATTGCGGACAAGGTGGACCAACGGATCAACCAAACGCTCGACGATCCCGGTGTCTACTTCGGTGTGCTCTCCGGACGTCACCAATGACACTTCTTTTCCTGAGGCACGCGCAATTTCGCGAATGGCCCGGCGAAACCGGGTAAACGGCGTGCCGATAGGCACCATACGTGCCCGCGCGATTTCATCCCGCATGCCCAGCGTCAGCTGCTGCAATTGGCTCATATCCTCATGCGATCGGCGAATGGACCCGCTGAGCTGAGACATGGACTCCGTAATATCGGCCGTCACCTCGCTGATGCGCCTCGCCAGAATATTGAAATCGTCATACTTATCGAATTCCAGGCTGCCGAAATCGCTGACGACTGGAACTCCGGGGGCGGGTGTCTCGCTGACACCGGCCGGCGCCGACGGAAACGTGAACGTGTGTTTTTCTTCGAAGGACTGCACCGCATCGACCAGCCGCGCCTTGCACGCTAACACCTGCTGAGACAACTGCTCCAGTACACGCAGCCGCTGCTCCAACCGGCCGCGTCCGATCACCAGCTCACCGACCAGATTTAGTAGCCGCTCCAACCGATCCCGACTGACTCGAATGACTTCGCGATCCTCGGCGGTCCGGCCATCAGCAGGCTTCGCTTGCGATGCCTGTTCCTTGTTTCCCGCAGACGATGACATGACCGGAATGACGGGATCGGCAACCACCGCGGCGTCTCGGCTTGGCACGCCTCCCTCATGGAGAATCTTCAATTCGGCCAGTGCGGCAGCAAAGCGCTGTCGGGTTGCCGCCAGAGCAGCAGGATCCCGCCGCATCAGCACACGAACGACATCCACTGATCGGAGCAGCAAGTCGGTCTGCCCGGGCTGAACGGCTAAATGCCCGTCGCGGACAGCACCCATAAAATCTTCGATGTGATGAACGAGATCTCCGATAGACTGGAACCCGACGGTATACGCGGAGCCTTTGAGCGTGTGGGCCGTCCGGAACAATTGATTGATCAATTCACCGTCCTGAACATTTTTGTCGAGCCGCAACAGATTGGCCTCAAGCGTCTCCAGATACTCCTGTGCTTCCGGAGCAAAATAGGACAACACTTCGGGATCGAGTTGGGGGATCAAATACTCGGCCGACAGAACAGGACTGGTTTCCTCCTCTGCATCGGGTGCTATGGCAACCGCGGCTTGTATTTCGACTTTTGCAACAACCGCAGTCTGAATGGGGGGCGCACCTGCTTTGCCGTCACGTAGCTGTTCCAATAAACCAATCACAGCAGGCACGTCTTGCTGTAACTGCGGCACCTGAGCGAGCTCTCGACGCAACACCGTCCGAACAATTCCGACCCCCCGTGTGAAACCTTCGAACAACACATCGGTCAACTGTATCCGCCGTTCCTGAACGGCTGCCATGCATTCTTCCATGGGATAGGCAATATCGCTGATAACCGTGAACCCCACCGTATACCCTGACCCTTTAAGCGTGTGAGCGGTTCGGAAAAGCCGGTAGATCGCGTCATCGTCGCCCGGATGAGCCTGTAACGTTCTGACGAGTCCATCGATCGCATCCAAATATTCCAGTGCCTCGGGCACAAAATAAGACAGTACGTCTGCATCCACATCAGGAACGAGGTACTCTCGAGTCGGTAATTGCTCAGCTGTCTGAATCACAGACGAATCACGTCCTGCCGATGCAACCGTCTGATGCGTAGGCTCCCCGGAAAGAAATCCTTCCGAAACGGCCAGACACCGATCGACCGTCACCTGATCTTCGCCACCACCCTGACCGATCACATCTAACTGTAGTTGGACCCCTTGAACAATTTCCCTCATGGCATCAACCGCGCGTACCCAATCCGCCTTGGCAATCATCTGACTTTGCTCGAATAGCGATTCCAAGCGTTCGCTGAGTCGAGCGATTCCAGAGAAGCCATAGAGCGACGCCGCACCCCGTATCCGATGTGCGACGATATATTGCTCCTGCAACAGTTGCGGACTGGGCACGGCTCCATCGACTGGATGCAATGCGCGCTTGATCTCTGCCATGCCATCGACGGCCTCGGCCACAAAGATCTCCATCAAATTGTCCGAGTCGAATTCGGCGCTCATCCCGACCCCTTCTCGCCAGAGAATGCCGCACATCCTCTGGAAGCTTCATTACACCAGTTTGAATTGCGCCACAGAAGCGGTAAGACTTTCCGCCAGTTTGGCCATGTCTTCGACTGTGACACGAGCTGAGTCTGTAGCTTTCTGCGTGGCCACGGCACCGCCGGTAAAATCCTTAATCGAACGTCCGACCTTGTCGGTCGATGCAGTCTGCTCGACCGCGGACGATGCGATGCTTTGCGCAAGTTCGGAGGAGCGCTGGGCGATGGCGGAAATTTCCTTGAACACGTCACCCGTACGCAAAGCTGATGCGGATCCCGCTTCGACGGCTTGAGTTTCGTGTTCCATCGCCACAACCGCGTCTTGCGTTTCGCTTTGGATCACTTTCACGAGGTCGGCAATTTCCCGAGTCGCCTGCGTTGAACTTTCGGCAAGCTTTCTGACCTGGTCGGCAACGACCGCAAATCTGGCACCGGCTTCTCCGGCGCCGGCGGCTTCGATAGCCGCATTCAGCGCCAGGAGGTTTGTCTGATTGGCGATTTCACGGATGGTCGACACGATCTGAGAAATTTCCAAAGACCGATCACCGAGGGCTTTGACCTGCTTCGACATGCGTTGCACCGCGGCCCGAATGCTCTGCATATCCTGCACGGTTTCCTGCACCGCCACGCGACCGCGTTCGGTCGCCTGCAACACTTGGCGTGCAGACTCTGAGGACGCCCCGGCTGTCTCAGCAACCTGGCGCATCGAGGCCGCTAACTGCTCGACCGCGCCCAATGTTTTGACTGATTCATCCGCTTGATGTTTGGCCGTACCGGCCATCTGCCCGGCGTTATCCCTGAGCGTACCGGCCGATTTGTTCACGCGTTCGGCCGCCTCTCGCACTTGACGCATCAGCTGCGCGAACCGCTGAATCATGAGATTGAAACCATCGGCCAGGTTTCCGAACATGTCCGCCGTCACTTCTCCGCGTTTGGTCAAATCCCCTTTACCGACATCAGAAACCAACACAAGGAACTGCATCAGGCGCTTCTGCATGATGTCCCGCTCTTCTTCCGTCGACACGAGCGCCGTAATACGATCCAACATGGAATTGAACGCCTTCGCCATGTGGCCCACTTCGTCGTCGCTCTCCAACTTCGCGCGCGCCTGAAGGTTGCCTGCAGCCGCCTGCTCGGCCACATCAGCGACGTGGACAATGTTTCGGGCGATATAGCGGGCCAGATAGTACCCGATGGCACCGCCGATGATGAGCGCGATGAGACCTCCGAACAACACCACATTGGTACGATAGGACGCCTCTGCCTGCCCGCTCTCGTTCAGCTCTTTCGCCACATCACGAATCGTCGCCATCAACTCTCTGACTCGCAAGGTCGCGGTGCTGTACTTGTTCGCGACTTCGACAGAGAGCGCCAGGTTACCCAGATCACGCATGCTCTGTCTTTGATCTTCAGACAGCGATGCCGCATAACTATCAGCAAACGCGCTGACCGCTCCGTCTGTAGCCGCAAAGTACTCCACCAGTGCCGTTTTTAATGCCGCAAGATCCCTCGACTCACTTCGCCCGCTCGATGTTTCGCGCAGGTCCGACGCCTGGTACGTTGACAGCGGGTCCAGCGTCTGCTTCTTCAACTCTGCCAAGGGCGCAACCGCATCATCGAAGTCACCTTTGCGCGATTGCCGGCCGGCGTTCAGTAGCGCATCGTGATAGAGTCCAAGATTCGTACTGGCGATACCGGTATTGGACAATGCGACCGTCGATCCGTCATAAATATTTTGCAACTCGCTTTTCAGCCGGTTCAATCCGATCAGACCAATGAGTCCGACCATGATCATGATCGCACCGACGGCCGAGAATCCAAGAATCAGCTTAGGCAGGGTTTTGAGATTTTGGAACCACGCCTGAACCGTCCATGATGACTTGCTGGGCCTCGCCATAAGATCCTCCTCACCCCGTATGGTAATTCGTTGCTGTCGTCGCTGTTCCGCCCCGTGAGCGACGAGAAGCCGGCTCAGCGGACGGGCCATATGCATGGACGTTTAGTTCAATACACCTTCAACACACGCCAGGAGTTTTTGCACTTCCACCATACCGCTCATCCGCTCTTCAATTTTGACCAGCCCGGAGAGAAATGGACGAGACTCGGACATTCCTCTCGATGCCCCGTTCAGCAGATCGTCAGGATGGATCGTTCGGATTTCAGGCACGGCGTCAATTAAAATGCCGACCTGCTGCGAGCCATGCCGCACGACCACCACAAAGGGCTGGGTGGCCGCCGACTGAATGCCGAGCGACGGCCGTAAATCCGCGAGAGGCATGACGGTTCCACGTAGATTGGCGACGCCTACCAATGTTGAAGCCATCCCGGGAACCGGTGTGACTGACTCCAACTCAAACACTTCGCGGACGCAGCGGAGATCGATGGCGAACAACTCTCCCCCGAGCGTCACGACGCAGACGCGCGAAGGCGCTCCGGCCTTCCCGCTTCCGTTCGAAGCGGGCGCCTCAGCTTGAGATGTACTGAGAGCAGGATCCATGATCTCCCTCCGGCACCCGGCCAGCCGTCTTGCGGAAACCTAGTTCAACGCCCGCTTCACCGCTGCCAGCAGATCTTCCGCTTTAAACGGTTTTACAACGTAGCCATTGGCGCCTTGTTGCTGTCCCCAAAACTTGTCGCTCTCCTGCCCTTTTGACGTGCAGAGCACGACCGGAATATTCTTGAACCGTTCATCCGCCTTCAGGTCACGACAAGCTTGAAAACCGTTTCGCCCAGGCATCACCACATCCATTACGATCAGATCAGGCTTTTCTGACGCGAGCTTATCCTCCAGCTTGTCCGTATTCGGAAATGACACGACCGTATGGCTGGCGGCCTTCAGATAGCCCTCGATCATCTGCAATTCCGCGTACGAATCATCGACCACTACAATCTTGCTCATAATGCTCGTTCCTCCAGCTCAAAGAATTGATGCACTGAACCTATCGCATCGGTACAACCACGCTGATTGCGCCGGCCAGGTCTCCCTCTTTCCACCCTTCTTTTTTCGTCCCGGTAATATCCCGTTCGCCTTTAGGTCCCCCATGGCAGGTCAGACACGTTGGGCCGGCATACTCCGGATCCATCACGCGCATAACCGGCTTTCCGCCGACCATCGTGGCCTTGGCATACTGCTGCCCTTTGGGATGGCGGGAATCGGCGAACATGCGCAACACTTCCGCTTCGAAATCATCCGGCTTATTACCGGGATAGCGATAATCGGTGCCGGTGAGCTTCAAGCGGATTCCTGTTTTTTTGTAAAACTTTTCTCCCGACTTCCGAGCAAACACGGCAGGAATAAATCCTTTGAACGAAACGCCCTGTTTATTGATCACCGGCTGGCCTTCCAGCACCACTTCACGCTCGGCTTCAAGCAACGCGAGCAGAATGCCGCTTTGCGGAATGCCGTTCGGCTTGCTTAAATCCACGCGGGTCTTGGCCTTGAATTTCTCGATAACCTGATGTGCCAGAAAGTCGTCGGTAAACCCTTTGTTTCCTTTACTGGGGTCGTTGATCAAAGCTTGATGTTCTGAAACGACAGCGCGTCCTGATTTGAGCAAGGCGATCAGCAACTCCGCCGTTTCGCTCTCGTCACCTGCGAATGCAGGCACGGAGAATCCCGTCAGAACCGCGCATAAGGCCGCACCAACAATGATTGACGTCTTCCGCACTTTCATAGGCTCCCCCCTCCTTCAAGACTGGCTAGTCTCGTAGTTCACGCCCAAGTGTAGCCGCTTGCACTCCATTCGCAAGAAATCGATGAAAATCGACGCACATCTCAATCCGTTGCGTCTTCGCACAGGTTGGACTACACGGTCGTGCGGAGAACGTAACCGAGAACAACATTAGATGAATGGCAACTATTGTGCCGGATGGCCAAACGGAGTGCGTGAGAGAAAGTTTCAGAGCAAATGCTCGCAAATGCTGTCATATCTGCACCAATTGTGAGCGACGCGGGCAGAAGGCCACCCTCGGAGCAGATTGCGGAATTCTGTGCACAGTTGTGCAACGAGTGACAAATCTTGTTACGAACGTATCAGGGAAATAGCAGATGCCGCCGGTTTTGGTCGCAACTGTTGCGAGCGATACCGTAAAGCAATGGCTTCGCGCTACAGTCCGGCGGCAGAACTATAACAATGAGGTGTATTTTAGATTCGACTGCAGATGATCGGCCCATCTATCAAGCTGACCGTGGAGCGACTCAGACGTGTGTTGCGATACCGAATCCGGCAAGGAAGGAAGCCCTTTTCGCACACGAATGCGATTGACCCAGGCCCGCCTGAACTCCGAACGATCAAAGACCCCGTGAAGATACGTCCCCCAAATCATCCCGGTGTCACTCACCGCTCCATCCATACCTGCGGTATCTCCTTCCGCTGCCCCCTCGATCTCACCGTTTTTCTGACAGAGCCGGAAACAACGGCGCATGTGCTGTCCTGTCGTCCTTCCCATATGAATGAAGTAGCCACGAACCCTAAGATGCCTGGCCGGCTCTATCTCAAGAGACTCTGCCTCAACCACTTGAGTGATCTTCGTCCTGGTAAACTCTGTGGACACATTTAAGAGACTGAGTCCTTCAACTTTTCCGCCGGCTTCAACTTCATCAGGATCCGTAATGCTGCGCCCCAGCATCTGAAATCCCCCGCATAGGCCGACGACCTCCATCCCTTGCGCGGCATGCCGACAAATCGCTTCTGCCATACCCGAACTGCGTACATAGCTGAAATCAGCGATTGTATTTTTGCTACCTGGAAGCACAACGACATCCGCCCCGTTTAAATCTGCAGCCTTCTCGACGTACCGCACCACAACATCAGGCTCGGCCATGAGTGGATTGAGATCCGTAAAGTTGCTCATGCGCGGCAATAAGACCACCGCAATGTTCACTCGATCTCCGGCAAACTGAGCCTGACCCGTACGCTCGATATCGACCGCATCCTCTTGATCCAACCGAAAGCCGCGCAGCATGGGGACGACGCCAAGCACAAGGATACCAGTTCGGTGCTCAATGAACCTCACCCCATCGTCAAATAAACTGGCATCGCCACGAAACTTGTTGATGATAATCCCAACCACCCTCGCCCGTTCATGGGGGGCCAGGAGATCCAACGTGCCGATGACCTGCGCGAATACCCCGCCGCGATCGATATCCGCCACCAGCACAACCCGCGCATCCGCCATTTCTACCGCCGACCAATTGGCCAGGTCACGATCGCGCAAGTTCATCTCGGCCGCGCTTCCCGCTCCTTCAATGACAATCACCTCATACTTTCCGGCCAGCCGCTCATAGCTCTCCCGGACGCGCTCAGCCAGATCTGTCCGTTGCTGGAAATAGGTTCGGGCTTCCGCCTTGCCCCAGACCTTCCCTTGCACCACAATCTGCGCACTGCAGTCCGAATCCGGCTTCATCAAGATCGGGTTCATATCCGCATCAGGCTCAAGCCCGCAGGCCTGCGCTTGCAGCGCCTGAGCCCGACCGATTTCTTTTCCGTCCGGTGTCACAAACGAATTGTTCGACATGTTCTGCGCCTTAAACGGCGCAACCCGTACTCCGGCTCTGAAAAGAAGCCGGCACAACCCGGCCGTGATCAGACTCTTCCCGACATCCGATCCTGTTCCAAGCACAGCCAGGGCACGAGCCTTCATAATTGGCGTTCCCGCCACTGTTTCTCCTTGGCTAACCCGCGTGAGACACAGCGGGCCACGACCCGTCCAATCAGCGCCCCGACGACCGTATGAGTTCCGCTATAGACATGCCGCGGTCCTTTGCCGCGCAGACGGCAGACAACCACCACTGCATCCGTCCCGGTTCCGGTCGCAGCCGATCGTCCACTTGAGCTCAGCACACTGTGATCCCGCAGCACCCCGGCCTTGCTCTCCGTGGCGACTTGTACCGCTCCGACCATTGCCGCGCTCGACAAGCTTGCATTCGTCAGTACGATTAGATTGATCGTGCCCGGTTTCGCCGGCCATCTCCGACCACCGCGTTCTCCAGGCCACTCCCCGGCCCGCACCGCATTCGTCACCCCGACGGTGGCAAAACACTCCACCCAAACGCCTCCGGAAGATGCACGAGCGGACACCAATTGCGTCATCGGAACCGCCGTCATCAGCCCGACCGTTCTCTGCTTGGCTCCCAGGACCGCAGCCACCCGCCGAAGATAGCGGGCAGGATCCTCCCAACGATGTGCCCGACGAGAAGAGCCTGCAACCGGATTCGACTCGACTTGATGATTGAGGATATGCCGCGCCGTGGTGAATCCGCCTCCTTGCGGAGCGGACGACAACACCCGTCTTCTGCCTCCAAGATCGATGAGGAGTGTTTGTTTTGTCACTCGATAGCAGGTCTCTACACCCGATAGCCTCACCTGCGTCATGTTGCAGACTCGCTCAGCAAGCGGGAGAGAGCCGCGATCAGACGATCATTGTCGCGTCCAAGCCTGACCGCAATCCTGATCAAACGCTTGCTCGCACCTGGAACCGTGGAACAATCCCGGATCAGCAAGCCCTTTCGTCGAAGCTGCTGCGTAATCCGGCCCGCATGCCATCCACGAGGCAACTCCATGAACAGAAAATTGGCATGTGCCGGAAACACCGTACACCCCGGCATGGCCGCGAGCAGCCCGCCAAAGCGAAGACGTTCCTTGACCATGAACCGGAAACTTCGGCTGGCATGAGACGTATCTTGTAGGGCCGCCAATGCAGCCGTCTGTCCCATTGCATTGACAGACCAAGGAGGCAATGCGCTCCGAAGTTTCTGAGCAACCTTGGGCGCGGTCACCGCATACCCAACTCGCAAGCCAGGCAATCCGTAGAACTTCGTCAAGCTCCGCAGAACGACAACACGCGAGCAGAACGACGCCAGCGGTAAGATCGACCGGTCCGGACAGTAGTCAGCAAACGTTTCATCAACGATCAGCCAGACACCCCGCCTCTGGGCAATTCGTGCCAGCTTCATCACATCTTCAACCATACAGGCCTGGCCCGTCGGGCTGTTGGGATTACACAATACAATCCCATCGATCACTTGAGCCCCTTTGCTCTGCGTTTCCAACAGGCGACATAGCGCATCGACCGGCAGCCTATACTGCTCATGACGGTTCGCACTCACGGTCGTGATCCGACCGCCTGCGCGCACGATCGATGCGGCATACTCCGAGAACGTTGGTTGAAGAATCACCAGATGATTGATGTCTAGTGCCCGGGGAAGTGCATAGATCAGCTCGATCGAGCCGTTACCCACAACGATCTGTTCTGGATCACACAACCACCGTTCAGACAGAGCCTGCCGAAGATCCCAGCATGCAGGGTCAGGATAGTGACGCAAGAGAGCGCGAGCGCCGGTGATCGCCCGCCAGACCGCCGGCGATGGCCCCAACGGATTGATACTGGCGCTGAAATCGATGATCTGCGACAGCGGGCGATTCAACTCTCGGGCAGCTGCATGGACATCGCCGCCGTGATGGACGACTTTTAGACGAGCCATCGCACTCCTACAGCCGTCGCGGCGCCCAGGAGGGACGCGACGACCATCATCTGAGTCGCAACGGCAATGTCTGCCACGACCAACTCTCTTGAGGCGTCTCCAATGAGCAGCCGGTCATGAGGAATGCCGTCGTAGTAATTGCGCCCGCCTAGTTGCACCCCGAGCACGCCGGCCATTGCTGCTTCCGGCCGTCCACTATTCGGGCTGGGGTGGTTGCCGCCATCCCGCCAGAGCATGTGCCATCCGTTAACCATCCGATGGGATGTTCCTGTGACCGGACCTGCCGCAAGGACAAACAACATGGCGGTCAGACGAGCCGGGATCCAGTTCATCACATCGTCAAGCCTGGCCGATGCCCATCCGAAGTCGATATACCGCTCATCCCGATGACCGACCATCGAATCCAGCGTATTGACTGCCTTATAGGCAAGCGCCAGCGGGGCGCCGCCGACCGCGAGATAGAACAGCGGAGCAATCACGCCATCGGCGGTACTCTCCGCTACCGTTTCAACCGTTGCTCTCACTACGCCCGACTCCGAAAGTTGTCCGGTGTCCCGCCCGACAATCATCGCCACTGCCCGCCGGGCGCTCGGGAGCTGGTGCTGTAGTAGCTGCTCATTCACCACCCGCACATGGTCCCACAAGTCCCGCCCGGCAAGTGTCGTTGCTGCCAGAATAATGGACAACGCCGAGCCGAACCAACCGGCAAGGCCCTCCGCAACGTTGATCGCAGCGTACCCGACAACATAGACCAACGAGGGTAATCCCACAGCCAGACAGAATCCTGCAATGCGGAGTCCCACCGCTCCCCGGCAGAGCCCCCTGACACGATCGTCACACCAGGCAATCAGACGTCCCATCCCGCGAACGGGGTGCGGCATCCAACGAGGATCCCCGATCAGAGCATCGAGTCCGGATGCGAGGAGGAGTTCGCTTCCCGTCATGACAACCTGAGAAGCAATGGAGCCAGGAGAAGAAAGAGGATCTCGGAAACTTCATTCGTGGCTCCAAGCGTATCTCCCGTAATCCCGCCGAACCACAGACGACAACCCGCCCAGACTGCCACCACCACCATAGAACCTGTCAACACAATCACCAACGTACTCAAGATCCCGAATCCCCAGACCAACCCTGCGGCAAGCCCTCCTGTCGCGGCCACAAGATGCACCCAGGACAGATGCGGCAGGAATGAAGCCGCTAATCCGCCTTCCGACCGGGCATAGGGAGACATCCAGGCCACGGTCACCATCGCCCAGCGCCCGATTGCCGGCATGCAGAGCAGCGCGGGAACTCTCAACGCCTGCGGCAACGCCATCAGTCCGGCATACCGCAGAAACAACGAAAGGAAGAGTCCTGTCGCGCCGATAGCCCCGATACGTGGATCGCGCATGATGGGCAGTCGTGCAGCGGGTGTTTTCCCTCCTGCCAATCCATCCAACGTGTCGGCGAGGCCATCCTGATGCAACCCGCGCGTCAACAGCACCGCCAGGACGATCAGCAGAACGTTCACGACAGACGGCTCAAACACCTTCGACAACCCCGTGTCGGCAAGCACCAGTCCACCACCGATCAGCATACCCACAATGGGATACCACGCCATCGATGACGCTAACTCGACGGCCGTCGGTTCGTGCAATCCTCGGCTCAAGGGAACGCCGGTCAAAAAATGCCACGCAAATACGAATGGGCGAGCGAGCGTTCCCATGGCTCTTAGGCTTTCTCCGAGACTCCGGCTTCGCCGAATGTCGCCATCTCTGTGTAAATCTTAATGGAAGCACACACAAGACTCATCCCCAGACAGGCTCCGGTCCCTTCACCAAGACGCAGATCCAGATCAAGCAGTGGTTTCAACGCCAGATGGTCCAGAATCACCTGGTGGCCACGCTCCACCGATTGGTGCGACGCAATCAGATAGTCACGGCATCGCGGCTGGAGCCCGACGGCGGCCAAGGCCGCCGCTCCGGCAATGAAGCCGTCCAGCACGACCGGCACCTGAGCGGCGGCAGCCCCAAGCATCAATCCGGCAAGACCGGCAATTTCCAGTCCGCCGACAGTGGCCAGCACACCAAGGGCGTCCGTTCGATTTGGTCGATGGAGATCCAGTGCCCGCTGGATCACGGCCATCTTCCGCGCATGCCCCGCATCATCGATGCCGGTCCCACGCCCGGTCACCTCCGCGACTGATCGTCCGGTCATCACCGCGGTGATCGCGGCACTCGAGGTCGTGTTGCCGATCCCCATCTCACCGGTCCCGATCAGTCCAATCCCGTCGCGAACGGCCTGCGTAGACAAATCCACACCAACCATGAGTGCCTGTTCCGCTTGCGCACGCGTCATGGCCGATTCAACCATCAAGTTCCCTGTCCCCCGCATCACTTTTTTCCTGATCAGTCCCGGTTCGTTTCCGAAGTCGTAGTCAACACCGATATCGACGACGTTGACCTCCACTCCGGCATGCCGGGCCAACACATTCACCCCCGCCCCGCCGCGCAGAAAATTCAGGACCATCTGCGGCGTGACTTCGCGGGGATAGGCACTGACTGCCTCCCTGGTGACCCCATGATCGGCCGCAAAAGTAAACACCGCACCACGTGGCACAGAGGGTTTCAACTCACCGGTTATCATCACATACCGTGCGGCCATTTCCTCCAGCCGCCCCAGACTGCCTTGAGGCTTGGTGAGGCGATCCAGTCTTGCCTGGGCTTGTGCCAGCACCCGGGAATCGGGCGTTTGAATCTGTTCGCACACCGCTTGTAAGGACATGTCCAATCCCCTGTTCATTTCAATCGAAGTGGAATTCCACTCACGACCAGATGCGCCTCGTCTGCGCCAGCGGCGAGCAGCTGATTCACCCGTCCAGCCACATCCCGGAACGCACGCGCCGACGGGTCAGCCGGAACAAGCCCCAACCCCAGCTCGTTGCTCACGATCACGATAGTCGCCGTCGTCTTGCGCATCGACTCCAGTAAGCCGACGACTCGCTTGAGCACCACAGGCTCTTTCATCCCCGAACCCATCAGATTACTGAGCCAGAGCGTCACACAATCCAGCACGATCGTCCGATACCGACCCCCTTCACGAGAGAACCAGGCCGCAAGTTCGACTGGAATTTCCGACGTCTCCCAATCCGCTGTCCGTGTAGCCTGATGCCGTGCAATCCTTGCCGCCATCTCTGCATCGAGACCTTGCCCCGTCGCGACAAATGCTCTTGGGCCCGTTGACCCTGCAAGCCGGAGCGCGACATCGCTCTTACCGGAGGCCGCTCCACCGAGCACAAAGATGATCCGACTCGCGGCCGCCGTTGACGTCTGACGTTTATTCCGCTTTCTTAACGACATCCCGCTCCCACAAGAATTCCGGCTCCCCCTGTGTCTTCGCCACCCAACGCGCCAAGACAAACAACGTGTCGCTCAATCGATTCACATACTTGATAATCGCCGGATCAACCGGCTCGACTTTCGACAGCGCGACACAGAGCCGCTCAGCCCGGCGGCACACCGTCCTGGCTTGATGCAGAAAGCTGGACACCTTCCCTCCGCCGGGCAGGATAAATTCCTTGAGCGGCGCCAAGTCTTTCTGACAGCGATCAATCAATTTCTCTAACCGCGTCACATCCTTCGCCGTCACCTGCGGCATATTCTTAAACGTCTGCCCCGGTGCGGTGGCCAAGATACTCCCGACATCGAAGAGCTTGTTTTGCACCCATCGGAGCTCCTCTTCAAGGATGGAGGCCGCTGAATACTCATCGAGCATGTCCGCATTCATGGCGCGGACAACGCCGACGGAGGCGTTCAGTTCATCAACAGTTCCATAGGCCTCCACCCGCAGACTATCCTTCCAGACCTGCTGTCCACCCGCGAGACGCGTTTTCCCCGCATCCCCTGTTCTTGTATAGACCTTCGTAATGCGCATGTCCTCGCTCCTTATTTGCGGCAATCTGCAGGCGGCATGGTAAGAGTTCCCTGACCAACCCGCCCTAAACAGTCCGGGCACAAGCAATCCTGAAACCTGGCGGCGATCCAATCCATCTGCGGCTCGGTAATGCCGACCTTCCCGCACCAGCACTGGTATCCGCCGCAGGAGAACGCCACCCCGCAGGCTTCACACGTCTTAGTAACCGGTCCTCTCAACATTCCACCCCGGGCTGCGTCTCGATGATTTTACGGAACGGCTGTTTGATCTGCTTCAACGAAAACATCCTTTTCTCCATGACCTGGCAACACTACCCGTTGCTTCCTCGTCGTGCCCGTTATCGTTATCCTCTACCGAAATCGGATAGGCGACCGGCTGCCCGCTTGGCAGAATCCACCAGCGCCGCCGCAAACATCGGCTGACCGGCGAAGTGCAGATGGGTATAGCGCGCCAGCACTTGATCCAGGCGGAACCAGCGTAGAGCAATGGAACTCGTGCCCCGCGCGACGACACCGGAAACACCAAGAACGCAGGTCTGCGACAATTCCACCGTTCGATAGCCCAACGCCAAACCCGACTTCTCCATGACGGCTTCAGCAGGAAACAAGCCGACCATGTTGTGCAAGCAGCCGCCACAATCACGGATAGCTTGCGTAAGGTACATCATCCCGCCGCATTCCGCATAGATCGTCCTGCCCCGCTCAGCAAAGGCACGAATGGCTTTCCTCATCGCAACCTTTCCCGCCAACTGTTCGTCATAGGGTTCCGGATACCCACCCCCGAGATACAGCATCGCAACATCCGGCAAGATCCGGTTGTTCAACGGTGAACGAGGACCACCGGCGCATCAATTGTTTTGCCAATTCGGCTGTGCTGCCCGTTTTGCTCACCGCGAACCGCCATCGAACACCCTCATCATCCTGTCGATCATATTGAGATATCCGCATCGGCGGCGGCCGTTGCAAATATCGCCCGATTGAGGTCCGCCCCACGCATCCAGCCCTCCAAATTGCGAGACGTCCGGCCAGTGGCTGCCGCATGGTGGCCGGCATCAATAAAATCCTGGCCCACCTCAAATGGCGGTACCCGTCGGCCCCGCTGTCGCAGGGCCGCCAGGATCGCCAATGTCACCGTCGTTTCACCGACACCGCTTGCAGTCCCGGCAATGACGAGTCGAGGACAGTGCATGCATTCCCGCTCATCAGTAGGTAAATTTGACGCCACCGAACACCGACCGAATCGGTGCCCCGAAATACAGAACCTCTTCGTACTTTTGATTGAATAAGTTTTCCGCGCGGGCAAACACCTGCCAGTGTCTAGTGACATCATAACTACCGGACAGGTTCACGACTCCGAACGATCCCTGTTTCTGAGCCGTAGTATTGGCCGTATCGTTGTACCGAGCGCCGGCAAACCGATAATCAAGGTTGATCCGGGCCGCATCAATGGGTTGATAGCCAATCCCTACCGTCGCTTGATCCATCGGCCATCGTGGCAACCGAGTATTTCCAGTCTGCCCGGGCACCGCATACGCCCTCGTCACCGTCATAGTGTACTGAGCGTGCACCTCAAGTTGCTGGAGGATCTGATAGCTCATGCTGGTTTCCACACCCTGCGCTCGGGCGGAGGCTATGTTTATCGGACAGAACCCGAAGGAGGCCGCAGGACAGGACAGACTGGGGACTGAGAGAAAGGCAATCAAATTGTCGAAGCGATTCCAAAAATAACCAGCGCTCACCTTCAACTTCCCATCAAGGAACCGTTGATCGACGCCCACATCCGCACTCTTACTCTTTTCCGGCTGCAGGTTCGGATTGCCAAACCCCTGAAAAAAGAGATCGTTAAGCGATGGCGCCTTAAACCCCGTCCCGTAACTAGCACGAAGCTTGGTGCCGGTTTCCGGAACGAGAAACCCGCCCGTGACCCGATAGGTCGTCGCATCGCCGAATACATTGTAATTGTCCTGGCGCACGCCTCCGGTGAGCAACAAGCGATCCTCGATATTGATCTGCGCCTGACCGAACCCGGCGTGGGACGCGATGCGACGATTCGGATTGGCACTTCCAAAAAATCCCACCGCATCACCCTGCTCTTCCCTATACTGATATCCCGCCGTCAGGAGCAGCGGTTTCCCGACCTGCACATTGTGCTGCCATTCCAATCGACGATTGAGAATCTCAAGATCGATCGCGAACGGCGTAAAACAGGCGTCGAAATTAGGGAAACAGGAATTGGGATTGCCGGGAATGTTCGCGCCCGTATTGAGGTTGCGTCCGACCGTGCCGCTCGTCCCGAGGTTGCGCTCGTTCGCTTGCGCCAGAGTCAGCTTTTGCGACCACCATGCGGTAATGGGTTGCTCGTAGCTCCCGCTGATTATAAGATTGCGTGTCGTCTGTCTGGCACCGTATACATCGGCCGGAGCTCCGCTATCCGCAAAGCCATCGAAGCTCACATCGGAGTTGTACCAGCGAAGATTGAACTCCAACCGCCCATCTTTCGGCAACGACACTCCCAACTTCGTCGATGCCTGCCAGTTATAAAACCCACCCCCCTTTGTACCCCCCCGCCGATAGTTGACGGCCGAAAATCCGCTCGTATCCCATCGAGACACCGATGCCGAGAAATCGAACGGGCCTTTCACGCCTGACACATTTGCGCCTTCACGAACCGTCGCGAATGACCCGTACTCGACATAGGCGCCGACGGTGCGCTTCTCTGTCCCTCGCTTCGTAAAGATGTTGATGACACCACCGATTGCATCGGAACCATAGAGCATGCTCTGAGCACCACGAATGATCTCAATCCGGTCGATATTCTCGGCTGTCAAATTAGCAAAGTCGTAGGCGCCCGTTGTGGGACTATTGACGATGACCCCGTCGATCAGCACCAGTGTATGACGCGCGTAGGCACCGCGCATCTTGACCGTCGCTTCGGTGCCGGGCCCTCCGCTGGAGGAAACAAATACACCTTCCGCTAGCCGAAGTGCATCGATGACTGTCTTGATACGCTTGCGCTCGAGATCCTCTCCCTTGATCACCTCAATCGCACTCGTGACATGACTGACCGGTACCGGCGTTTTCGTGGCGCTGACAACCACCTCAGGAGTTTCGACGATATCGGCCGGGTCGGCCATGGCGACATCTTGAGCCTGAACGGCTGGAACAGGCAAGCAAACAGGAAGAATGCAGACACACAACAACCAACGGATACTGAATAACGGCATGACGACTCTCCCTTACGCTCGAGGGGTTCAGTCGATTCGACAGCGGACTGGGTCTCCTGACTTGCGGATCGTCGTATCTCTGCGCCTTCCCATGCGCCGAAGCGCACAGTGGCATTCAGCAGAGCTACTCCCCGCTTACAGTGGCGGCACCGTGATGGATTTGCACCATCTTCCCCGTCACCCGCGTCGTTTCTTCAAAACACTCTATCCTCGCGATGAAACCGTCCCCCATCGTGCAAGATCCGGTGACCGGGGACATGGCCACCAGACATCATTAGAAACGTCCCGACACTGACGGTATCGTCACGCGGGGCAGCCCGGTGTGAGGATGCGCATCCACTACGACGTCGCAGCCATACACCGCGCTCAATACATCTTCGCGGATTGTTTCGGCGGGCGTGCCGGTCTGACACACGCGTCCTTCCTTCAACATCACAAGGCGATCGCACAATTGGCTGGCGACATTCAGATCGTGCGAGACCAGTACCACCGTCAGCGCGCGCTCTTTGTTGAGCCGGCGGATCAGTTCACAGATATCGATCTGATGATTGATATCGAGAAACGCCATCGGCTCATCGAGCAAAAGAATCGAAGGTTCTTGGGCCAACGCTCGCGCAATCAGCACCCGTTGACGTTCTCCTCCGGAGAGGTCAGACAGTGAACGATCGGCCAGCGCAAGGACATCAGTATCCACCATGGCCCGATGCGCCACGAGCAGATCGTCTCCGGATTCCTCCGCCATCCCCAGATTCCACCAACCCGTACGTTGATGCGGAAACCGTCCCATGAGGACTGTTTCGGCCACGGTAAAAGGAAACACCTGGACAAACTCCTGCGGCACGACCGCCACCATTCGAGCCAACACCTGTGGCTCAAGACGCCCGACGGATTGACCGGCCAGTTGAATGGTGCCCCGGTCCGGCCGCAAGAGACCGGCCAGCAATTTCAACAGCGAGGACTTTCCCGATCCGTTCGGTCCGACAATTCCCAGCACTTCTCCCGAATACACAGCGAACGATACCTCGTCGAGCGTCCAGGCCCGTCCCGGCTGATCCGACCGATAACGGAAGGACAAACCGGCGACATCGATCGCGGCGCCAATCGAGCAGGACGGCCCTGCAGCACATGACCCGGCAGATGTCGTCATGTCATCCGGTCTTTCCGCCAGAGCAGGAGATACAGAAAGAAAGGACCGCCGGCGAGAGCCGTCACGATTCCCACGGGAATTTCAGCCGGCGCAAAGACCGTGCGTGCAATCGTATCCGACACCACGAGAAACATTCCCCCGACCAAGGCGGACGCCGGCAACAACAACCGATGATCCGATCCGACCGTCAACCGCACGGCATGGGGAACAACCATCCCGACAAACCCGATCATACCGCTTACCGACACGACCGCACCGGTCACCAATGCCGTCAGGACGTAGAGTTGCTTCTTCACGCGCTCCGTATCGATGCCGAGAGATCGCGCCGTTTCTTCGCCTTGCGTGAGCACGTTCAACACCTGCGCATTGCGCATCAATACCGCAGACACACAGGCCACGTAGATCACAACGACGGCCAGCGCCGGATATCCCGGCGCCGTCAGTGCCCCCATCAACCAGGCCATCAGCCCCGCCGACCGGTTCGGCTCCATGATCGACGTAATAAACATGATCAGCGCCGTGAGAATCGCGTTCAAAATCACGCCGGCGAGCAGCAGACTGTGGAGCGGAAGCCGTCCGTGCGCCTGGGCCAGGCGATAGATCAACACCAAGGCGAACAGACCTCCGGCAAATCCGAAGAGAGGCAGAAGCGGGAACAACATCACCGTCGCGCCCACGCCCAACAACATGGCCAGGGATGCGCCTAAGGCAGCACCGCTGGAAACGCCGAGCACGTAGGGATCTGCCAGCGGATTTCGCAAAAGCGCCTGGAGGGTGACCCCCACTGAAGCCAGGGCGCTTCCAACGAGAAACCCCATCAGGACGCGGGGAAGCCTGACTTGAAGAAAAATTACACCGGCGGTCCCGAGCGAGGACACTTCCGAAGATCCCGTGGTCAGCACAGCCTGCAATGCCGCCCAAATATCCGCGAGCCGGACAGGAACCGCACCGAATTGGCTACAGAGCACGACCACTGCGGCACTGGCCAGCAGAAGCCCGATCATTACCGCGCTCCACCGCCGATACGTGAGCATGGCTCCCGTTCGATGCCACTCCGCCCTCACCCCCTGCGAGGCCTGTACCGACACCGCGCCGGTCAACGCGGCGCTCGATGCAGGAAGAGAGGACGGTGTCGCCTGAACATTCGCCATTGAGCTACCGCCCCTCACGCGGCAATGCATTTGTAGCGGGATGCAACAGATCGGCCAATAACTCCAGGGCTTTGCCGATCCTGGGTCCTGGACGATTCAGCAGATCGGCGGGAATTTGCCGAAGGTTGTTCTGCTTCACTGCCGCCAATGTCGACCATTTCCGCCAGGCCTGCTGTTCGCTCTCAGAAATTCCTTCGGCCTCTCCGGTCGGAAAAATCAGAATATCCGGATTTTCCTGCAGGACCACTTCCATACTCAGTCGAGGATAGGCCGTGACGCTCTTTGCCGCGACATTCACTCCGCCGGCCAGACCAATGAGTTGATCGATGAAACTTCCCGGCCCTACCGTGATCAGCGGCTCGCTGTTCAGTACATACAACACTCGCACCGGCACGGCACTCTGCGTACGCGCCTTGATGCGGGCGATGTGCTGCCGCAAATCCATTCCCAACGCGGTCGCTTCAGTCGAACGATCCAACATCCGTCCTAATGTCTGAATATGCGCAAACACGTCTTCGACTGTCCTGTCGGCCAGAATGAACACGGGAATCTTCAGCTGTTCCAGTTTGCCGATCAGGTCGGGCTTGAGAAACTCCTGTGGTGCCACAATCAAGTCAGGGTCAAGCGCAACAAGTGATTCGAGATTTGGATTGGTGTACCCGACCTTTGTTTTTTGCTTCGCCTCGGCAGGAAAGTCGCAAAACTGGGTCACCCCGACCACCTGTGTCCCTGCCCCGATGGCAAACAGCATTTCCGTCACGCTGGGCGCCAGCGAAATAATCCGGCTGGGAGCTTTGGCCAAATACACCCTGCGCCCGGCATCATCGACAAACGCCCGCGACGACACGTGAGCCATGAACGGCATTCCGGTCAGAATGCCCTGTTGTCGTCGCTTCATCTCTGAACACTCCTGATCAACACAAGCCCACGTGCTCGGCGCGCATGCGAGCAAGGCGCCCCCGACAAGACCCGCCGCGACAATATGCCTGCCGTATGTGTGCAAACAAAAAATCCCCAAGGCCTGACAGAGACCTTGAGGATTGCACCCG
>OMJA01000237.1 GCA_900299245.1 Nitrospiraceae bacterium | reverse complement strand
CGCCGTGGCGCACGGCGGGTGGTCTGTGGTGCAGTTCAAGGGGCTGCGGGCGATTCTTGAGGCGATGATTTTCTCTCCGCTTTTCGGTTTTCTGATGGGGCTCCTGATTATGGTGGCCGTCAGCTGGTCCTTCTTCAAGGTGCAGCGGGGCGTGGCGCAGAAAGTCTTCAGCCGGCTGCAGTTGTTGTCGGCGAGTTTTATGGCGTTCAGCCACGGGTCCAATGACGCGCAAAAGGCCATGGGGATTATTACGCTGGCGCTGGTGGCGTCCGGCCAGCTGACCTCGTCCGAAGTGCCGACGTGGGTCGTGGTGTCCTGTGCGCTGGCGATGGGCGCGGGCACAATGGCCGGGGGGCGGCGGATTATGCGCACGCTCGGGATGCGGATCGTCAAGCTGGATCCGGTGCATGGCTTTGCCGCAGAAACCGGCGCAGCGAGCGTCCTCCTGTTCACGGCGCATTTCGGTCTGCCCGTGAGCACGACCCACACGATCACGTCCTCGATACTCGGGGTCGGCGCGACCAAACGTCTCTCGGCGGTGCGGTGGGGGGTGACGACGAAGATTCTCTCCGCCTGGGTCTTTACCATGCCGGGGGCGGGAGCCTTGGGCGCGCTCGTCTATCTGATTTTGTCGTCCTTTGTGTGAGTCAAGCTTCGTGTCTGGCGGGTGACCGGCAGGCGGACGACAAAGCGGCTGCCCTGCGGCGGATGCGCCTCAACCCACACCTGCCCGCCATGCCCTTCCACGATATGTTTCACGATGGCCAGGCCGAGCCCGGTTCCTCCCAGTTCGCGTGAGCGGGCTTTGTCCACCCGGTAGAAGCGTTCGAAGACCCGCGGGCGGTCCTGCTCCGGAATGCCGAGCCCCGTATCGGTCACGGTGAACTCCACCGTCTGGTCCGGCAGGCTTCTGGCCGCGACCGTGATCGTCCCCTGCTCGGGCGTGTACTTCACGGCGTTGTCGAGAAGGTTGGTCAGGACCTGCCCGAGCCGGCCTTCGTCCCCGGCGATCGGCGGGAGCCGGTCGTCGATGCGGGAGACGAGCTGATGCCTTTTTTTGTCGGCCAGGGGTTTGATCATCGAGAGCGTCCGTTCGATCAGGCTGCGGAGATCCAGCGGATCTTCTTTGAAGGAGACTCGTCCCGATTCAATTTTTGACAATTCCAGCAGATCTTCCAGAATCAGGTTGAGCCGGTCGCTCTGCTTCAGAATGATGGTGAGAAAATTGACGGCCGTGTCCGGATCGTCTTTCCCTCCGTCCAAGAGCGCTTCGACATAGCCCTTGATCGACGTCAGCGGGGTGCGCAATTCATGCGACACGTTGGCGACGAAGTCTTTCCGGATTTTTTCGAGGCGGCGTAGTTCGGTGATGTCGTGAAAGACCAGCACGGCGCAGGCTTCGTTTTCCCGCTCGCACCCGGCCACCGAGGTTTCGATATGCAGACAGCGGCCTCCGGGCATGAGCACGATCTCGGCTTCCTGGCCGGCCCGATTCGTGAGGATGGTGGTGATCAGGCTGTTCAATTCAGGGTGGGCCAGCACCTCCGTACTGATCTGCCCGCGGATCTCCGTGCGGCTGACATCAAACATCCGTTCGAGGGCCGGATTGATCTGGAGAATACGCCCCCGGCAGTCGAGGACCATGACGCCTTCGACCATGGAGGTCAGCATGGCGAGCAGCTGCGCGCGATCTTCCGAGAGTTCGTCGATCTTCGTGCGGAGCTGGTCGGTCATATGATTCAGGGTTTCGCCCAGCAGGCCGACTTCGTCATGTGAGTGCGTCTGGATGCGGATCGTCGCATCTCCTGCCGAAAGCCGGCGCGCGACGGAGGCGATATCCGACAGAGGTTTGGTAATGCTGCGGGCCATCCACAGGCTGAGCAGGAGGGCTATCAGGAAGGCGGCTCCGATGGCGATGGCCAGATGGCGCTGGAGCTTGCCGGTTTCCTGTTCCAGCATCGTCATCGGAAGGCCGAGGCGCAGGATCACCGTCTTGCCTTGATAGCGCAGCTCTGTCCGGAGGGCGCGATACATGGTGCGGGCGCCGGTCGTCTGGCTGGCGCGAATATCCCGTCCCACGCCTGTCGCGAGGGCCTGCTGGATCTCCGGTCGTGAGAGATGGTTGTCGACGGTGGAGAGTCCGGCGTCATCGACGGCGTTGTCCGCAATGACCGTTCCGTCGGCGGTGACGACGGTGACGCGGGCCAGGGCTCTATCGCCCAATTGACGGACAATGATTCCCAGGTGCGTCTGTTGATCGGGAGCTGGAGGATTCAGGAACGTCGACCGGAGGCTGTATTCCACCAGATTGCTTCTGGCGTCCAGCATGTCGTTCAGCTGGGCGATTTCTTGCTGTTCGAGCGATTGCATCGCCAGCAGGCCGGCGATTGCGAGCCCGCAGGTGACCGCGAGGAGACTGCCGAGCGCCACCTTCCAGCGGATGGACAGTCTCATCCGGAGCCATCCGCTTCTTTGAGCTTGTAGCCGAGTGACTTCACCGAGAGAATAGCCTCGTCCAGCAACGGCAGTTTCTGTTTCAGTCTCCGGACGTGCACGTCGACGGTCCGGGTGGTGCCGTAGTACTCGTAGCCCCAGACGGCGTTGAGCAGAACGTCCCGCGTCAGCACCCGTCCGGGATGTCGGAGCAGATGCTCCAGGAGGCCGAATTCTTTTGCGGTGAGCGGAACTTCGTTCCCTTTCACGGTGACTTCATGGCGGGCGAGATCCAGGATCAGCGGGCCGTACGTGAAACGGGCCGGCCCGTCTTCCGGTTTGCGTTCAAGCCGGCGGAACAACGCCTTCACCCGCGCGACCAGCGTTTTGGGACTGAAGGGCTTGGTCACATAGTCGTCCGCGCCTAATTCGAGGCCGATGATCGTGTCCGACTCTTCGGCCTTGGCGGTGAGCATGATGATCGGCAGCATGGCCGTCTCGGGAGCCGACCGCAGGCGCTTGCAGATTTCAAGACCGTCGATTTCGGGGAGCATCAGGTCGAGCACGAGGAGATCGGGCTTTTCCGTGCGAACCTGGGCCAGCCCTTCCGATCCGGTCGAGGCCGTCACGGTCCGGTAGCCTTCCTTTTCCAGGTAGAGCTTGACGAGTTGAAGAATGTCTTTCTCGTCTTCGACGATCAGGATTTTCTTGGCCGCTGCACTGCTCATGTATGAGAGCCCAGCCTACGGAGGAGGAGGGGCGCTGTCAAGCGAGGCGGCGGCTCCGAAGCGCTCGGGTCGGCAGGGTAAATCTGTTGACGGCATCGGACGATCTGACGTAAGGTGAAATGCGTGCGGTGAGCCGGACGGAGTCGGCCGTGTCCCGTCAACCATCCAAGGAGCCTGAGTCGTTATGAAGATATACCTTGCCAATCCGCGGGGATTTTGCGCCGGGGTCGATCGGGCGATCGATATCGTGGATCTGTCGCTCAAGAAGTACGGCGCTCCCATTTATGTCCGCCATGAAATTGTCCACAGCCGCCATGTGGTGAATTCGCTTCGCCAGAAAGGCGCCGTGTTTGTGGAAGAGTTGAGTGAAGTGCCGGAGGGTTCGGTGGTGATTTTCAGTGCGCATGGCGTGGCCAAGTCGGTGTGGGCCGAGGCGAACCAGCGCCGGTTGCATGTCATCGATGCCACCTGTCCGTTGGTCATCAAGGTTCACAATGAAGTGAATCGGGAATACACCCAGGGTTATGAGCTGATTCTGATCGGCCATGCCGGGCATCCCGAGGTCATTGGGACGCTGGGGCAGATTCCCGACAAGTTCCACCTGGTCTCGTCGGTCGAAGATGTCGAGAAGCTGCACGTCGATAATACGCGAAACCTCTCGTATGTGACGCAGACGACGCTCAGCGTGGATGAGTGCCGGGATATTGTCGCCGCGCTTAATCGGCGCTTCCCGAACATCAAAGGTCCGCACCAGGAAGACATCTGCTATGCCACGCAAAACCGGCAGAATGCGGTGAAGGAATTGTCCCGGCTGGTGGATGTGATCCTGGTCATCGGGTCGCCGAACAGTTCAAATTCCAACCGCCTGCGCGAGTTGGGCGAGCAATGCGGCATCCCCTCCTATTTGATCGATTCGGCCAGTGATATCAATCCGGACTGGTTGAAAGCCGCGAAGGCGGTCGGCATTGCTGCCGGTGCGTCGGCCCCCGAGGTGCTTGTGACCGAAGTGGTCGCGTTTCTCAGGAGCTCCGGCCCGTCCGAGGTGGAAGAGTTGACCGTCATTGAGGAAGATGTCGAATTTCTCCTGCCCAAAGAGCTCGTGCAAATCGAATCGGCCAGTAAGTCCGCGGCCGGCGTCGCCAGATAATCCCAGGTTTCAGATTAATCCATATATCTAGTAGGGGGCCGAACGGCCCCCTACTACCTGCGGTATTTTATTTTGATTTCCTGATAGCCCTGTGTTACAAGGGCCGAGCTGTTTTCCGCTCAGCCAATCCGCCTGCTCAACTGAGGGTACATCGATGTATTTGAAATCACTCGATATGCTGGGGTTCAAGTCGTTTGCCGAATCGAGAATCGAGTTTCCACAGGGCGTGACGGCCATCGTCGGCCCCAACGGCAGCGGCAAGAGCAACGTGGTGGACGCCATTCTGTGGGTGCTGGGCGAGCAGAGCACCAAGACGTTGCGTAGCGAGAAAATGGAAGACGTGATCTTCAACGGCACCGAATTGCGCAAGCCGCTCGGTATGGCGGAGGTTTCGCTCATCATCGGCGGGCTCGACCGCGCGGTGTTGCCGCAGGAAGGCGGATCGGGGTTGCCGAGCGAATTGACCGAGTTCCAGGAGCTCATGATCACGCGGCGGCTCTACCGGAACGGCGACAGTGAATATCTCATCAACAAGACGGCTTGCCGCCTCAAAGATATCCGGACGCTGCTCATGGACACGCGTGCCGGCAGCAAGGGGCACACGGTCATTGCACAGGGGCAGATCGATCAGATTTTGAACGCCTCTCCGCAAGATCGACGCGAATTGATCGAAGAGACGGCCGGGATCGTCCGGTATAAAAAGCAAAAGGCCGAAGCTCTGCGGAAGCTCGACGCCACCCAGCAAAATATCCTGCGGGTGCGTGACATCATCGCGGAAGTCAAAAAGCAGCTCAATTCGCTTGAACGGCAGGCGCGCCAGGCGCGCACCTATCAGACGTTGCAGCAGGAAGCCCGTTCCGTCGAGATCGAGTTGTTGACCAGGGAATTCGTCGCGTTGCGGGCCGGCTTGAAGGAGGTCGAAGCGGAGGTGCTGACCCTCGATCAGCAAGAATCCGAAAAAGCCGCAGGCCAGGCGCGGTTCGTCACGGATCTGGAGCAGTCCCGGTTGCGGGCGATCGAGATCGGCGAGTCCACCGGCAAGATCCGCGAGGAACTCGGGCGAATCGAACATCAGCAGGCCCAGGCGTTGACGGCGGCCGAGGTCGAGCGGAACCGGAGCCAGTTGTTCGAGCAGCAGCAGCAGCAGGAGTCGCATGAGCTGGAAGGGTTGGCGCATGCCCAGGAGGAGCTGGCGCATTCCCTGGAGGCCATCGAAGCGTCGCTCGTGTCGCTGGAAGAAGAGTTGCTTTCCCGCGAGCAGGCGTTTGCGGAACTCGATCAGGATATGGAGCGTCTGCTGCATCAGCGGGCCGCTGCGGTCGCGGAGGAAGAACGCGGGCGTCTGGATATCATGCAGCTGGCGGTTCTGGTGGCAAATACCGAGCAGAGTGTGACGCAACTGATTGCCCGGATGGGCGAAGTCGCTGAGCGGGGAACCCGGCTGGCGGCTGAACAAGAGGAGTTGGAGGCGCACCGGTCGACGGCGCTGACCCGGCATGAAGCTCTGCGGCACGAGTACGGCGAGGCGGGGCGACTGGTTGCCACTATTCGCGCTCAGCAAGAGGACGTCCAGGCCGAGGCGGCGCAGGTTGCGGCTGAGCAGCAGGAACTCGACCGGCTGATCCTGCAACGATCGGAGGAATTGGCTGCGGTCGATTCCCGGCTGCAGGCGCTGCAGGGCGTGGTGCGTGAAGAAATGGGGTACGGGCGGGAAGGCCAGGATGAAAGCACGGCGCTCAAATCCTGTGAGGGGGTTCGCGATGCGATTGCCGAATGGCTCGTGATTCCTCCCGGCATGGACCGGGCCGTGGAAGCGGTTCTGGGAGAGCGCGTGCACGGGTGGTTTGTCGATGAGCCGGCCGTGGCGCAACGCGCGATCAACTTTCTCCGAGAAAAAGAACTCGGCCGCGGAACGTTTATCCCGCAAGAGCCGCGATGGGAACGATCAGGATCCGATGCCCGTGCCTGGTGGAACGCACTTGCGGATCAGGCTGGGGTCGTAGGCAGGGCGGTCGATTTGATCCGTGCGGATGACGCCCGCACGGCGGCGAAGGACTGTCTGTTCGATCGCATCGTGATCGTGGAGTCGCTGGACCATGCGGTGCGGCTGTGGGAGCGCCGGCTGTGGACGGGGGCCGATGGACCGGTGCTGGTGACCTTGGCCGGTGAAGTCATGGCCGCATCCGGCGTCATCAGCGGCGGACATGCCCATGCAGGGCAGGGGCTGCTGGAGCGCCGGCGTGAAGTGGTTGGTCTGGAGACGAAACGCGATGAACTGACCGCGGCGCTCGAATCCGACAAACAACGGCGCCTTGGCTTGCAGGATCGGGGACAAGGCCTGAGTCTGCAGAGTCGACAGTTGGCCGAGTCGTTGCGCGACACGGAAATGCAGGATCTGTCCTTACGGAAGGACGAAGAAAATCTCCGCCAGTTTATGGCTGATCTGGACGTCCGCCTCGGCGGGATTGCCGCTGAGATACAAAAAGGGATGGTGGATCGGCAGCGGTTTGAGCAGGAAGCGCGTTCGGCGCAGGCTCAGTTGGAGCAACGGATCAGCGAGAAGACCGGACAGGAAGCGAGCCTGGGCCGCGTGCGGGAACGGCTGACGGCGATCGATCTGGAAGGCCGGCTGTTTCAAGAGCGGGTGACTGAAGCGCGGCTGCTGTCCGAAGGGCTGCGCGCCAAACAAGGTCATGAGCAGGCGAATCGCCTTCGCATCAGACAGCAACAGGTGGAAAGCGAGCAGCGCCGGCAGGCGTTGCAGAGTCACCTGGAGGGGTTGGGGCGGGACATTCAGCACAGCCGCGAAGAGCGCATCCGTCAGGAGGCGTTGTGCCAGGAATTCGGCGAGGCGGCGGCGCAGATCAAGGCGCAGCTGATTGCAGCGCAGGAACAACAGGCCCAGGAAATGGCAGTCGGACAGTCCCTGGAGGCCGGTTTGGAGGACGTGCGCCGCGAGATGTCGTCTGTGCGGGACGCGCGGATGGCGGCGGAGGTTCGGAGGGCTGAACTGCGCACGCAATTGAGCGCCGTCGAGAGCACCTTGTCGGGAACGTATCAGCTGGATCCGGTCGCGCTGGCGGATGGTGCGGCGCCGGGTTCCGGGCCTGCCGCCGAAGCCGGCAGCGACAGTGAAGCGCGGACCATTGCCAATCCCCTGGCGCAGGTGCCGCACGCTGAATTGAAGGAACAGCTCCAGAAGCTGCGGGAGCGGCTTGACCGGATGGGGCCCATCAATTTGGCGGCGATCAGCGAGCATCAGGAGCTTGAGCAGCGCTATACGTTTCTGACCACGCAGGAGCAGGATCTTGCGACGTCGATCAGCTCGCTCAAGGAAATTATTCAGCGGATCAATAAGACCACGAAGGATATGTTCGTCACGACCTTCGCCGAATTGCAGCAGAAATTTACCGAAGTCTTCAGCCAGTTTTTCCCCGGCGGGCGGGCGGAGCTGCTGCTGGTCGATGAGCCGGCCGGTGAAAACGGGGAGAGCGCCGGCAATCAAGAGCCGGGCGTAGACATCGTCGCGCAGCCTCCGGGGAAACGGTTGAAGAGCATCACGATGCTGTCCGGCGGTGAGAAAACCTTGACGGCGATGGCCCTGCTGTTCGCCAGTTTTCTGATCCGGCCGACCCCGTTCTGTCT
>OMJA01000236.1 GCA_900299245.1 Nitrospiraceae bacterium | reverse complement strand
GTAGTTTTGCCGTGGTCGACGTGGGCGATGATGGCGATGTTCCGGATATCGTTCCGGCGGTCGTGGGGGGCGCGTGACTGTGTCATGGTAGTTTGCTCTCGCGGTCAAAAAAAAGACGCCTCGACAATGAGGCGCAATCGCGCAGTATAGCCGAAGTTATTCGTCGTACACAAGTCCGAAAGCGGGCGCACTCGAACTCCTCACAGAGGTGGGGCTATCCCGGGACGAAGGCGGCAGGCGCCGAGCATCTTCACCGGATTTCTCAAGGAGCGGAGAGGTGGGTGCCCGCAGGGGTCTGGCTGTCGAATCCTGTTGACCGGGAGTGACGACCGAGCGATGAGGCATGATCTGGAGCGCGGCAGTTTCGTGTCTCTGTCCTGGAGAGGTTCGAGCCGCACCGGTCAGGCGGGGGCGGCCTGCGTCATCATCCCGGAGCGTCTGGTCAGGATGGGTGCATTGCGATAACCCGCGTTGCAGAAGGAAATTTCTCTCCGCCGTAACCTGCGCGTACCGGCGAAGACAGCGCACGATTGGCCGGTCTGCTTGAGTTTTCGGGGGACGCATTGTAAGGTAATTTCACCATCCTCGCAGACCCTCATCCACATCAGGAGTCGTATTCGGATGCCCGGCGATGATCGCTTTGTAGAGATTCAGGAACAGCCGCGCCGGCGGTGGCGCTGGTGGCAGATCACGCTGCTGACGCTGGGTGCGCTCGGGATCGTGGGCGTGACCGCGGTTGCCGGCGTCATCTGGCATCTGGCCCAGGATCTTCCGCCGTTGGATCTGCTGCAGGGCTATCAACCGAGTTTGGTCACGACCGTCTATGCGGACGACCGGCAGCCGATCGGCCAGTTCTTTATCGAGCGGCGGACGCTGACTCCTCTGGAGAACATTCCCAAGACGTTGACACAGGCCGTGATTGCGACGGAGGACGTCCGGTTCTTCGAGCATCCGGGTCTGGACTATATCGGGATTCTGCGCGCGGCCTGGACCAACATTCGCCACGGCGGGAAGAAGGTGGAAGGGGCCAGCACGATCACGCAGCAACTGGCGCGGTCGCTCTTTTTGTCCGCCGAGCGCTCCTATGACCGGAAGCTCCGCGAGTTGATTCTGGCCTACAAGATGGAAGCGGTGTCGACGAAGGAGCAGATTCTCGAGACGTATTTGAATCAGATCTACTTCGGGCAGGGCTCCTATGGGGTGGCGTCGGCGGCGCAGTCCTATTTCGGCAAAGAGATCGGGAAACTCACCCTGGCCGAATCCGCGTTTCTCGGCGGATTGCCGAAATCCCCGAGCCGGTTTTCCCCGTTTACGAACTATGAGCGTGCGAAGAAGCGCCAGGAACATGTGTTGTCGCGCATGGAGGAGGCCGGATTCATTTCTGCCGCCGAGCGCGATGCCGCGATCGCCGAAGAATTGAAGTTCCGCCGGCCCGGCAGTGAGCATGTGGCGCCCTATTTCGTGGAGCATGTGCGCCAGCAGCTGGTGGCGAAGTACGGCGAAACGATGGTGTACAAGGGCGGGCTGCAGATCTACACCACGCTGAATCTGGAAATGCAGAAAGCGGCCGAGGGCGCCTTTCTGGCCGGCGTGCGCGAACTCGATAAGCGGCAGGGGTGGCGCGGGCCGAAGAAGACCGTCGATCTGGCCACGGTGCAGATCCCCGGGGTGCCGTTGTCCGATCAGCCCCTCAAGGCGGGAGATTTTTTCGACGGCATCGTGCTGAAGCCGGCGAAAGATCACTATGTGGTCCAGCTTGGGGATCAGACGGCGAAGCTCATGTTTGATGACATGGCCTGGGCCAAACGCGTTCTCAAGGGGACGGATCCGACGCAGGATGCGGTGGTGACGCCCGACGTCAAGAAAACGCTGAAACCGGGCGATGTGATCGAAGTCAGCATCAAGAAGCTCGCGAAGGACGGCATACAACTGGCGCTGGAGCAGACCCCGATCGTCGAAGGCGGCTTGGTGGCGGTCGATCCGCGGACCGGTGCGATTCGAGCGATGGTCGGGGGGTATGATTTCGCCCGCAGCGAGTATAACCGGGCGGTGCAGGCCCATCGCCAGCCGGGATCGGCGTTCAAGCCCGTCATCTACGCGACGGCGATGGCGCAGGGGATGAGCCCTTCGACGCAAATCCTCGATGCGCCGGTGGTGTATGAGCAGGAAGCCGACGACAAGATCTGGAAGCCCGAAAACTACGGAAGAAAATTTCACGGCATGGTGACGCTGCGGGAGGCCTTGGCCCATTCCCACAACCTCGCGACGGTGCGATTGCTGGACAAGGTGGGGATTAAGAATGTCATCGAATTCGCGCGCACCGTGGGGGTCACGAGTCCGCTTCCGGCGGATTTGTCGCTGGGACTGGGATCGTCCTCAATCGGCCTGCTGGAGTTAACCTCGGTGTACGGGGTCTTTCTCAACAAGGGAACGAGAGCCGAGCCGTTTGCGATCAAGGTGGCCAAGGATAGTTCCGGTAAGACGCTTGAAGTCATGGAGGATCAGCCGCACGAGATCATCTCGAAGGAGACAGCCTATCTGATCACCAACATGATGGAAGATGTGATTCAGAAAGGGACGGGGCAGGCCGCGAAAGTGATCGACCGGCCGATCGCCGGAAAGACCGGCACGACGAACGAGTATATCAATGCCTGGTTTATCGGCGGGACGCCGAACCTGGTGACGGGTGTGTATGTCGGATTTGACGATCGCCGTCCGTTGGGCGAGAGCGAGACCGGCGCCCGTTCGGCCCTGCCGATCTGGATTCAGTTCATGAAGGACGCGTTGTTGCAGCTGCCGGTCGTTCCATTCGAAATTCCGGAAGGCATCACCTATGTGAAGGTTGATCCCGCGACCGGGCTGCTGGAGTCGGAGCAGGAAGGGGATGCGGAGAAAGGCGCGGTCGAGCTGTTCGCCAAAGGAAGCGAACCGACGCAACCGGCTGCGCGCCGTCTCGGTCCGACTGATTTCTATAAGTTGGATCAGATTCCCGAGGGAGGGCCTGTCGGGGAGGGCGTCACATCGCCGTAAAGGTACTAGGCCTTCGAGTCCTGGTATTCCTCGTGCCAGGCCATCTGAATCGCTTCGAGGATTTTCTCGTTCGACTTCTTGGGATCATCCTTAAAATCCGGCAGGGCAACGATCCAGGTGTGCATATCGGTGAAGCGGATAGTCAGCGGATCCGTTTCGGGGTGTTCCTCGACCAGACGAATCGCAATGTCTTCTGTGTTCTGCCACTTTAAATCCATAGCTCGTCCTCGTTTCAGAAGTTACGTCACCTCGGAGACCTTTTTCCCCTGCAGCCCTCGCTTGAGGGAGTCGTCCAGCATGGCCACGGTCAGGCTTTTTGCGGCCTGTTCGAGATCGGCCATCCGGGCACGGATTGCGCGGGGATCGTTGCCGTCTTTGGCTGTGGTCAGTGCCGAGAGGGCGCTACGGATGGCGGCGACGTCTTCCGGCGAGACCAGATGCCCGCCGTCGGCCACCGATTTTTCCGTTGTGGTGATCAGCGCTCCGGCGTCGAGCCGGGCTTCGATCAACTTCCGCGTGCTGACATCGTCCGCCGCGAATTTGAACGAATCCTCGATCATCCGCTCCACTTCTTGATCCGACAACCCGTAAGAGGGTTTGACCTCGATCGACTGGGTGTCGCCGGTCCGCATGTCTTTAGCCATCACATTCAGAATGCCGTTGGCATCGATCAGGAAAGTCACTTCAATGCGCGGCACTCCGGCCGGAAGCGGCGGGACTTTCAGCCGGAAACGGGCCAGGCTGCGATTGTCTTTCGCCAGTTCCCGTTCGCCCTGAAGAATATGGATATCCACGCCGGTTTGACCGTCCACATAGGTGGTGAACATCTCCTTGGCGCTGGCGGGAATCGTGGTGTTGCGGCGGATCAGGCTGCTCATGACCCCGCCCATCGTTTCGATGCCCAGCGAGAGGGGCGTGACGTCGAGAAGCAGCATGTCGGTCGTGCCGCCACTCAGGATGTCGGCCTGCACCGCGGCGCCGAGCGCCACGACTTCGTCCGGGTTGAGTTCGCAATGGGGTTGCTTGCCGAACAGGGCGTGGACTCGCTGGCGGACCAGCGGCATGCGGGTCGAGCCGCCGACGAGCACAACTTCATCAATGTCGTTTGGTGTCAGCCCCGCGTCCTTGAGCGCGAGCCGGCAGGGTCCGAGCGTGCGTTCGACCAGGGGATTGCAGAGTGACTCCAGATGCTCGCGGGTCAATTCGCGCGTGAACCGGCCCTTACCGTCCGGCAGTTCGAGCGTGGCTGTGGTCGTGAGTGCTTCGGACAGGCGTATCTTCGCCCGCTCGGCTTCGAGCCGGAGCCCTTGCATGTGGTCGGGATAAGCGCTGAGATCAAGGCCGTACTGCGCGTGGATATCGCCGAGCAACAGGTCGGCAATGACATGGTCGAAGTCGTCGCCGCCCAAATGGGTGTCGCCGTTGGTGGCAAGGACTTCGAAGATGCCGTTCTTGAGCTTGAGAATCGAGATGTCGAATGTGCCCCCGCCCAGGTCGTAGACCGCGATCGTGCCCTGGGTTTTTTCCTGCAGCCCGTAGGCCAGCGAGGCGGCGGTCGGTTCGTTGATGATGCGCAGGACTTCGAGCCCGGCGATCATGCCGGCGTCTTTGGTCGCCTGCCGCTGACTGTCGTTGAAATAGGCGGGGACGGTAATGACGGCTTTGGTGATGCTTTCCCCGAGAAAGGCTTCCGCCCGTAGCTTCAGCTCTTTCAGGATCATGGCGGAGATTTGCGGCGGCGAATAGGTCTTCTCGCCGAGCTTGATCCGGATGACCCCGCCTTTTTCAGTCAGCGTGTAGGGGAAGTAGGCCAGTTCGTCCTGGACGTCGGCCAGACTTTTGCCCATGAAGCGTTTGACCGAATAGACCGTGCGTTCCGGATTTCTGGTCAGGTGCTCTTTGGCCGGATCGCCGACGATCAGCCCGTTGTCGGTCAGCGCGACGACGGAGGGGACCATGGCCCGTTCGTGGCGTCCTGCGATGACACGGGGGGTGCCCTTGTCCATGTAGGCGACAAGAGAATTCGTGGTGCCGAGATCGATGCCGACGATGCGTGCCATAGTGGTGATCAGGCGATAGTCGCGATGAGGTCGTTGACGATGTTTTTGACGTAGGTGCGGTTGGATAGGATGTCCCGCATCTCTTTCAGAATACGGTCGCGTTCGGCGCGCGCCTGTTCCGTGGCTTCGCCGCGGTCTTGCAGCGCGTCCCACCGGCCGAAGAGACGCTGTATCTGCGTTTCCATGTCCCGCTGCCGCTGCTCCAGCGTGGCGCGTTCGGATTGCAGCCGGGTGCGAAGCGCGCCGGCGGCGTCCGATGTCCGGTCGCTGGCGCGAAACTCATCGAGCGTGTCCTGCAGTTCCAGGATCTCTTCGAACAAATCGGCGGGCGGCGTCGTCCGGATGTCTTTCACGGCGCCGGCTTCCAGGTCGAGCAGATATTCGGCCCGTTGAATCGGATCCCGCAACGTGCGATAGGCGGTGTTCAGCATGGCGGAGTTGCCGAGGCTGATGGTTTGCTCTTCCCCGCTTTTGTTCTGATAAAAGTCCGGGTGAAACGCGCGGCTTAATTCGTAGAATTTGGATTCGAGCTGCTGTTGGTCGATGGACAAGCGGCGGGGAAAGCCGAAGCAGGTGAAGTAATCCAGTTCTTTCGACACCGGCTGCACTTTCACGCAGCGGTCGCAGAAGTATTCACCCGAGACTTCGGATTGGCAGTGCCAGCACATGCTGCGGGCCATTTGCAGCTCGCGCCGGTCGCTGGCGTGCTGATGCGTGTGTCCATCCATGCTCGCGCTCACTTAGGCCGAGAACGATTCGCCGCAGCCGCAGGTCTTATTGGCGTTCGGGTTCACGAACTTGAAATTTCCGCCCATCAGATCCTTGTGGTAATCGAGTTGAGTCCCCTGCAGGTAGATCGCGCTCTTGGCATCCACGATGATCTTCACGCCGTCGAAGTCGTAGACCTGGTCGTACTGGCCGATCTTCTCGTCGAAGTTGATGGTGTAGCTCAGACCGGAGCATCCGCCGCCTTTGACGCCGAGGCGGAGGCCGCCTTCTTCGATGCCTTGAACATTGATCAGGCGCTTGATTTCCTTCAGAGCCGCGTCCGTGAGCGTGATGACCGGGGTCTGGGTTTCCGTATTCGTGGCGTCCATAGTGCGCTCCCTTCTGCCGTTACTTCGAGTCGGCTTTCTTCTGATAGTCGGCCAGCGCCGCTTTGATCGCATCCTCAGCCAGGACCGAGCAGTGAATCTTGACCGGGGGCAGGTTCAGTTCCTGGACGATGTCGGTGTTCTTGATCTTCTGGGCCTCTTCGATGGTTTTTCCCTTCAGCCATTCGGTGGCCAGGCTGGAGCTGGCGATGGCGGAGCCGCAGCCGAACGTCTTGAACTTGGCATCGACGATCGTATCGTTCTGAACCTTGATCTGCAGCTTCATGACGTCGCCGCACTCGGGCGCGCCGACCATTCCGGTCCCCACGCCTTCTTCGTCTTTCTTGAAGCTCCCCATGTTCCGGGGATTATTGAAGTGATCAACGACTTTGTCACTGTATGCCATGGTGCGTCCTCCTCGTGACTATCTGAGTCAGTGGGCTGGATCAGTGGGCCGCCCACTGAACGGATTTCAAATCGACCCCTTCTTTCGCCATTTCGTACAACGGCGACATCTCCCGCAACTTTGTCACGATCTCAATAACCTTCTTGATCGTGTAGTCAATCTCTTCGTCCGTATTGAAACGGCCCAGGCCGAAGCGGATGGACGAGTGGGCGAGTTCCACGCCGACGCCCAGCGCCCGCAGGACGTAAGACGGTTCCAGCGTTGCTGAGGTACAGGCGGAGCCGGACGACAGTGCGATGTCTTTCATGCCCATCAAGAGCGATTCGCCTTCGACATAGGCGAAGGAGATATTCAGATTGTGCGGCAACCGTTGGGTCGGATGGCCGTTGAGATAGGCCTCGTCGATCTCTTTCATGATGCCGGCCTGCAGACGGTCGCGCATCGCCGCGAGGCGGACGGATTCCGCGGCCATTTCCTGGTCGCACAGCTCACAGGCCTTGCCGAATCCGACGATCAGCGGCACCGGCAGAGTGCCGGACCGCATGCCGCGTTCGTGTCCGCCGCCGTCCATTTGGGCCGCGATCCGCACGCGGGGGTTTTTCTTCCGGACATAGAGGGCGCCGACACCTTTCGGGCCGTAGATCTTATGGGCCGAGAAGGACATCAGGTCGATGCCCATCTCCTGCACGTCGACGGGGATCTTGCCGACCCCTTGCGTCGCATCGCAATGGAAGAGAACGCCCTTTTCCTTGGCGATCTTGCCGATGTCCTTCACCGGATTGATCGTGCCGATTTCATTGTTGGCCAGCATCACGGAAATCAGGACGGTCTTGTCCGTAATCGCCTTCCGCACATCTTCCGGATTCACCATCCCGAATTTATCCACCGGGAGATAGGTCACCGTCGCCTTGCCCTTTGCTTCGAGGGCCTTGGCGGTGTCGATGACGGCGCGGTGCTCGGTGGAGGAGGTGATGATGTGATCGCCTTTCTCCTTGTACATCTCCAGCACACCCTTGATGGCCAGATTGTCTGACTCGGTGGCGCCGCTGGTGAAGACGATTTCTTTGGGATCGGCCTTGATCAGCTTGGCGATCTGTTTCCTGGCGTTTTCGACCGCTTCTTCGGCGGCCCAGCCGAAGGCATGATTGCGGCTGGCGGCGTTGCCGAACTTCTCGATGAAGTAGGGCAGCATAGCGTCCAGCACCCGGGGATCCATCGGAGAGGTTGAATGATTATCCAGGAAAATGGGGAGCTTCATTGTACGACTCCTTGTGCCGTGGGAGACTGAATCGTGATGAGGGGCGTTCCACCCATCATGTCTTGCAGCGTCATGTTGCTGAGAAGCTGATAAATGCTGTCTTGAACCTTGAGCAGCGGGGTTCGGATGTTACAGTGTTGCCGCTGGAGGCAGGGCTCGCCTTCTTTTTCATGGGAGCAATCCGTGATGCCAAGGGGGCCTTCGATGCCTTCCAGAATCTGTGCGATCGTAATCTGTCTCGTGCTGCGGGCCAGGAGGTACCCGCCTTTGGGTCCGTTGTGGCTTTCGATCAAGCCGTTCTTGGCCAGCGTCTGAAGAACTTTCGCCAGGAGTTCGAGAGGGATGTTATATTCTTCCGCGATTTCTTTGGTGTTGACCACGCGACCGGGCGTGAGATCGCCGAATTGCACCGAGGCAATGTGCTGCAGTGCCATGAGGGCGTAGTCGGCTTTTTTGGAAATCTTCAACATGGCTATTGCCGATCAATGAGATCGGAGACTATAATGATCTCCGATCAATAAGGTCGGACTAAAGATACCACGCAACTTTTAAGGCTGTCAACAGCGGAATCTAAGATTTTCTGGAGAAAGGATCGAGCACATGGGAGGCACCAACCCTTATATTGAAAAGACGGAATACGAGCTTCCGAGGGCTCCCTATACGATCACGTATATGGAGCCGGACGGCACGGTCACCAAAGTTGCCGTTGATCCGGCAAAGATTCCCTATGGTCCGACCGGACTGCCGGGGAGCATTCTGGACGTGGCGATGGCGAACGGAGTGGATCTGGAGCATGTGTGCGGCGGCGTCTGTGCCTGTTCGACCTGCCATGTGATTGTAAAGCAAGGGTTGGAGAGCTGTAGTGAAGGAACCGACGACGAATACGATCAGCTGGATGAAGCGCCGATGACGACGTTGCAGTCCCGCCTCGGCTGCCAGTGTGTGCCGAACGGGACGAAAGACATCGTAGTGGAAATTCCAGCGGTAAACAAAAATCTCGTCAAGGAAGGGCACTAATCGAAGGTTTCCGTCTTCACGTCTTTCCGGTCGTAGCCGTATCCCATCAATGCCGCACGTAGCGGCCGGACAAACTCCTTGGTACCGCTGATCATCGGGATGACTTTCGGTTGTACTTCCACAAGGGGGCGCAACATCGCCACCGTGTGCTCCACCGCTTCTGCTTCTCCGCCCGGTGAGACCAGGGGCAGGTAGCGGAACGAAGGGGATTGAACGGCCATAGTGAGCAATTCCTGATGAAATAACAGCTCGTCTTCCGACGGAGCCACCGCGATGAGGAGCACGGAGGTGATCGCGTGGGCTGCGACCAGTTGCTTCAACAGGCAACGAACCGGGACCAGGCCGGTATAGCGGGCGATGAAGAGCAGTTCACGATCCAGAGGTATCGGTAAGACGAAGTTCCCATAGGGGCCGGAGAGCGGAACCTCGTCTCCGGATTTCAGTTGATACAGGTAGTTCGAGCCTAGCCCTCCAGGCACCCGGTCAAAGACCAGCGTCAATTCGCCGTAGGGAGAAGACGGATCGGCCATTGAGTAGGCCCGATTGAGCGGGGGCTTGCTTCCCACCGGCAGTTTCAGCGAGACCCACTGTCCCGGTTGAAACACAATCTTTTGCTGCAGAGGGCGAAGGACCAGTTGCCGCACATGAGGCGTCAGGTCGAGGGTGGAAAGTACGACTGCTGGTTGGGTAAGTTCAGCCATAGGACCGGTGTCTAACCTCATAGCAGAACCGGTCTGATTCTGTACAACACTTTTCCCTGCATGCTATAGATACCGGCCGTTTCACCCCCACAATGAGATGAACGCATGACTCAAGTCCGTGTCCGTTTCGCGCCCAGTCCGACCGGGTTTCTTCACATCGGAGGAGTCCGGACCGCCCTGTTCAATTGGCTCTATGCACGGCAGCAGCAGGGGGTGTTTGTGCTCCGTATCGAAGACACGGACCAGGACCGGTCGACCGACGAGTCCATTCAGGCCATCATCGAGGGCATGAAATGGGTGGGACTCGATTGGGATGAAGGACCGTTTCGTCAAACCGAGCGCATGGAGCTGTATCGCAGCCACGCCATGCAGCTGTTGGAACAAGGCAAGGCCTACTGGTGTGTCTGCAAAGCCGAGGAGCTTGAAGCGCGGCGTAAAGAGGCGGAGGCGAAAGGCCTGTCGCCCCGATACGATGGACGTTGCCGGACTCTCGGGATCACGAATCCGCCCGGTGACGCGGCGTTGCGATTCAAAGCGCCACAGGAAGGCCTGATCGTGGTCGATGATTTGATTAAAGGGAAGATTACGTTCGACAACAGTGCGGCGGACGATCTGATCATTCTCCGCTCAAACGGCTATCCGACCTACAATTTCTCAGTCGTGGTCGACGATGCGCTGATGCACATCACCCACGTCATCCGCGGGGATGATCATCTGACGAATACGCCGCGTCAAATCCCGATCTTTCAGGCGTTGGGGTTTCCGGTCCCGCAATTCGGCCACCTGCCGATGATTCTGGGGTCGGACAAGTCCCGGCTGTCGAAACGGCACGGCGCAACCTCGATCATGGCCTACAAGGATATGGGCTACCTGTCCGAGGCGATGGTGAATTATCTGGTGCGGCTCGGCTGGTCCCACGGGGATCAGGAGTTGTTCACCAGGCAGGAACTCATCGAAAAGTTTTCCTGGAAGAACGTCCAGTCCTCCCCGGCCGTGTTCAACCCCGAGAAGCTGCTCTGGATCAACGCCGAATATATCAAGACGACTCCGCCGGACCGGGTGGCGCAGGCCCTGATTCCGCTGTTGGTGCAGGCCGGTCTCAAGGACCAGGTCAACGCGGTGTCACCCGAATGGCTGGCGCAGCTGGTCGTCCTGGTGAAGGAACGGGCGAAGACCCTGGTCGAGATGGTGGACTGGGTGCGGCCCTACTTCGGCGACTCCGTCCTCCTCGAAGAGGAAGCCGCCAAGAAATTTCTCACGCCGGCCGTTGCGCCGGTGTTGGGCAAGTTGCTCGCGCGGTTCGAGGCGTTGCCCTCGTTTTCGAAGCAGGTCTGGGAAGAGTCGTTCAAGAAATTTGTGGAAGAAGAAGGCATCAAGATGGGCCAGATCGCCCAGCCGGTGCGTGTCGCCCTCACCGGCAGGACCGCCAGTCCTGGGCTGTTTGAGGTCATGGAGGTCCTGGGGCGCGACCGGACGCTGCTCCGCCTCAGGCGGGGGCTTGAGCGGGCGTCGGCGTAATCGACCGAATTCTGCCAATAAATCCGCATCGATCTTGACGAAATCACGATCCGTATATTACTGTGTGCGTCGGTTGGGGGATCGTCTAGCGGTAGGACGTCAGTCTCTGGATCTGACTACCTAGGTTCGATTCCTAGTCCCCCAGCCAAAAATCTCTCTCCCGTCTTTCAGATCTACCATTCGCATTTGTACCGCGCTGGGGGATCGTCTAGCGGTAGGACGCCGGCCTTTGGAGCCGGCTACCTAGGTTCGATTCCTAGTCCCCCAGCCATTTTCTATCTCTCGACCCCATTAGGAATGGTCCGGTCGATCGACTGCTGAGGAGTTCGGCGGGACGTTCGGTGGACTATTGTGCCCCGTGGGGCGATTGCCGGTTGCTGCTGCTTTGCAAATCCATTTCCAATACGACCGGGCTGTTCGGATTTTTAGGGTCGAGGCGATGCGGCATCTGATCGACGGCCAGTTTGCTGAGGGGAACGCCGACAATGTGCGAAGCCTTGTCGGTTTGATTGGAATAGAGCGACAGCCGGATATTCTTGGGGCGCAGCTGCGGCGTCAGCTGCGGCTTCAGATCCGCGCTCACAAAGCCTACGACCAGCGCGCTGCCATCCGCCAGTTTATGGATTTCATAGGCGTTGGAGGCCGGCGCGGCCCGTTCCAACAGCATGTCCGGACTCTGTGAGACCAGGGCCAGCCCGAGCCCTTGCTGAGGGGCGAAGCCAAACGTCCCGACCGGCGCCACGGAAAAACGGGTTTGCGGAAGCTCGGCACCCAGTTCCACGACCCCGGTCTTGAGGCGCAGCTGCCGGCGCAAGTCCGCCTCGGAGCCCTGCGCCTCCAGAAACACGGCGGCCGGCGCCGCTTTCTGGGACGGCAGCACTTCCATCTTCCCGCTGTTCGCGCCGCGCGCGGCATGCAAGGACGCAGGCAGCAGGCTCATCAGCAACAGGCTCATCAGCGCATAAGTCAGATAACGGCGATTGTGGCGGAGGGAAAATCGGAATGACATGGTCGTCACATGCTCCGGTAGTGAAGTGTAAGGCTCATCTTTATCAAGCCCGGCCTGTCCGGCGCAATGGGCCTCAAATCGGTTTCCGTGCCGCTCGCCGCTCGGGCATCGTCGGAGCCGGCGGGGCGCAGGGGGCGGCCATAGGATTTCGGAGGGTGACGTCGGCAACTCCGTGCCGCGCATCGAGTTGAATGAGACAGCAACCGTGCAGCAGAGCCTTCAACTGTCGACGGCCCCTTTGGACGCGGGATTTCATGCCGGAAAGGGACAGCCCCAGCTTTGCCGCGGCGGCTTGTTGGGTCAACCCGTCGAGTTCGACAAGCTTCAGGGCGTCCCGGTATTCCGGCGCCAGTTGATCCACCATCGGGCGGAGGCAGCCGGCGAGCTGTAGGCGAGGCTCATCCGGTTCGTCCTTCGGCCCTCCCGCCGTCATCAGAGTTTCCACGTCCGGCGCCAGTCCGGCCGGGAGTTCACGATGGCGGTGGGACGTCCGGTAATAATCGATAATCGTGTGGCGTGTGACGGTGAAGATCCAGGAAACCAGGCGGCGGGGATCCTGCACCTGATCGATCTTGTCATGGATCTTCAGGAAGACCTCCTGGAGCAGGTCGTCAACCGCCGCATCGTCTGCGATTCGCTTGGCGATGAAGGCGCGCAGTCGCCCGCGCACCTCCATCCAGATGTCGTGCCTATCCGGTGTCATGATCACGCCTCCGACCGACGCCTTTCTACGGTACCGCGCATCAGGATGCCGCGCAAGTTGCCGCCCGGGTGGCGCCGGGATGGGCGGGGACGCAGCAGCCTGTCCGGCTGAGCGGCCCGTCGACGGCCAGTTGCTCATGCACGAGAAAGACTTCCCAGGCATTCCCGTCGGGATCCGTGAACCAGAGTTTGTCCTGTCTGGCGAAGCAGCAGGCGGTGTTGTCTTCGACCCGCTCAAGCACACCGGCGGTTTGCAGCCGCGATTTCCACTGTGCGATGTCTTCGAGCGAATCCACTTCAATCCCGAGATGGTCGACCGAACTGATTCTGCCGGTGGACGAGACCAGCGACAGATTCAGCGCCGGGGCGGTCAGGTCGAATTTCGCATAGTCGTCCGTTTGTTTCTGCGGCGCCACGCCGAACACCTTCCGGTAGAATTCGACCGATGCCGGAACCTGACGAACATCGAGAGAAAGATGCGGTCTCATGGGAACCTCCTGGGTAAGCGGCGGGAGAGAATTCACCCGCCTATCCCTAGAGACGGAGCATTCCGGAAAAGGACGCAGAAGGGAGATGGGTGGATAAGTGAGGGCTGTAGATGAATCGGGCCAACACGTATTGAGCAGGAGAACGTCTGAGATTGGCGTAGCCGAAGGTATGTGGGGTACGGCTCTGAAGCCGTACCCCGAAAAGGAAGAAACGACCGGACTATTCTTCGAGGCTGATGATCGGGCAGTTCACGACCACGCCGATCGGGCCCCAGGGCTTGCCGTCCGGACCGGAGATCTGGCCGGCGAAGGCCTTCTTCTCAACCTCATTGAAGTCCGTCAGTTGAACGGAACTGGAGGCCGGCATCGGCACCTGAGCCCAGACCGTGGCATGGACATCCCACATCGGGCTATAGGCCAGGGCGCGGGCGCCGAACGGAATCTCCTGCACGATGTTCAGCGGGTCGCCTTCACCCATGAGGGCTGACGCAAGGCCCTGTCGATATGGATTCATCTTGCCCGTCGGCCCGTTCACGACCGGAGCCAGGCCGGTCAAGCCGGAACCGGGGCCGTTCGAACCCTTGTTGGGCAACGCTTTCAGGTTCGGCGTATAGTTCGCCGCTTCCAGAGCCGCGATCGCCGGATCGGACGCGTTAAACGAGGTGTAATGCACGCGTCGGCCTTCGAAGAATCCGTCCGTCATTTTGAAGGTGGCCGTGCGCTTCTCCAGATCGATGCGGATAAGACGATCGTGCGTGCCGCTGTTGTTCTTGATCTGCGGCGCATTCAACACGATCCCGTTGGGCAGTTGGATCAAGGGTGTGTAGAGCGCCTCACCGATGGCGCCGGGCTTCGCTTCTTTCGGAGGGAACCCGGTCTCGCTCGGCACCACGATACGCTCAGGCGAGAAGTCCACACTGCCGAGGAACTGCACCTTCCCGTTCACCATCCCCACCGATTGCACGGCGAGCGTGCCCTTCCCGTTCGCCATCTTCGGGCTGTAGTGCACCCCGCGTGCAACGGCGTCGGCCTTGTCCGATGACTCAGTCACCACAAACCAGACCGTCTCGCCGCTCCGCCGTCCCTCGAAAATCGGCAGCGTCACTTCCGTGTAGTCCGCATTCTCGACCGCGCTCTTCAGCAAAAGCCGATGGCCTTTCTTCATGCCCATGCTCTCCGCGTTGGCGGACACACAGCCTACGGACAGAGCCGCCAAGCCCACGGCCGCCATCAACCCGAACGTCGTCAATTGTCTCATCTGCTTCTTCATGACTCCCCTCCTGAAGTGGTGAGGTGGATCATTCCACTCTCTGCACAGGAGTCGGAGGAGGGCCTGAGATCTTACAAGTGAGAAGAGCTTGGTGCGGACTAAGGGACGAACGAGCGCCGATCACGAACTCCGTTTTCGCCTGAGGGCGAGGATCCCGATCACGGAAATCACCGCGATCAATGGCCCACCGGCAAACGCGCCGGTCATCGCGGCTTCAAGAGATTTGTCGTGCTGATTGGAGGAGAAGAGTTCAATCGAGGCCATCGTCCCGAACAGCCCGACGATATAACCGAGGATTGCCGCGAGGAGAGCCACTCCAAATGTCTTCATGGGGCTCTACGCTACGGCGTCAATGGGGAAGAGTCAACGGTGCGCGGACTCTATCAGCGAAATCCTCATCACAATGATGCGGAGACTTTGCCGCATTATCCCTATAGTTGCGGCTCTTTCCCTCCGGTGCTAGACTTCTCCCCGGTTTTCCAGCCTCTGGCGCCTCTCACTGGATGAGCGCGATGTCATCTCCCGATCTTGAAGAAGCGCTGCGACGCAGCGAAGAGTTCGCGGCACGGCTCATTGCCAGCAGCCGCGACTGTATCAAACTCCTCGACCTCGACGGCCGCCTCCTCTCGATGAACGCCCACGGCATGACGCCCTTGGAGATCTGCGACTTCGCCCCGCTCGTCGGCTCACCCTGGGTAGACTTCTGGGCTGGTGCCGACAAGACCAATGCTCAGGCCGCCGTCGAGGTGGCGCGCCAGGGTCGGGTCGGCCACTTCACCGGCTTCTTCGCGACGACACAGACGAAGACCCCGAAATGGTGGGATGTCTCCGTCAGTCCCATACTCGATCAACACGGCAAGCCGGACCGGTTGCTCGCCGTATCTCGCGATGTGACGGAGCTCAAACAGGCCGAACAGCGGCTGAGAGATTCGCAGGCTTCGCTGGAACGGCAGGTGGCGGAACGAAGCGAGGCTCTGGCCAAAACGAGCGCGGCGCTCCGCCAGATTGTCGAAGGTGTTGAGGCAAAGGTCGGCGAACAGTTCTTTCCGGCACTGGTCCAGCAACTGGCCAAGGTGCTCGACGTCCGCTATGCCTTCGTGTCCGAATTCTGCGCTGACCGCTCCAAAGTACGGACGCTCGCCTTCTGGTCCGGAGAACGCTTCGAACCGAATTTCGAATATGCCATCGCCCATACCCCGTGCGAGCTCGTTCTGGCGGGCGAGCTATATCACTGCGCGGAAAAGGTGGCCGACCGGTTCCCGCTCCACCGGAAAGAACTGGAGGAGATTCACGTCGAAAGCTATCTGGCGATTCCGGTGACGAGCGCGAGCGGGCAGATCCTGGGACATCTCGCAGTGATGGATACGAAGCGCATGGAGCTGGCCCAGCTCGATCTTTCCGTGTTCAAAGTGTTCGGGGCGCGGGCCGGAGCGGAACTCGAACGGGTCCAGATGGAACGGCAGCTGAAGGACGACGAAGCCCGTCTGCACGATCTGTTCGACGAAGCCCCGATCGCGCATGTGAACGAGGGGCTGGACTCCAGATTCATCCGCGCCAACAAAACGGCGTTGAGGACGCTCGGTATCACGGCGGAGGAAGTAGACGGCACGTACGGGAAGTCGTTCATCCCCGACACGCCCGACGCCCAGCGGCGGCTGAAGGAAGCGTTCGACTCGATCGGTAAGGGCGTCGATACGAGCGGCGTGATCCTCGAACTGCGGCGCAAGGACAACGGGAAGCCGCTCTGGATCCGCTGGTGGTCGCGCCCCGATCCAAGCGGCACCTACACCCGCACGATGTTCGTCGACATCACCGAGCAGGTGTTGATGGAACAGGAGAAGGCGCGGCTCGAAGCCCAGGCCGTCTATCTGCAGGAGGAAATCAAGGGCAGCCACAACTTCGAGGAGTTGATCGGCTCTTCCACCACGCTGAAGAAGGTCTTGAAAAATGTGGAGCGGGTGGCGCCGACCGATTCGACGGTTCTCATTACCGGTGAAACCGGCACGGGCAAGGAACTGATTGCCCGCGCGATTCACAACTTGAGCCCCCGCAAGAGCAAGCCGATTGTGAAGGTGAACTGCGCCGCAATTCCAGCCGGCCTGATCGAGAGCGAATTCTTCGGCCACGAGAAAGGCGCCTTCACCGGTGCGCTCACCCGAAAAATGGGCCGTTTCGAAGTTGCCGACAAGGGCACGATCTTTCTCGACGAGATCGGCGAGTTGCCGCTCAATCTGCAATCAAAGCTGCTGCGTGTCCTGCAGGAAGGCGAGTTCGAACGGGTCGGCGGGACACAGACCTTCAAAGTGAATGTGCGGGTGATCGCAGCGACCAATCGCGATCTCGAGTCGCTGTCGAAATCCGGCCAGTACCGGCCCGATCTCTATTACCGGCTCAACGTCTTCCCGATCCATGTGCCGCCGTTGCGTGAGCGCGAGGGCGATCTTCCGCTGCTGGTCCAGTATTTCGTCAGAAAGTTCGCCGCGAGCTTCGGCAAGAAGATCACAAAGATTCCCGAGCGGATGATGACGGCGCTGCAGCGGTATCCATGGCGGGGCAACATCCGTGAGCTGGAACATGTGATCGAACGGGCGGTGATTTTGAGCGAAGGGCCCGAGCTGGAACCGATCGACTGGCTGTCTCCTTCAGCTGCCAAAGCCAGCCAGGGAAAGCCGCTCACGCTTGACGAGGTCGAACGGCAACATATTCTCGACGTGCTCGAACAGACCAACTGGCGCGTGAGCGGCCCCAAAGGAGCCGCCGCCATCCTCGGCCTGAAACCCACGACACTCGAAGCGCGGATGAAAAAGCTCGGGATCGAGCGTCAAATGAAGTCGTAATTCTCTCTCTCCTGTCTGTTCGGGTAATCCCAAGAACATTTCCCAACATATCGTGACGGTCCCAATATGTTGGGAATCGTGTCGGTCTGATCACCTGCCGGTTTCGCCCGTCACATCCCGCATTCCTCTTGTCGCCTCAAGTACTTAGCGCATCACTCGACATCGCCATGCGCGGTGGCACTGCCGTTGCTGAATGGTCTGCCCAGTGGACGACAGCAAAGGAGACCGCACGGCGATGTTGAAGATCACCACCATTCAAGAAAGCGGCACCGACGTGCTGCTCAAGCTGGAAGGAAAGATCACGGAACAATGGGCGGCGCTGCTCGACGGCGAGTGCCGTTCCTTCCTTCGACAGAAGAAGCACGTCTATCTGGATTGTTCGCAGGTGGATTTTATCGATCAACGGGGAGTGGAGGTGGTGAAGCACTTCCCGCACGCACAAGTCACGCTCATCAGCGCTCCCGGTTTTGTGGCGGAGCTGCTGCAGATTGGAGGTCAGTCATGAATTCAGCTATCGCCACTCATGAATCACCGGGGCCGATCCTGTCCGCCGCAGCCTTGCCGGGTGGTTTTACCGGTCCCTCGCTCTCGCAGGAGGAACGTTCGCTGATCGTCCGGCTGCGCAAGGGCGACGAGGGCGCGTTCGATGAATTGGTCAATAAACACCACGGCGCGCTGATTCGCATGGCGCTGGGCCACGTGGCGGACCGCGAGGCGGCGGAAGAAGTGGTGCAGGACACCTGGATGGCCGTCATCCAGGGACTGCCGCGCTTCGAAGGCCGCTCGTCGCTACGAACCTGGATTTGCGGGATTCTGATTCATAAAGCCAAGGACCGGGGCGTGCGGGAGAAGCGCCATGCGACCTTTTCCGACTTTGAGTCACACGATGATGACCATGACGAGGCGGTCGATCCGTCGCGCTTTCACCAGAACGGCGAATGGGCTGGTCATTGGGCCTTCCCCCCGCAGCCCTGGGATGAGCAGACACCGGAGAAGCTGCTGGCGTCACGACAGGCAGTCGCGGCGATGCAACAGGCGATCGACTCGTTGCCTCCGACGTTGAAAGAGGTGTTGATCCTCCGCGATATCGAAGGTATCGAAGCGAAAGAGGCTTGCGAACTGCTCCAGATCACGGAAACAAATCTGTATGTGCGGTTACATCGTGCGCGGGAACGTGTGCGTCGGGCAGTAGAGATCTATCTGGAGGGCGCGGCCCTCACGGTGTAAGGATTTCAGAAGTGGGGAGACTCAGAGGTAGCGACATTACCGGAGGCCCCCCATGGCATTGAATCCAGCCCAACCGTCAGTCCCGGACATCACCTGCCGCGAGGTGGCCGAATGGGCCTCGGCCTATCTTGATGCGCATGCGGACGACGCGACACAGGTTCGCATGGCGCTCCATCTTGCGGCCTGCGCGGGCTGTGAGGCGTATGTGTCGCAGATTGCGGCGGTTCGTGATCTGCTCGGGCGGCTGCCGGGACCTGCCGTCGAGCCGACTCTGCGGGACCGTCTTCGGCAAGCCTTCTCCGCCAATCGGACTCCGCCACCAACGAAGATGTGAGTGTGCCAGCCGTCCGCGTTGTCGGAAAACCATGATTGAAGTGGAGACATGTAGAACGTGAACATCCTGCGTGTATCAGCCATCCTCGCACTCACCCTGCTCCTTACCGGCCTGACCGGTTGTCTCTCGCCCATCGCCTTGCATCGGGCGGTGCTGGAGTACGATCGAACCGTGAGTCAGGTGGAAGCGGAATTGCTGCTGCTGAACATCGCCCGAGCGCGGCATCACCGTCCGGTACACTTCACGGCAGTCTCGAGCGTGGCCGCGACGTTCGATTTCCGGACGAATGCCGGCATCCGGGGCGGGATCGGCCCGGTGGCGGATTCCGCCGACCGGCCGCTCACGCTTGAGTACGGCACGAGTGTCGCGGAGAGTCCGACCGTCACCATCGTGCCGATCGCCGGCGAGGAATTTACCAAACGCATCCTGCGCTCCCTCGAAGAATCGCACTTCGACTTCCTGGCCCGTCAGGGTTTCGATATCAACATGATTTTGCGCCTCATGGCTCGCGGCATGGTGCTGGAACAGGGCGAGCATGACCGAACGGTGCTGTTCAACGCGCCGGGTCGCAAAGAGGAATTCATCGGCTTCAGGCGGCGGCTTCTGCATTTGGCCTCGCTCCAGCAGGCGCGCGCCCTCTCCATCGAACCGCTCAGCTACGAGGAGCCGTTTCCCGTGGCGCTGGATCGGGCGCTTGCGCCGGTCGAGGTCGTCGCCGCGCTCGATAAGGGCTATCGTTGGAGCACCAGCGCTGGCGCCGACTCGCCGGTGCTGACGCGAAAAGTCCTCGGACGGCTGGTGATCGCGAACTACGAGCCGTGGCGGCTGACTAATGAGGAGCGCCGGCGCTTGAACGAAGAGATCCAGCGTTTTCCATCGGACTCGATTTTCGTGGACATTCGCCCCGGCCACCCTGGCGGAGACTGGCCGATGCGCGGCATGATTCAATTGCGCAGTTTCAACGCCATCATCGGCTTCGTCGCCCGGGCGATCTCGGAAGAGCCCGGGTTCCACGTCGACCCGGACCCGCGCAGCGGACCGGTGACCATGAATCCCGACAAGGTGTTGGAGATCGAAGAATTGACGGTGGCGCCACGCGAGGCGGAATTCTCGGTCGCCTTCGAAGGCACCCACTATTCGATCAGCCGGTTCCCGATCAGCGGCGGCATGGTGCCAAGCTGGAATCAGGAAGCCTTCGCCGTGCTGGCCAATCTGTTTCAGATGACCGTGACCGACGTCTCTAACGCCAAGGCGCCGATCATTTCGATTTCGAAAGGAAGCTGAGGATGACACCCCAATGGATGGCCGCAATCGGCGCGATGCTGGCGGGATTCCTCCTTACGTGGGCAGGTGCCAATGCGGGAGTCGGTATGAAGGCCCCGGACATTACCAGTCCGACCTGGCTGAACAGTGAGCCGTTACGGCTGGCGAATCTGAAGGGCAACGTCGTGCTGGTCGAGTTCTGGACCTTCGGCTGTTACAACTGTCGGAACGTCGAGCCCTATGTGAAGCAATGGCATGAGACGTACGCCGATCAGGGCTTCGTCATCATCGGAGTTCATTCGCCGGAATTTTCGCACGAGCGAGAAATCGACAGGGTGCGGCGCTATATCAAGGATCACGATATTCGGTTTGCCGTGCCCATCGACAACGACTTTTCAACGTGGAATGCCTATGGCAATCGCTATTGGCCGGCGATGTATCTGATCGACAAGCGCGGCGTGATTTGCCATGTGCGCATCGGCGAGGGCGGATATCGAGAGACGGAACAGATGATTCAATCGTTGCTGGCTGAGCCTTCGTGAGGGACGTATGGGACGCCGGTTAGTATTGGTCGCAGTGTTGGTCCTGAGGCTCGGGATGATGGGGGGCGTCGATCCGGTACAGGCGGAGTGGTATCTGGCCGGTCAGGGAGGGCAGCAAATCCCGCAAGACCTCACCAATATTCGCGGGACTGGGAATTTCACCGGCGTGACCTCAAATAATCTCAACTTGCGTACACAATGGGCGTATGGGGTCAAAGCCGGATACATCTTCTCGGATGCCTGGAACTGGCTCGCTGTAGAGTTCGATTTTCCCCACAGTGATGCCAACGTCGAGCGTCAAGGCATTACGGCCGGCGCACCCATTCTGGGTACGACCCAACAGAGCGGGATGACCCCGCGCGTGGGATTGACGGTCAATCATATGACGGGGCATGTGATTGCCCGCTATCCGGGAGGATTTCTCCAGCCTTATGTCGGGGTCGGCGGTGGCTTGGGACATTCGTTGTTGCGGACGGCGCCGGAGGCCGAGTCCGCGTTTTATCCGGTCTTCAGTGTGCTTGCCGGAATGAAGCTCTTTGTGACCGAACATGTCGCCCTCTTCGGCGAATATACGTATGCCCGCGCGACCGTGGAGTTTTCTGACAACCAGTTCAACGCTGATCTGCGAACGAATTGGTTTATGGGTGGCGTCGCCTATCATTTTTGACTATGACCGTTCTGACTCGCCGTATATTTCTCAAAATGACAGGCCTGCTCGCATTTGCGACAGCCTGGCCCGGCGTGACGCATTCGGGACTTCTCGATCGTTTCTTTCGCTCTACTCATGCGAGTCGTACAGTGCCCATCACGCCTAACGACGAGTTTTATGTCACCTCCTACCGCAGTCCTCCGACGATTCGTCTCAACGAGTGGTCTCTGGCGATCAATGGCCTCGTCGAACGTCCCATGACGCTGACGTACGACGAATTGCTGGCTAGACCCACAGTCTCGCAGATCGTCACGCTCGAATGCGTCGGGAACACGGTGGCTGGCGAATTCATCGGCACAGCCGAGTGGGAAGGGGTCTCCCTCCGTGCGTTGTTGGAGGAAGCCGGGGTTAGTGCCACAGCCTATGACGTCGTGTTCCGCGCGGCGGACGGGTATTCGGACGGGATCCGTCTCGATCGCGCACTGGCCGGCGATGTGTTGATTGCACACAGGATGAACGGAGTACCGCTTCCTCTGGGACACGGATTCCCTGCCCGCTTGATCGTGCCGGGCCATTACGGCATGAAGAGTGTGCAATGGCTGTCGGCCATCGACGTCGTGGCGGAGCATTACAAGGGCTACTATGCGCAGAAGGGTTGGACGGATGAAGCGATCGTGAAGACAATGTCTCGTATCGATCTGCCGGACCATGGCACGACGATCACCGGCTTTCGACAGACAGTTGAAGGTTTTGCTTTTGCCGGGGTCCGGGGCATCCAGCAGGTCGAGATCAGCACCGACGGCGGGGAGCGGTGGGAACTGGCTGCTCTAGACGTTCCGCTCGCGCCGGCTGCCTGGCGATTCTGGCGCTACGAATGGGTGGTTCGTCAGTCTGGCCGGTATACTCTTCTCGTCCGTGCCACGGATGGGACCGGCCGGCTCCAGACATCCATCGAACAGGAGCCGGCTCCGGACGGAGCCGCGGGTTTGCACGAGATCACGGTGACAGTCCTGGCCTGATCGGCTAGACGCCCGGCCCCCGCTTATCGCAGGGAGGCCAGATCGATGACGAAGCGAAACCGCACGTCGCCCTTAAGCACACGCTCGTAGGCCTCGTTCACCTGCTGAATCGGAATGACCTCGATGTCGGATTCGATCTTGTGTTCGGCACAGAAGTTGAGCATGTCCTGGGTCTCGCGGATCCCGCCGATGACGGAGCCGGCAATGCGCCGTCGATGGAGAATCAGCGGGAATGGTTCCAGCAATGTCGGTTTCTCAGGGGCGCCGACCAGAATCAGGGTGCCGTCGGTCTTCAGCAAGTTGACCAGCGTGTTGTAATCATGCGGCGCGGAGACCGTGTCGAGAATGAAGTCGAAATGCCGTTGCAGCCGGACCAGGGCCATGGGCTGCGAAGTCACGACGAACTTATGAGCGCCTAGACGCAGAGCATCCGCCCGCTTGCTCTCCGAAGTGCTCAGAACCGTGACTTCGGTGCCGAAGGCCCGCGCGATCTTCACCGCCATATGGCCCAAGCCGCCCAAGCCCACGACCGCAAGCTTGTGATACTTCCCCACGCCCCAGTGGCGCAGCGGAGAATAGGTCGTTATGCCCGCACAAAGAAGCGGTGCGGCGCCGGCCGCCGACAGCACGGCGGGAATCCGGAGCGCGTACTGTGCATCGACGACGATCTGGGTGGAGTAGCCGCCCTGGGTGACCCGGCCGTCCTTGTCGCGTCCGCTGTAGGTGAGCAGCATGCCCTTTTCACAGTATTGTTCCAGCCCCTCCCGGCAGGAGGCGCAGCTCCGGCAGGAATCGACAAAGCATCCCACTCCCGCGCGGTCGCCCGTCTTGAATGTTGTCACTTCTGTTCCGACCCGCGTCACGGTTCCGACGATTTCATGACCCGGGACCATGGGGAAAATCGAACCGCCCCATTCGTCGCGGGCCTGATGGATGTCGGAGTGGCAGATGCCGCAATGGGTGATGGTAATCAGGATGTCGCGAGGGCCGACCTCGCGCCGTTCGAACGAGAATGGCGTCAACGTCGCTTTGGCGGTCATGGCTGCATAGCTTTTGGTCTGTAGCATGGGCATGCTCCTGGTCTGAATACGTACGCGAAGAGTTCCAAGAACTTAGCAAGATCACTTCCGGATGCCAACTGGGAAATTGCGGGTCGTGGCGGGGTGATGACGCAGGGTGGGCATACCCCGGTGAGGGATTCCCACAGTCACAGGGGGTATCTCAGCCGGTCAACTGTCTTGCGTGATGGATCCGGTTCGCGGGGCGTCCGGCTCTTCATCGAGCGGCTTCTCCGGATCGACCGTCAGCGGAGTGCCGGGGATGCGATAGCCTCCCGTTGCCCAGGTGCCGAGGTCTGTGAGCTGACAGCGTTCCGAACAGAAGGGGCGCCAGCGATTGTGTTCCCACACCGTGGGTGTTCGGCACACCGGACACTTCATGTCGGAAGTCTACCACTCTTCCGGGCCGGTCAGGCAAGAGGGGGTGGTGGCGATGTCAGGAGTTGGTCTGCGGCTGTGCGACGTGCAGAAAACGGTGCAGGCGGCTGCGATCCAGATCGGACAGATTCAAGAACTCGACGCCGAATTCGCCGTGATTCGCCCAGCGGACTGCGGCCGAGTGGACAGTGATCGGTGAGCCCAGATCGGTGGCGCGGATGAGGAGCCGCACTCCGGATCCGGGATCGACCGGGGCCGTGCTGGTGACGGCGCAACCTCCGGCCGAGATGTCGAACATGGTGCCTTCGCGGATCTCGGTCTGATTGGTTGTGGAAAAGAAGACTTGAAGCTCGACAGGTATGCGGCGATGCTCGCGGCACTCGATCATGACGGTCCCCCGTTGGTGGATCAGCGGGCGGAGGGGTGTTCGAAGAGCTTGACCGCGACCGCGTTCTGTTTCATTTTCTTGACGAGTCCGACGTAGGACACGTCGCGAATAATGCTTGTGAACTGCGCGCGATAATTGCTGACGATACTGGCCCCGTCCACAACTGCATCGTAGACCAGCCATTCCCCCGAATGAAGGAATAAGCGAAAATCCACCCGGGTATCGACTTTCGGATTCTTGAGGTGTGTTCTGACTTCGGCGAAGTGCGCTTCCTGTTGTTCGCCCAGATAGGTCACGGCTGCGGCGGAATGTTCGCTGATCCGGCCGGCGAAATTATCCCGCAGCAGTTGGACGAACAGTTCGACGAACTCCCGGCGATCAGTTTCGGAGAGTTCCGTCCAGGGAGTGCCGAGGGATCGTTTGGCCATTTCTTCGTAGGAGACGCGTTGCATGATGATGCGCTCGATGGCCTGCCGTCGCGCGTCGGATTGATCCGGCTGCTTCATCGCCGGATCGTCCAGTATTCGAAGCAGTTCCGTAATAGTATGTTTGACCGCGTCAGTTGCCGAGTGGGCGACCTGGGCCGGCACAAACTCGTCGGCTGCATCGGCCTGCCAGACGCCGCAGGACACAAGCAGCAGCAGCGCCAGCAGCAGAGGCCGGATCGTGAGGCGCCTCACGAGGTCGTATGAGGTGGTATTCAACACCCTCCAAGCGTAGCAGGGATCAGTGAGATGTAAAGATGAGTCGAACTGAGCGGAAACAGGGGACAATAAACGCAGGGGAAATCCTGCGCTCAAAGATTAGACGGTCTTTTGCGTCTTTTCGATCTTGGCCCAGGCGTCTTTTAAAGACACGGTCCGGTTAAACACGAGGCTGCTGGAGGAGCTGTCCGGATCGACGCAAAAGTAGCCGGTGCGTTCGAATTGATAGCGTGTTCCCGCCGGCGCCTGTCTGAGGCTCGGCTCCACCAGACATCCGGTGAGGCGCTCGAGCGACTGCGGGTTCAGTGACTGTGTCCAATCCTGGTCCGATGGAATTTTGGCCGGATCGGTGACGAGGAGCGGGTTGTACAGGCGCACTTCCGCCGGAACCGCGTGGGCCGCGGAGACCCAGTGGATCGTCGCCTTCACTTTGCGCTGCTCCTGGGTCGAGCCGCTTTTGGTATCCGGATCGTAGGTGCAGCGCAGCTCGGTGATCGCGCCGGTCTGCGGATCTTTGACGACGCCGGTACATTTCACGATGTAGGCGTAGCGCAACCTGACTTCACGACCGGGAGCCAGACGAAAGAACTGTTTGGGCGGATCTTCGCGGAAATCATCCTGCTCGATATACAACACGCGCGAAAAGGGCACGCGGCGGGAACCCGCCGCCGGGTCTTCCGGATTATTCACGGCCTCCATGTCCTCGACCGTCCCCTCGGGATAGTTTTCGATGACGACTTTGAGCGGATTCAGCACGGCCATCACGCGCGGCGACCGCTTGTTCAGGTCTTCGCGAATGAAGAATTCCAGTAGTTGCATTTCCACGATCGCATCGCGCTTGGCCACACCGATGTGTTCGCAGAAGGCGCGAATGGCTTCCGGCGTATAGCCGCGCCGTCGCAAGCCCTTGATCGTCGGGATACGGGGATCATCCCAGCCCGCCACCAGTTTCTTGGTCACGAGTTCCAGCAGCTTGCGTTTGCTCATGACGGCGAAGGTCAGATTCAGCCGGGCGAATTCAATCTGTCGCGGCCGGTGGGGCATTCCGGATTCGGCGACGACCCAGTCATAGAGCGGGCGGTGATCCTCGAATTCCAGCGTGCAGATAGAGTGCGTGATGCCTTCAATGGCGTCGGAGAGCGGATGTGCATAGTCGTAGGCCGGATAGATGCACCATGTGGTGCCGGTCCGGTAGTGGGCGGCATGGCGGATGCGATAGAGCACGGGGTCCCGCAGGTTGATGTTCGGGGATGCCATGTCGATTTTCGCCCGCAGGACATGGGATCCGTCGGGGAATTCTCCCGCCCGCATCCGGCGGAAGAGATCCAGGTTTTCATTGACCGGTCTGGTCCGGTACGGGCTGTTTCTGCCGGGCTCGGTGAGGGTTCCGCGATAGTCGCGCATCTGCTCGGCCGTCAGGCTGTCGACGTAGGCTTTGTCCTTCTTGATCAGCGTGACGGCGCATTCATAGAGGCGTTCGAAATAGTCCGACGCGTAGAACATCTTGCCGTGCCAGTCGAACCCCAGCCAGCGCACATCGTCCTGAATGGACTCGACGAATTCCGGATCTTCGGTGGTGGGGTTCGTATCGTCGAAGCGCAGGTGGCAGACTCCGCCGGGATTTTCATTGGCAAGGCCGAAATTGAGGCAAATGGATTTCGCATGCCCGATGTGGAGATAGCCGTTCGGTTCCGGCGGGAAGCGGGTGACGATGCGGCCGTCGTGCTTCCCGGCGGCCCGATCCGCCGCCACAATGTCGCGAATGAAGTCGGAGGGTCCTGTGGAGGCTGGGTCAGTCATGGGTTTGTCGCTCGCTCTTCACACCGTTGCGCATAAGACTGCGGATCGCGGGGTAGTTGTATCACAGTCCGGTGCGGGCGAGAAACGGGGGGAGTGCGCGCCGATCAGGGCAGAGGTTCCGTCGTTCCCGACGCCTGATGCGTCGACATTTGAATCACGTTGAAATCTTTTTGCGCGATGAGGTGCCCCTCCATCCGCAGTCGGAATTCGTAACGGCCTGGCGCGGGAAAGATGAGCGAGGGAATATTGATGCCGAAGTCGGAGATCTGCAACCGGTCGGCGATGACGATATTGGGAAGGGTGGCACGGCAGACCAGTTGTTCCGTGTTGATATAGGCGAGGTCGATATCAAAGTGATAGGTGCCTTCCGCGTCCGTGAGGCAGAAATAGAGTCCCATCTGGTTATGCTGAAACGGAAAGGCGATCGCCTGTAAGTGAGTGAAAATGCCGATGAGGCTTTTTTTCTTCGTCTGGCTGTCCTCGATCACCTGATCGCATACCAGAAAGGCTTGGACGCTGGGTGTGTGGATGTCCGGCATGGTCGTCATTCTACGAGAGGGAGCGCGATTCTCAAAGAGTTCTTGGAAATTGGGGAGGAGTCGAGATGAGGTCGGACTGTGGGAGGTCGATCGAGTCGATGAGGAGGAGCGAGCGCCGTTGTGCAACCGGTGCCTCAGTTGAGAGCAGTGTCAGCCGAGCGCCACGGTCCCGCCCTTATTTTCGCTGACGTCACCGAAGAGGGTCATGCCGGACCCGATGCGGCAGTAGTGAGGCGTGATGTCTACGAGCATGCCCTTGTGCGAATAGAATTTCCCCAACACCACCTGGATCTTTTTGTGCGCGACGGTACAGGCTTCCAGTACTGTCTGGCCGGTGGATTGATCGGTGACTCGTACCCATGGAAGGTCCCCGGGCATGCTGTCGTCGGCGCGGTGGACGTCGATGCTGAATTGATTGGCGGGGGTCAGAGCCGGAACATTGCGGCGAAGATGGCCGATGTGCGCGCCGGTGTGACTGTAGAGGTCGAGTGTAACGAGGAGGAGGCCTTGCTGCGGTTTCGATTCCAGGAAAAGCTGTTCCTTCCCCTGGATCCGGACCACTCCGTTGGTGTTGCGGAATTTATTGGACCCGATGAGAAGTTCGAGCCCTTGCTTTGAGGATTCCGTGTCGACCGGATCGGAAGCGGAAGCGCCGATTGTGCGCTGTGGGACAAGAGATTCTGACATTATGATCCTCGTTCAGGTACGTCCTCGAGCGGGGGCGCGTATGCCGGTTCAGGAAGGACTGAGGCTAGGCTTTGGGCGCCTTCTCTGTCAATACCGTCGATGGCCTGAAGCGGTTGAATCCGGAGCGGGTGGGGTCTGCCGTCGATACTGAACGATGCGGCCTGAGTTCCCTCCGGATGGGCGCCTCCCGGGCGATCGGCGATCTGGAAAGAGCCGGACATGTTTGCAAACCAGAAAGTCACTGTGATACCGTTCCACCCTCGATTCGGCGGTTCCGCACGTTCTCGTTGATATCGAGAGCGGGCGTGGCGGTCGACAGGTTCCGGATGGTCCCATCGTCTAGCCTGGCCTAGGACGGAGCCCTCTCAAGGCTTAAACACGGGTTCAAATCCCGTTGGGACCACCACCATTTACGCACTTCTCAAAATCTCCAGTGCCTAAATAGTGCCTAACCGGCCTGCCCCGCTGCCTGGGGTTGGGCTGGAGCTTCATGTTCCTTGGACTCAAGGGCAGTCATCGCATTACGGAGGTGGGCTGGCGTGAGGTGTTGGTATCTGAGCGTCATGCGCGGGTCTTTATGCCCTAAAATTTCCATCACGCTTCGCTGAGGAACTCCCGCCATTGTGAGTGTGCTGGCTACGTCATGCCGAAGATCGTGAAACTTGAGGTTGGAGAGATTCAGGGCTTTTGCCAGCCGGCCAAACCCTATCGTCACGGCATCGGCGCTCAGGGATGGCAGGACGAGGGCCTTCGGGTCCAACGGGCGGGGGAGACTTTGAAGGAGCTGGTACAGGGTATCAGTCATCGGGACGTTTCGCCGCTCCCCATTCTTGGTTTTCGGGAAGGCCACCGTTCTGGTTCGCATATCGACATCACTCCAGCGAAGGCCACATAGTTCCCCTCGCCGTGCGCCAGTTTGCAAGGCGACGTCGATATAAGGGCGAAGGTCTGGGCGAGCAGTCTCAAGCAACGTGGCTCTTTCCTCTGATGTGAGGTATCGGACTCGTCCTGGGGGCATTTTGACGGTTTGCAGGCCCTTGGCAGGTGATTCTTTGATGTACCGCCACTTCACGGCGCAGTTCAGTAGGTGCTTGAGGCGCATTATCTCTTTTCGCACTGTGCCAGGGCTGGCTTTCTCCATCCGTCCGGATTGCCAGCGGTCAATATCTTCCGTCCGAACCTTGGCAAGCTTGAAGTCTCCGAAACGGGGGAGGATGTGTTGATCGAGGATGGAGCGAGAGCGTCGTTCCTCAAAATAGCTGAGTGAGCCCTTGATCGTCGGCCAGTACTTTTCCTCCACAAACCTCTTCAGGCTGATTCCTTCCTCTTTGACGCCAAGAAATTCGCCCTTCGCAATACCGGTCATCTTCTCCCGATACAGTTTCTTGGCTGTCTCATAGTCCGGCGCGGCTTTCTGCCGATGCCGCTTTCCCTCAGCGTCATAGTAATCGAGCCACCACCAGCCGTTGCGTTGAAACAGCCCGTCACGTTTCCCTCCTTTGCGTCGGGGCTTCGGGAGGTTTTCGATTTGAGTCATGACAGCTCTCCTTTCCCTTTCTTTTGAGATACCTGCTGGCGCTGCTTTGCTTGTCGTCTTTTCCCGCGATTCCACCACACGTTCGTGCACGAAGGGTTCTTGCAAAACTTCGCGATCTGATTTCGTCCATGATCGAGGAACCATTGAGAGCAGTGAAGGCAACGGCGCAGCTTCTTGTATCCTTCTTCCTGGAAGATTCTCTTCCAGAGCAAGACGGCAACAAACTGTTTCATGTTGTCAGCTCCCCAGGCTTGGGGGAGTTCTACGGTGGCACGAAGCCAGACAGGGCTATCTATATCGTTCTGTGGATATTTGGTTTCTTGGATAACAACTAGCCGTCCGTTTGCGTACTGTCCCAACAGTGCCGCAAATCTCATGCTCACTCCCGAGTAGGCCGCATTAAAATTCTGAGGCCGTTTCACGGCATAGCGATGGACCAATCCGAGGGGCTCAAGAACTTCGATAGCGAGCCTCCAGGCAGCTCGCTCGGATGTAACGAACTCAGCGTGATGCGGGTGTGTGGGGTCTGATTGTTCCGACAGTGGACCGGAAAAGCTGGGGTCGGATATTCGATTAAGTACTGCACAAAGCCATTCCAAATCTCCAAACTGAGCGTCTTTGCCCCGTACAGCCTCAGGGATTTTTTTTCTGGAATTCCCAGTCTTTCTAATGCCGCGTCTAGTCATGCGTTTCTTCCCGTGTACAGACTACGTACAAACTGTACATAGATGACTTTGTACTATTGCTGCAATATATTCCCGTCTAGTCGAAGAAATCAACCGTTATCAACTGAAAGGAGCCAGGAGATATGTTGAGAAATGCGTCTCCCGAGTGCGTGAAATTGTCCCTTGTCGAGGCTGCCCCGATTCTTGGGGTTTCTCCGCATACGCTGAGAGCTTGGACGAGGGAGAAGCGGATTCCCTTCTACAGAAATGGAAGGCGGATTGTCTTTGCGGTACCCGACCTTGAACGATTCCTGGCCAACAACAGAGTTGAGGCACGTGAGCGATGACCATTGAGGATTTCCTCACCCGCTTAGATGGGGTGAAGCGGACTGGACGGGGATGGCAGGCGAAATGTCCAGCTCATGATGACCGATCCCCGTCGTTATCAATCCGTGAGGGCGAACTAGGGGTGTTGCTTCACTGTTTTGCAGGTTGTTCGCTCAACACAATTTGTGAAGCACTCGGACTGATGGTTCGGGACCTCTTCTATAGCAATGAACAGGACTCAAGAGCATGGCGGAAGGCGTCTCGCGCGCGTGAAGCTGACCGTCGTGCTCGCGAACAGGCACAACGAAAACGCGGACTCGGAATTGATGTGGCACGTGAGGCGGAACAGTTAATTCGCGCAGCCTCTACAATCGACATCTCTCATTGGTCGGATGACGTACTCGATCGCGCTTTGAGCCGATTGGCTAGTGCCTACACCGTTCTCCACAGTGAGGGGGCGTTATATGAGCGAGGCTGAATTTCTTCAACAGAGCGAACGGCTCCAGGAGGTGCAGGAGCGATTCCTCCAAGGGGTTGAGACATTGTTACCAAGCCAAGACACTGAGGTGGCGAAGGAGATGACTAACCCCCAGCCTTGGCCGCTACTGGACGAAGCTGCACTGCACGGGCTGGCCGGTGAAGTCGTTCGTTTGATCGAGCCACACACGGAAGCCGACCCTGTAGCATTGCTGGCATCGTTCCTTGCTGAGGCGGGAACTTTGTTGAATCGCCGTCCTCACCTAATTCTCGACGGCACCTATCATCCCCTCCTCTTTTGGCCTGTCCTCGTTGGCCGATCAAGCAAGTCTCGCAAGGGAACCGCAGATAAACGCATGAAAACGTTATGGGAGGCGGCTGATCCGACATGGACAAGAGGCGAATTAAGGGGCACGCTTTCCAGTGGGGAAGGTTTGGCGTTTGCCGTTAGAGATCCGCCGCCGCCGGATGAGTCGGTAAAAGAGGAAGGGAAGTCCAAAGGGAGGACCACCAAGAGGGTCGTTGATCTGGGGGTAGAAGACAAGCGCCTGTTTCTCGTGCAAAGCGAATTTGGGGCAGTGCTCCGAGTCATGGCGAGAGAGGGGAATTCTCTGTCTGGTGTCCTTCGGGATGCATGGGATGGGCTGACGTTGGCTCCGATGACGAAGGCGAATCGGGTTCGGGCAACCGATCCGCATATAGGGGTTGTTGGGCATGTAACCAAAGACGAGCTATTACGGAATCTGACCAGCACAGAATCCTCCAATGGGTTCGGGAATCGGTTTGTCTGGCTTGCCGTTCAACGTTCTAAGGAGCTGCCATTCCCTTCTGCCCCGGCCGAATCCGAGATGAATGAGCTTTCCGCTAGGGCTGGCAAAGCAGTCCAACATGCCAGGAGCATCGGCTCCATAGGCATGACGGAGTTATTTCGCGACGGATGGAAAGCGGTCTATCACGATCTGTCCTCTGATCAGCCAGGACTTGCCGGGTCCTTGTTGGGCAGAGCTGAGGCTCACGTGATGCGACTATCAGGGCTGTATGCGGTCCTCGATGGCAAGAGTGAGATGGACCTCGTGCATCTCAAAGCGGCCTTGGCGCTCTGGGAATATGCCCAGGCTTCTACGCGCATGATCTTTGGGGACAGCACCGGTGATTCCGAGGCCGACGCCATTCTTCGGGCTCTCCGCGTACAGGGGGAGCTAACCGATTCCGACATTTCTACCCTGTTCAAGAGACATGTACCTTCGTCAAGGCTTCAACAAGCAAAAGCCGTATTGTCTTCGGCTGGACTCGCACACTGTGAGTCAGCTTCAACAGGCGGGAGGCCTTGCACTGTATGGAGGCCAGGAGCGAAGAAAGCGAATTAAGCGAATAAAGAAGGTGGCTTCTTTCGCTTTTCTCGCTTATATCGCAAGGGGCACAGGGCAAATGAGTTATCTGATCCGTATTAAAAAGATCGAGCAAAGGCAGCAAACAGAACCAAAGGGGCCTCTGTCCCCTGATAAGCCAAAAGAATGTACTTCTGTACAGGTCGAGAGTGTTACAGGTCTCAGGCCAGTCTATTGGGAAGCGGTGACAGGTCAGATTCTAGGTCCGGCCCGAGTGACTCATTTCATGAAAGCGGGCGCGGCCTTTTGGCTGTGTGTAGAGTACGAGAATGGAATACGGTGGATACGTGGACACTTGCTCAGGAGCCGCCAGGCGTTTGCGGAGCAGTCCAGGCCAGAAGCTTGCCAGTGTTGTCAGACTGTTCGATTCTGGGAGTCCATACATGGGGCGGTGATTTGTGGCACCTGTCACCCGCCAGCGCATTCCCATTTGGTCTTTCGGTGGCTGAACGCTAATCAATAGCCTCTCCTTTTTGTCAAAAGCCGTATGCGCCTAAGACCCCATTCGAAGCCATATCGCTAGTATCCATCGAAAGAAATCGGTCGTCATCCTAAAATCGCTGGTTTCTTTAGGCGTGCGATTCACTTCGATAGTGCAATGACATTCCGTGATAGCGTGCGACTCCTTTGTGCATCACTCGCAATCTTGACAGCGCGGGACCACCAGCATACCTTCTCCGCTGAAATGATTCCTTTACGGACCTCTCCAAAGATGAAGTGCGGCTTCCTTGAAGCGGGGATCTTGCTGACAGTGGGGTGTATTCTTTTGTTGGCTCGGCCAGCCCTGGCTGAAGTCCGAACCATTACCACTACCGGCGAATATCGGATGGGGGATAACGACACTCGCACCGATGCCAAACGCTTGGCATTGCTCGATGCGAAACGTCTGGCCCTGGAACAAGCAGGGGTGTACATCGAGAGCATCACGGAAGTGAAGAATCTCGATTTGGCCAAAGACGAGATTCGAGCCTATACCGCTGGAATCGTGGAAGTGATTGAACAGGCCAGTCGCACGATGATGGAGGGGGAAACCACCGTCATACGCGTAGATGTAAAGGTCAAGATCGATACCGATGTGGTAGCCCGTCAGATTGAGGCGTTAAGAAAAAATGAAGATGTTAGAGCCAAGCTGCTTCGTGCTGAGACTGAGGCCCTGAAGTTACGCAAAGAAGTGGATGCCAAGACTCACGAGCTGGCTGTGGCCAAGACAAAGGCCGTCGCAGAGACGGTTACAAAGGAGCGCCAGAGGATATTGACCCAAGCCGATGTGGAAAGCCTGATTGCGCGAGCGCGAGTTGTGCTTGCCGGTCCAAAGGGCTTTACCGTTACAGTGGGAACTTCGACGCCGGAGAGCCGAAAGTATGCACGTGGCCTTATTGAACAGGCGCTTTCCTATGATCCTGAAAATACCGAAGCTCAGGGCTTACTGGGCTTCGTGCAGTTTGAAGAGGGGCAACGTGAGGAGGCTATCTCCACATTCCGCGATATAGCTAAGAAGGAACCGCTCTCGGCTCACGCTCATAAAAATTTGGGCGTGATGCTCCAGTCTTCAGGAGACTGGTGGGGAGCCAAGCAGGAATATGAAACCGCTCTAAAGCTGGCGCCTGACTTTGCTGAGGCGCATGCCTGCCTTGGTCGTACCCTGCAAATGATGGCGGTGCTGCGGGTTGATCCTGACCAAAGAATGGAAGAAGTCATAAGGGAGCTCGAAGAACGGAGATTTCAGCGCCGTCTATCTCACGAAGAGACGGCGAAGTTAGACAAAATCCAGAAGGACCGCCGAAAGGAATTGTCGGAGACGTGGAGTGCTTGGCGTGAGCGTGCCATTGACGAGTTTCGGAAGGCGGTTCGGCTTGCCCCTCGCAATGCTACGTACCATCGAGAACTCGGGCAAGCGTTATCATTATTTGCATATAGCCATAGGCAATTGGTCCGGGGAATTAACGAAGAAGAGGACCAGCGGATACTGGCAGATGCACAGCGAGACCGTGAGGAAGGGCTAACAGAACTTCGGAACGCCATAGCGCTCGATCCTAGCGATGCCGCTGCACATAGGGCTTTGGCTCAAGAGCTTGGAGTCGGGGAAGAGGCGATCGCTGAATATCGCGCTGCAATTCACTTTGACCCCACAGATTCGTATAGTCGCATTGAGCTTGGCAAACTATTACTAGTACGAACCGAGAAGGATGTACCTGGAGCCATGAGGGAATTCCAAGCAGCGGTGAGAATTGATCCTAAGAATCCCCAGGCTCACGTGCGGCTCGGTTATGCATTCGAAGATGAGCTGGGGCAAATGGACAAGGCGATTGAAGAGTATCGCAAGTCGGTGGACCTTGGGTCTGATGGTTTGAACCCCCCACTACACTTCCGAGTTGGCTTACTCTCCCACGCCCTTGCGAAGATTGGCAAAAGGAAAGAAGCGGCAAAAGTCATACGTGACCATTTGAAGTCGGAACCAGAAGAGGAGGCGTTCTTTCATGAGCACTTGCTAGAGCTTGAACGAGAATAAAAGGGATGCTCTAAAGGGCGGTCTTTTTGTTTGATGTATTTACTGCGCGTGAGGCGATCTAACAGCAAGTTATTAGATCCCCCCCTATGCCCCCATTGGCCGCTCCCCAAATCGGTGCCTAAATAGTGCCTAAAGCCAGTGTGAATCAGTATCAAATGCAGTCAGGTTGCCAGAATCAAAAGAGCCAAAAACACCGCCCCAGCAGCCTCGACAAGTCACTCGCGATCTTTTGCGGTCACACCCTCTCAGCAGCATATTACGCACTCTCAAGGCTTAAACACGGGTTCAAATCCCGTTGGGACCACCACCGATCCGTTTGGTGCCGGTGGTGCCGTGGCCGTTCCGTTATTCTCCCTCCGATTTGTTAATCCCGCTGTTTGGGAACGACCTCCACGCCGGGCGCGCGATAAGTTTTTCGCTGCCCGGACGAAAGTTATAATTACCTAGGTGTATTTTTATTATGCCAGTCCAAGATTGCGATGCGCTCGCTTCCGTGTGTTCGTGCGGGGTGGGCGCATATTCAGTGCGGGTTTGTGTGATGGGCGTGCTTCGTATCCGCGGGGGGGAGGCGGCTGCTTCATTGACGCCTCTAGCGGCGGTTGTGTATAAGGAATGCGCCTTT
>OMJA01000235.1 GCA_900299245.1 Nitrospiraceae bacterium | reverse complement strand
CCATCTGCGGCGTTTCTGAATAGGCTATATCTCCTTCACCATAGCCGGCCCGTCCCATGAGATTGGCCTGCAGCCGGGCGACATACATGAGCTGATTGACGTTGCCCCGAAGATTGGCATTGAGACTGCGCTGATTCACCGGACACCCGGCGGGAGAGGGAAACGGGTTGCCGCCGGTCTGCCCGCCGGGACAGCCCACCGTCGGTTCCTCGCTTGAAAACTGCGCGAAGCGGTTCACGAGCGGCCCCGCGCCGTTGAACACCCCCAGATAATACGTCACCGGATACACTTCTTCATCGTTCATGATCGTGATGCCAACGTCGCGCCGATTGAGACCGTTCGCCGTGAAGGCGTCCATCGCCAGCGCGCGATTGGCAAACTGCATCGAAGCCGTCGAATTGATTTGCGACCGGTTGAAATACACCTTGTACTGGCCTACCTGCACATTCAGCCAGGGAATGTGGGTGCTGGTCACATTCATGTCGAAGACGGACAAGGCACCGGGCGCTTGCGCATTCTCCGCCGTCTCTCCGGCCAGCTGAATGTAGTATTTGAAATCGGGATTGAAAAGATGGCCCATGAAATACAGTCTCGCCGTCCTCAAATTAAACGTGGACGCCTGTTCGCCGGATCTGGCGGCGCGATAATCCCCGAACACCCCCAACAGTTCGGGGAAATTCTTTGAGTCTCCGGACTCCCGATAGGCGTCGTTACGGTAGCGCTGAGTAAACCGTGTCGCGAACCGGCCGCGGATTTTGAGAAAAAAGTCGTTATCGTTCATCGAGAAATTAAACCCGCGGTCGTACCAGGCCTTGAAGCTAGGCTGCAGCAAGTAGGTCCGTTCCTGCGACGCCCTGACCACGTTGTCGTACTCCTCCTGCGTAATCGTGCCCTGCTTGACGGCCCGCTGCAGTAAGAGCTTGGTGGCCGGATCCATGCTTTCAACAAACACATAGCGCCCGTCCTTTTCGACAAGCCTTCCGGTATCCGCGGCCCAAGCCGGGCACACACACAGGCCCAACAGAACCATATATCCGGCAACGAACCATCGAGCGCGATGGGACATGGCGATGATCTCCTCAAGCAACACGAACAGAAAATGATGAATGAAAGACGATGGCGATGATGCAACCGGGAGTTACGGCCCTGGAGATGTTCCGACTTTGGGCATCTTCAAAAACGCCCGATAGTCCAGGGCCGGCACCCCCTGAGCATCAGCTGACCAGAAGCGACCAGGCTCAAAATACAGCAAGTACTCGGCAGGCGGCGGCGGCGGAGTGGGATAGTTGTAGTCGTAGAGATCCGACTTTCTCGTCGGGATCTGCACATGCACATACTCAAGCGTGAGATAGAAATACGGCTCACGGACCGCCACCCACCCGCCGACCACATCACGGCGAACACTGGGATTGAAACCGGGCGCTCGAAGCTCAAAGTGGACACGCTCCCCGGGACCGGCGGCGCGGAGCCCCTCGGAAAGGCGTCCGACCAATACCTCCAGTTCATCCTGGCGAAATACCGGCCTGGGAGGATTTTCTTCCGCAAACCAGCGTAACGGCATGCGCTGCTTAGGGCGGAACGAAACCCCTGCAGAATGTCCGTCAACTCCGCCGACTTCATCTGTGCCGGATGCGAATAGGCCGATGGCTCAACCTCCTGCTGAAGCGCGATGACGACGCGAGGGTCTTCATGCACCACTTTCGTCGTATACGGCAGGCGCGCGCAGGAAGCGGAAAGCCAGGCAACGGCCACACAGAGCATGAACCGGAAAAATATATACGTACGGTACTGGTGATGCATTGATGTCACTCCGTTGATAAAGAAAGAAGCCGCCACGGCACATGACCCGATTGCCGGTTAGAACACAGGAACACGCACCGGGGACTCAGGTTTTTTTCCTGGTCCATACCCCAAACGTTTCAGCACCGCCTGTCCATCCGGACTGATCGCGAACTGCAAAAATTCTTCGCAGAGCGGACGGTCGGGGCAATAACGCTCCATCGACATCGAATGTGGAATCGGATTGTACAAACCGGCAGGAGCCGTCGCGACAATGCGTACCCGCTGTTGAAACTTCGCCGCATCCTGGCCAAACATGACGCCGACATCGGCCTGGCCGCTCAACACATGATCCAGAATCCCCGACTGATCGCTCGCGAGATCGAGTTGCTTGTCCTTGAGCCTCAACGCCGCCAGCACGCGATCCGTTTCAACACCCAAGCGCGTTGTCCGATCAGCCACAGCGATTCGAATCGACTCCATACGCCCTAAGGCCCCGAATGACTCAGGAGCCTCACTGAGAGATTCCGGCGCCACAAGCACCAGCTGTTCCGTCGCATAGCGGACCTTCGTCTCCGGCAGCAGGTAATATTTCTGCTCCATGCGGGTAATGACTTCATCCCCGCCCGGTGCCACAAGATGAATCGGCCCTGAACCGATGAAGAACTTTCCCTGGTTTTCCATTGCCGCAACCGTCCGCCGAAGATCGAGGGAGGTATCGACAGACAACCGAACCTGCACATTCGGATGGCTCGTTTCGAACGCCCGGCCGAGTTGTGCTATCGCGGCTTCGACAGACGGCGATGTGGCGATCACCAGCACCCGCATGGCTTGGGCATCTCGAACCGGACTTTGCACCGGCATACAACTCACACCGGCCACGACACAGACACTCACGGTTACGGCGCTGATCCATCGCATGGTCATACGATTCCGGCCCTCATCATTACAAAGTCTGAAGCTTGCCCGTATCCGTCGTGTCGTACCCGCCGATGGCGGCGATCTCGGATCTGAACGGCCGGCTGGCCAGCGTCTCGAAAAGATGATTCAACGAGGGATGACTGGAGAGATAGACTTTCGGTACGACGAGGTCGTAGCGCGCCGACTGCAACGGAATGAAGTCGAGGCCGAAGGACTGCGCGGCGGATCTGATTCCGACTCCCGCATCCGCCTGCCCTTCGGACACCAGACGGGCGACATGGAGATGGGACGCCGCCGTGCGGTCATACCCTTTGACCTGCGAGCCAACAAATCCCGCCGCATGCAGCCGCTGATCGAGCAGCAACCGTGCGCCGGCCCCCTCTTCCCGATT
>OMJA01000234.1 GCA_900299245.1 Nitrospiraceae bacterium | reverse complement strand
GGTCGCACTCGGAGAACCCATCGGCACGCTGGTCACGATCAGCCCGCGCTAGCTCATTACGGAGTACCGCCATGTCGAACGCAGCTTCCGTCAAACAAAGCCTCACGACCCACATGGATAATGCGGTCGAACACCTCAAGCGGGACCTGGCCGGCCTGCGCACGGGACGGGCCTCAGTGGCACTCCTGGATGGCATTCGAGTCGATTACTACGGCACCATGACGCCGCTCAAGCAAATCGCCAATATCTCCACACCTGAAGCGAGGCTTATCACGATCCAGCCTTGGGAACCGCAGCTCATCAAGGAAATTGAAAAGGCGCTGGCGAATTCCGGACTGGGAGTCAACCCGTCAAACGACGGAAAAATGATCCGGGTTCCCCTCCCCCCGCTCACCGAAGAGCGCCGCAAAGAATTGACGAAGATTTGCAAGAAGCACGGCGAAGACACCAAAGTGCAAATCCGCGGTTTCCGGCGCGATGCGAACGAAGAGTTGAAGAAACTCCAAAAAGATGCGAAGTTGACCGAGGACGAACTGCGCAAGGCCGAGCAGGAAACCCAGAAGCTCACCGAGCAGTTCGGGCAGAAAATCGACGACGTGATCAAGAAAAAGGAACAGGAGATCATGGAAGTCTGAGTCCGGCTTCCAGACCCATCCTCCTCGCGTGCCGACCATTTCTACTTTCTCTCCAACATACGCCACCGTCGACCTTACCGCTCTTGCTCATAATCTGACGCAGCTCCGCCGGATACTCGCTCCCGGATGCGAGATCATGGCCGTCGTCAAGGCCAATGCCTATGGACACGGTGCCGTTGAGGTGTCACGATCCCTCATTGCCCAAGGCGTCTCGCGCGTGGCCGTGGTCTCGCTCGACGAAGGCATGGCGCTCCGTACCGCCGGCATTACCATCCCCATTGTGATACTGGGCCCGTTGTTTCCCGAACAGATCCAGGACCTTGTCGCCCATCGGCTCACACCGGTAATCAGTGACCATTCGTTGCTCGCGGCTCTGGTCCGCGCGACGGATTCACTCCAGGGGGCTTACCCGATTCACCTCAAAGTAGAAACCGGTATGGGTCGTCTCGGGATGGCCACGGACGAATTGCTAGCCGTCATCGACTCGGGCCGGCTGCCGGCTTCGCTCCAGTTGGAAGGGCTCATGACCCATTTCGCCGATTCCGACGGCCCGACAACAAGCCAGACCGAGCATCAGCTCGTCCTTTTTCAGAAAGCCATCAGCGGCCTCACCGCCCGCGGGCTATCCATTCCGCTGATTCATGCCGCGAACAGCGGAGCCGCTGTTCGCTATCCGCATTCCCACTATTCATTGATCCGCCCGGGCATCATGCTGTACGGATATCACACTCTGCCGGAATCCATTCCGGCACCTGACCTGAGACCGGTCTTAACGCTGCGGAGTTGCATCGCGCAGATGCGCACGATCCAGGCCGGCGGCACGATCAGCTATAACGCAACCTTTGTTGCCAAACGGACGACCCGTGTGGCCGTCCTTCCGATCGGCTATGCCGACGGACTGAACCGGAGACTGTCTAACCGCGGTGAGGTCCTCGTCCAGGGACGACGCGCCACCATCATCGGTCTGGTCTGCATGGATATGGTGATGATCGATGTCACGGAGATCCCGGACGCGGCCGTAGGAGACGAAGTCATTCTCATCGGCCGGCAGGGAACCGATCAGATTTCGGCCGCGGACCTGGCCGAATGGACCGGCACGATTGCGTACGAAACGCTCTGCGCCATCGGCCCCCGCGTCCCGCGCCGCTACCGGCAGGCCTAGCAGCGGGCCGGCTTCGCGCAGTTAGAAATTCATTCTCAACGAGAGTCCGCCGGTATGATAGGTCGTGCGATAATTTCCGTTGACTGCGGACGCCAGGGCACAGCCGCAGCTCACCGTCCGCTGTTCGTAAACCGAGAGTTGATAGGACAGGTCGAATCCAATGGCTTTGGGTTTGATCGGCCCGACCCCGAAATCACCGCACCGTAGACCCAATACGGTTCCCCCCTCCTTGCACACCAGTCCCAATCCCACCGAGGGGATATGCACATCAGAGCCGGGAATGGCGGGATCGAACGTGAGATCAGGAATTTGGGTCGGCGAATTGGTATAGCCGGCACGCAGTGCCAGTTCCCACTCCGGCAACGATTCCAACTTTAACCACTTGTACTCAGTGCCGAGCATGACCGTATAAGTGCTGCGCCAGTTTTGCGGCTGCGGAATCACCGTTCCGTTGGCCAGGGCGATATCCAGGTTCCTGACCGATTTCCACCCGACATAATCCACATCCAGTTCCAGCTTCCACTCGCGTTCGGCCGTTCTCGTCGGCCAGATGGCAACGGCGCCGGAAATGACTTGCGGTAACACGAAGGTCGTCGACGCATCCGAGGTCTTCACCCCGTTGGCTAAAATTCCTCCGTTCAACGGCAACCCCACCTGATTCCGGTATACCAGACCGATATTGGCGATGGGCTTTCCGTCGCCGTTCCGCAGCGCGGTGTACAGGAGGCTCACGTTGTAGCCGACCGCCGTTCCCTTGCCGTACAGCTCAGCGCGTTGTCCGGCCGAACCGAACACCGGAACCGCGCCGGTTGAAATAAACTGCTTCTCAAAATGACCTTCGCCCAACATATCCGAGAACGTATAGATATCCATCCCCAGTCCCAGCGACACATCCTGCGTCAGCTGATACGCCATCGTCGGCTTGATGTCGATCAACGGCATCGCCGAGAACGTGGCTTTGAAACGCTGCGGACCATTGTCCTGGTACCGGCTCACGGACCCGAACGGGGATGTCAATCCGATCCCCAGAGTGAGCCCGTTCAAAGCCGTGGCTCCCAGATCACCGAGATTCGCCGTAATGAAAACATGGACCGGAGCCGGCCACGCCAGGCTCCCGTCACGGGTCCCGGTGGCATTGGCTCCGGAGGTGCTCGTGAAACTGGTCGTTCCTCCGGTCAACAATCCGCCGGCCATCATTTGCACGCCGCGCAGCTGCGTCATGCCGGCAGGATTATAATGCAGCGCGGAGGGATCGTCGGCCTGAGCGGCAAAGGCATTCCCCTGCCCGGATGCGGCAGTCCCCTGCCCCTGGATGCGCGGGACCTGCGCCGAAGCCGGAGAAAGAAACCACGCGGACAGCTGGGCGACACCCAGGCATGCGCTGATCAGTAGCACTCGAACGATCTTCCACACCGCTGGCCTCACGATGTCCTCCAATAGATTAGTCGCTGGGATACTCGCATAGTCACGCCCTCAATGCTGCTGAAACCAGCTCTCCATAACGGTTTGCAGCTCACCCGCATCGAACGGCTTCAGCAGATACGCCTGCGCCCCCATACCGATCGCCTGGACCGCCAACTCCCGGGACCCCGATGCCGTAATCATGATAATCGGCGTCAGGGAATCCCTCAACCGAATCTCGTGTAAGACATGCAATCCATCGAGCTCGCCGATGCCGATATCGAGAATAATGCCGGCGAAGCGGGCCGACTGCGCCGCAGCGATCGCCTCCCGCGCATTGGTGACGGCTTCAGGCTGATATCCGCCGGCCTTCAGGCGATCGAAGAGCCACTGCCGAATGTCCGGATCGTCGTCGGCCACCAGCACTCGTTGGCCGGACACCGGCTGACCGGGGGTGGATGATGGAAGCAACGATCGGACTGGAAGGGTAAAGGATACTTCCGCTCCGCCTGTGAGACGATTGGTGGCGGAAACACTTCCCCCCTGTAACTCCACCAGCGTCTTGACAATAGAAAGCCCCAGCCCAAGCCCCTTCGGTCCGCTGCGCTGGCCATGCTGGACGCGGAAAAACGGATCAAAAATCTTTTCGAGATCCTCCGTCGGAATCCCAGGCCCCGTATCCCTGACCAGAATACGGACGAACCGCCGGTTCGGAGATTCGATCGCCACGATGATCTCCCCGTCCTCCGGCGTGTACTTAACGGCATTTTGGATCAGATTGACGACCACCTGAATCAAGCGATCGCGGTCGGCCCACACCACGACGCCGGCGGCCGGCACAAACAACTCCAACCGCTGTCTTTTTGCCGAAGCCAGGGGACGGAGTTGCTCGATCGCATCCGTCAGGCATGATTCCAGATCCACATCGACAGGGCGAATCTCCAGCCGGCCGGTTTCGATACGGGTCCGATCGAGCAGATCATCGATCATCCGGATCAGCCGGTCTGAATTATCCAGCATCCGCGAGAGATAGCGCTGCTGCTTGTCGTTCATCGGACCGGTGAGGCCGTCCAGCAAGTTTTGGACAAACCCTTTGATCGAGGTGAGAGGCGTCTTGAGTTCGTGAGAGACATGCGAGAGGAATTGCGACCGCAGCCGGTCGGCCTGCTCCAGCGCCTGCGTACGCTCCCGGATCTTCAGTTCCAATCCGGCGTTCCACTCTTCGATCTGCTGATACGCCGCCGCATTGTCGAGCGCGATGGCCACTTGACTGGCCAGCGTCGTCATCAGTTCCAGATCGTCCTTCGTCAGACTGTGCTCGTACGTCCGGTCGACCATCAAGGTCCCCAGAATATGGTCTTTGGCTTTCAACGGAACCACAATCAGAGACTTTGTCCCGCTGAGTTCCGCCAATCGTCGATTCGCCGGATGGAGATCCTGCCAGACCGATCGAATGTCCTGAATCAACAACGGGAGTCCTTGCAACACCACCCGGCCTTCCGGGCTGTGCCGATCGGTCACCGGCACTTCGCAGGACTGCACATAGACGAGAACTTCGTCGGACGCTCCGATAACACGCACGTGCCGAATGACGCTGCGCAACGGATCGAACGTCGACACCATGGCGCGGTCGTAGTGCAAGTCCCGGGTGAGGGTCTCCAACACACGCTGAAGGAGCATGTCACGATCGAATGTGGCGCTGAACAGCAGACCGGCTTGATGCAATGCCGTCAATTGCGTCACCTTCCGGCGCAGTTCGACTCGCGTTTGTTCCTGACCTAAGTACGCCTCGCGCAATTCTTCATGCCGCGATTCGACAAACGCGATTTGTTCACGAATGAGCGCCTCCCGCTGCTGACTGTCCCGACTCATACGATGCTGGATCAGCAGACCCGTAGCGAGAACCGGCATCAACCCGGCCAGGGCAATCTCACCCGGCACCATGGAGGGGATCAGAAGGCACAGGCCTCCAGCCAGAGCGCCGCCGATCAGGCCGCTCCAGAGAAGCCAGGACAGATGATGGCTGAAGCCGGGGTTTGCCCCGGTCGCTTCTCCCGGAAACGAGCCCGGCTCAGCCGGAGCGACATCGCGCGGAGCCGAATCAGCCTGCACCGGAAGCGCCGCGACGGGCTTGGACGGCCGCCCCCATCGTACCCCCCCGTCGCTTTGCCAGCGAATGAGCCACCGGCACCACTCATCGTCGTTGGAGACGCAGGAAAGATTTGTCAGTGTGGCCGGAGGCAGCCCATGCACCCGGGCCGGAACAGCCGCAAAAATACCCTGGGCGGATTGGCAGACAAGATAGGTACACCGCCGCCGGAACGGCCCGAACTGGCGCAGCGTCCGGTCGGCAAACCGCATCGCAAGCGTCGCAGAACCGGGGGTCACCTCGACCACCCGGCATTCGACCGAACCCGAGGCGAACTTGTTGCCGAAATAGGGAAACATCCCGTAGATCTGTTCGAGGGAGAAGGGTCGCGCCAGAACCTGAATGATGGGCGACATCTTTTCCATGCCGCCCGCGAAGATGAAATTCGGGTCGCCGGTCAACTGTTCGCAGAACTCGTACAGGTAGGCCGCAAATTCGTACGAGTAGCTGTTCCAGGGATTTTTCAGAAACTCCGGCGTCACATGGTACACCGAATCTTTGATGCGCTGATTCAGCAGCGCGCACAATTCGTGGACGGCCTCGACGCCGGCGCCTTCTCCCCGTTCGCGTGTCAGCGTCTTCTCCAGATCGAGAATGACCGCCCGGATGCTCATGCCGCTCAGATCCCGGATCGTGAGGCCCTGCTCGTCCAGTCCGAACGGGCGAAACGCCATGAACGACCGATCGAGAATCGTCTGTTCTTTCGGCAACAACTCGATCTGCGCTACCGACACCGATTCAGCGACATCCGATGACTGAGCGCGCACTTCCCCTCCACGACACGATGTTTGCACAGATCGACACGACGGCGGTCGGACCGCCGCATCTCACACGCATTCAGATTCCGTGGTGATATTATAGGAAGGAACACTACCTACTTCAAGCGAGAAGATTCCGTCACAGCTAAAAACAGAAGGAGGGAAGACCCGCCGGCGCTACTCAGCAAAGCGCCGGCGGGCGCGGGAGACACGAAAGGACGTTATTGCTTCACGCGTCGCTTAAGCCGTTTCTCGACACTGGCCACTTTGCTCGACAACCGGCCTTTCGCCGCTTTGCGATAGTCCACCTTGATGGAGCAGGAAATACGGCCGCAGTCTTTGCGCATCCGCTCGTAGCACTGCTTGACGACACCGAATACTTCATCCCATTCGCCTTCCAGCACGGTGCCCATCGGATTGAGTCGGTAATCCACGCCGCTCTTGTCGATGATGTCAAGCGAGCGAGCGACATATTTTCCGACACTCTCGCCTTTGCCTAAGGGGGACATGCTGAATTCCAACAAGACCATCGTCGCAGACTCCTTTATATCGTTTTGGCAGCAGGCGCCGCAGCGGTTTGGCGCGCACGCTCTTCCTGCCACACTTTGGGATACTGGACCTTGCCCAACAGGCGAAACCCGTCCAGGGCTTCGCGCAGCAATGCGCGCCGCTTGTCGGCATCGGGCTCGCTGGCTTTCGCCTGCTCACGGAGATGTCCGAGCCAGTCGACGAACGCCGAAAATTCACCGTCCAGAATCCGCTCCATATCCTCCTTCATAAACCCCGACAGCGCGGGTGCCACGCCGCTGCTGCTGATCGCCACGCGGGCATGCCCCGACACCACCACCGCCGGCATTGTTACGCTGGAGAGTTCCGGCATGTCCACCGACCACAGGAGGAATCCCTTTTCTCGGGCCTTGGCCAGCAACATTCTGGCAAAATCCCGATCCCCGCGGATCGTGTTCAACACCAGAATCGTATGCTCCAGATCGGTCTCGCGGAAATGCCGCCCGCGATGGATCACTTTCGCGGAGGCCGCTAGTTGTTTCAACGTTTCATGCAAGGTGGGACTGATCACGGTCACCCGGGCACCGGACTCAAGCAGGCGCTGAGACTTCTCCGCTGCCTCCTCATCGCCGCCGATCACCAGGACGGAAAATCCTTTCACATCGAGCACCAAGGGAAAACCAGGATTGGGAGCCATAACGTATTCCTCCATAGGGCACAGGTGTTACTGGCGGCCATCATACAATAGCGTCTTCCTGGCCGTAAACCGTACCCTCCCCTTTTCAGAACGACCTGTCTATAATGCGGCTCTCATTGACAATGTGGAGGATGCATGGCCGGCATGTCAGGACAAGCAATCGGGATGGCAGGCACAATCATCGGGCTGGCGGCACTGGCCGCCTGGCTGGGGCTTGCCCACAGTTGCGATCCGGCTACCGGCGAGCCGGTCGTCGCAGGACGGGTGACCATCGCCCCGAACCTTGCCGATCAGGTCAAACCCACCGATGTGCTGTTCGTCATCGTGAAGCGCCCCCAGGGTCCGCCTCGCCCCATTGCGGCCAAACGCATCGACCACCCGACGTTTCCGGCATCGTTCGAAATCACCAACGCCGATGTCATGGTCGAAGGATCGGAACTTCGCGGAATGGTCGATATTGTCGCCAGACTTGACCGTGATGGCCAAGCCGGTCCGGCCCAGCCCGGCGATATCGAAGGGCGCTACGCTAAAAATCCCACCCTTCCCGGCGGACGCGACTTCGAAATTGTCCTGGATTCGGTGAAGTAGGAAGAAACGTGCTGAGTGCTAGGTCCCGGGTACTGAGAAGGGACTTCTGCTTCTGAACTGAATGCTCCGGACAAGACTGAAAACCCAGGCTGTTCAAACGCGTGTTGAGCAAGGCCGCAGACGAGGGAAAACCGGAGCGTAGCCTCTCGGCTACGTTGAGGGCGCATTCGAGACGAGAACGCAACCCAAAGCGTGTTTCAACAGCCTGCCTATGTTTCGGCGGGATCAGCGTCTAGTTCCATATTCCAATACAGATAGTCCCGCCAGCTTTCCGGTGTATTGCGAATTCCAATCGTAATCGTAATCACCGGACTCCAGCGCGGCTTCACCGGCTTCTTCTTGAGCTTCATCCCGGCTTCCTCCGGCGTCCGTCCGCTCTTCTTGTTATTGCAGCGCCAGCAGGCCGTGGTGATATTCTCCCACGTCTTCTTCCCGCCCTTGGCGATCGGAACGACATGATCGAAGGTGAGTTCCTCCGTTCTGAACTTCCGGCTGCAGTACTGGCAGGTATAGCCGTCCCGCGTAAAAATATTGATGCGGGAAAACTTCACCGCCCGGTGGCTGTCTTTCAGCCGCACCAGTTTGAGGAGCCGCATGACCGCGGGAAGTTTAATGGAGAGGGAGATGCCGTGGATTTCGCGATCGTATACTTCGAGGACTTCGACTTTGCCTTGCCACAGAAGGGCAATGGCTTTTTGCCAGTGAACCACACGCAGCGGTTCGTACGTCGAGTTGAGCAGGAGAGTCATTTCCATGCAACAACCTCATTCCCTACCTGGCTCCCCTCTGAGAGGCCATCCAGT
>OMJA01000233.1 GCA_900299245.1 Nitrospiraceae bacterium | reverse complement strand
GGCGATCACTCGGGCCAATCCCGGCGGCGCGCGGGTGAACATGAAGGGGGAATTGAGGGGGATCAACGCCGCCATTTTCTCCCGCACCGGCGGTTCAGAGGGCATCGGCTTCGCCATTCCCAGCAGCATTGCGGTGGACATTGTCGACAGCCTCCAGAAAACCGGCAAGGTGGTGCGGGGCTGGATGGGTGTCGCTATTCAGGAAATCACGCCGGCCCTGGCGAAGTCGTTCAAGCTGCCGGAGCAGCGGAAGGGCGTGCTGATCAGCGACGTCAACGAAAACGGCCCGTCGGCCGCCGCCGGTGTGAAGCGTGGCGATGTTGTCATTGCCTTCAACGGCAAAGAAGTGCAGAGCGTGAGCCAGCTGCGTAATCTCGTGGCGCGGACGATGGTGGGTAAAGACGCTCAGGTGAAAGTATTGCGCGACGGCAAGGAACAAACCATTTCGGTGAAAGTCGCCGAGCGGCCTTCCGATGAGCTGCTGGCCAAGAAGGAAGCGGCTCCGCCCAAAGAGCAGGGCGAGACGATCAAGCTCCCGGACAACGTGCTGGCGTCTCTCAAGATCCAGGCGTTGGATAATGCGATCATGAGTGAGCTGAATATTCCCGCCAAGACCACCGGCGTGGTGGTGACCGGCGTTGAGCCGGGCGGTCCGGGCGAAGCGGCGGGATTGCAGCGCGGAGATATCATCCAGGAAGTGAACCATGAGACGGTCAAGACCGTGGATGATTATTTGAAGGCCGCGAACAAGATCAAGAAGGATGAATTGGCTGTGCTGCTAGTGAACCGGCAGGGCAACAGCCTGTTTGTGGCGGTGAATCCGAAATAGACCGAGTGTGCGGCGCCGGAGCCTCCTGAGACATCCGGCGCCGCATCGTCCCGTACGATGAGGGCGCGGTGCTGAACGATTTCAACCGGTGGCTGCAGGACTCGGTCTTCAAGCCGCTGGAAGACAAAAAAATGCCGGTCATGGAGCACCTGGTGGAGCTCCAGGTCCGGCTGACACGCGCCGTCATTGTCACGGCGATCGTGTTTGTGGTGACGTTCTTCTACGCCGACGCACTCGTGAAGTGGCTCCGGATCCCCCTCCAAAATATGTTTGTCCCCAGCACGTTGTCCTGGGAGCCGACGGATCTGCCGACGGTGCCGTTTGTCTTTCTGGCGCCCGGTGAAGCGCTGTGGCAGAACGTCAAAGTCGCCGGGTTATTCGCCGTGGTGCTGGCGACGCCCTATATTCTGTTCGAGTTCTGGCAGTTTGTCGTGCCCGGTCTGCACGTGCAGGAGCGCCGGTTTGTCGGCCCCTTTGTGTTGTTGAGCACGCTGGCGTTTCTGGCCGGAGTGACCTTCTCCTTCTTCTTCGTGCTGCCCTTTGCGTTGAACTTTCTGATTTCCTACGGCGTGAATGCCGGCTTTATCCCGCAACTCTCGATCGCGCAGTACGTCGGTTTCGCCTTGTGGTTTCTGCTCGTCTTCGGGCTGATCTTCGAGGTGCCGCTGGCGATTACGCTCATGGCCAAATTGGGCTGGGTCGATGCCCCCTTTCTGCGACGCTATCGGAAATGGGCGTTGCTGGGGGCCTTCATCATTGCCGCCATTCTGACGCCGACGCCGGATCCATTCAACCAGTGCCTCATGGCATTGCCGATGTATGTATTTTACGAAGTCGGCATCATCAGCGCGGGATTCTTCAATAAGAAGAAGCCGGTACAGGAAGATGCCGGCGGCGAACATGTGGCGCCGCTGACGCCGGCGACCGTAGCTGCCGGTCCTGCGCGCATGCCGAAATCAGGCGACAGCGAATATGTCGGAGTGCCGAGCGGAAACCCCCGTCGATAACCGAAGCTCCAGGCTTCAAGTCATATAGAAGGACATACCATGGCCCGTGAACTGAACGTCATTCAAACGCCCACATCCGGGGGAAGCGACGCCTGCACCTATATGTGGGCCTGCGCGATCTGTGACGAGAACGAATCCTGTCAGAAGGATAAAGAAGGCCATAGCCGATGGCTCGTCGCCAAGCGGATGGAGCGCATCGAATACAAAGTATTGATCATGAGCAACAAGGGCGGCGTGGGGAAGAGCACCTGCACCACCAACCTGGCGGTCAGCCTCGCGCTCAAGGGCTGGCATGTGGGCATCTGCGACATGGATATTCACGGGCCGAACATTCCGAAGATGGTCGGCGCCGAGGGGCAGAAGCTCAAGATCAGCACCTCCGGCGGCATCATCCCCTTCCAGGCCTACAACCTGAAAATCGCTTCCATGTCGTTCCTGCTCCAGAACCCTGACGATCCCATCATCTGGCGCGACGCGTACAAGTATGAATTCATCAATCAGCTGCTGGGCGGCGTGGAGTGGCAGGATCTGAATTTCCTGTTCATCGATCTGCCGCCGGGCACCGGCAACGAATCGGTGACGACGATCGATCTGCTCGGCAATGTCAGCGGCGCGGTCATTATCACGACGCCGCAGGAAGTGGCCTTGCTGGATTCACGCAAGTCGGTGACGTTCTGCAAAGATAGTGAAGTGCCGATCATCGGCATCGTCGAAAATATGAGCGGGCTGGAATGTCCGCACTGCCACAACCATATCGAAGTATTCCGCAAAGGCGGAGGGGAGGCCTCCGCCAACGGCATGGGCGTGCCGTTTCTCGGGCGGATTCCGCTCGATCCGGATGTCGTCATGCAGTCGGATGCGGGCGAACCCTTTGCGATGTTCAATTCCGATACGGCGACGGCCGAGTGTTATCACAACATCGCGAATCAGATCGAAGCTTTTTGTAAGAAAAGCGGGTCGCTGGTAAAAGTGGCCCCGCGGCATGCACATTGAGACGGGAGTGATTGTGAAGGCACCTGACGCGACAGAAGGACTCACGCGACTCGAAGAAGCGCAGCGGATTGTGTTGGAGGCGACTCCCACGCTCGGATTGGAGAAAGTGTCGATCCTCGACGCGCTTGGACGCGTGCTGGGCGAGGATATCGTGGCCGAGCGGGATAATCCGCCGTGGAACAACAGTGCGATGGACGGATTTGCCGTCCGTTGGGAGGACATCAAACAAGAGCATGCGATCGAAAAGACGGTCACGCTCACGGTGATCGAGGATGTTCCGGCCGGGAAAATGCCGACGAAGTCGGTCGGCCCGGGGCAGGCGATTCGCATCATGACCGGCGCGCCGATCCCG
>OMJA01000232.1 GCA_900299245.1 Nitrospiraceae bacterium | reverse complement strand
TGCAGCGGGCGGTGACGGCGCGGATGAACCGGCCGATGTTTCTGATCGACATCTCGGTCCCGCGGAACATCGATCCGGCGGTGCGGCATGTCGACAACGCGTTTCTGTTCGATATCGACGACCTGAAGCAGCGTGTGGAAAAAAATCGCGCCGAGCGTTTGCAGGAGGCCGATAAGGCCGAGCAGATGGTGGTGGAAGAGGTCGGCGTGTTACGCGAGTGGATGAAGTCGTTGGAGGTGACGCCGACGATCGTTGCGCTGAAGCATCGCGCGGATGAGATTAAACGCAGCGAATTGGACAAGACGCTGGGACGGCTGGCGCATCTGCCGGTGCAGGATCGGGAACTGATTGAGGGATTGGCGTCATCGATTGTGAATAAGTTGGTTCACGGCACGATGGTGACGTTGAAGTCCGAGGTGAATTCGTCGAGTGGAGCCGCATTTGTGGAGGCGGCACGACGGTTTTTCAATCTGGAGGCGGCGTTACCTCAGGATTTGCCTGGTGTATCCGCCGTTGATCCATCGGCCTGCGCGGCGCACGATGCGAGCGAACCGCTTATGGAACAGGCGCCTTCCCGGACGACCAGCCAGAAACAAACTCAGTAATTGATTGTAGGAGCGAGATCTGTGCCGACACCAACAGCCCCACGAACGACCCTAGTTTTGGGAACCAGGGCGAGTAAGCTTGCATTACAACAGAGCGAGTGGTTTCAGTCGCAAGTACAAGCGGTCGCGCCCGAGGTAAAGGTAACGCTCAGCCGGATTCAGACGTCCGGGGATAAGATTGTTGACGTGCCGCTCGCCAAGATCGGCGGGAAAGGGCTGTTCGTCAAGGAAATCGAAGAAGCCCTGCTGAGCGGTGAGATCGATTTTGCCGTTCACAGTATGAAAGACGTACCGACTCAGTTGCCGGACGGCCTGGAAATTCTCTGCGTCCCTCCGCGCGAGGATTCGCGGGACGCGCTGATCAGTCGGACGGGCTGTCGCTTTCAGGATTTGCCTGCCGGCGCTCGCGTGGGGACCAGCAGTTTGCGACGGCAATCGCAGTTCCTGCATGCTCGGCCTGATCTTCAGATCGAGATGCTCCGAGGCAATCTCGACACGCGGTTGAAAAAGCTGAAGGACGGACAGTTTGATGCGATCATCCTGGCTGCCGCTGGATTGCGCCGGCTTGGATGGACACAGGAAATCACGGAGTATCTCGATCCACGACTCTGTCTTCCTGCTATTGGACAGGGGGCGTTGGGTATCGAGGGACGGTCAAACGATCAGTTCGTACGATCGATCCTGAACCGGCTCACCCATCAGCCGACGCAGATTGCCGTAACGGCCGAGCGGGCGCTGCTGCATCGATTGGAAGGTGGTTGTCAGGTTCCGATCGCAGCCTGTGCCACGCTGGCGCAGGGTGAGGTGCAGTTGGAAGGACTGGTGGCGAGCGTAGACGGCAAGACCGTGATTCGTGATGCTGTCCGGGGCGGGAGTGCGGAGGCACAGGCGTTGGGGACTCAACTGGCTGAGCGATTGCTTTCCCGAGGCGCCGATAAGATTCTGCGTGAGATTTATGGAAAAGCGTAATGGCAGGTAAGCCACGACAAGGGCGAGTCTATCTGGTTGGTGCCGGACCGGGCGATCCGAAATTGCTGACCTTGCGTGGCAAAGAGTGCCTGGAGCAGGCCGACGCCGTGCTCTACGACTATCTCGCCAATCCGGCGCTGTTGTCGCATGCTTCACCTCAGGCCGAGCGTATCTATGTGGGCCGTCGCGGAAAGGGCCAGTATCAGCCTCAGGAAGTGACCAATCGCATGCTCATTGAGCGGGCCAATCAGGGCCAGATTGTGGTTCGGCTCAAGGGTGGCGATCCGTTTGTCTTTGGCCGGGGCGGGGAAGAGGCGGAGGCTCTGGCGTCGGCCGGTGTGTATTTCGAAGTGGTGCCGGGCGTGACAGCGGCTGTTGCCGCTCCGGCCTATGCGGGAATTCCTGTGACCCATCGGACGATGGCGTCGACGGTCACATTTGTTACCGGCCACGAGGACCCGGAGAAAAGCGAGACGGCGCTGGAGTGGCCGAGATTGGCCAGTAGTCATGGCACGCTGGTCTTTTTGATGGGGATGAAAAACCTGCCCTCCATCGTGACCAATTTGATCGCCGAAGGGCGTCCTTCGGCCACCCCGGTCGCGCTGATTCGATGGGGAACCAGAGCGGCCCAACGCACGGTGGTTGGAACGTTGGCTGATATTGTAGAGAAGTCACGGCAGGCGAAGATGGAGCCGCCGACAATCGTGGTGGTGGGTGAGGTCGTCAAGCTGCGGGAGCAGTTGAATTGGTTTGAGCGCCGGCCGCTTTTTGGGAAGCGCGTGTTGATGACGCGTGCAAAAGAGCAGGCCGGTGAACTGGCAGGTTTGCTTGCGGCCGCAGGTGCGGAGCCGGTTGAGGGAGCTACGATTCAGATCGTTGAGCCGAAAGACTGGGCGCCTGTTGATCGGGCCATCGAGGCGATCGGCCAGTATGACTGGCTGATCCTTACGAGCGTCAACGGTGTCGGTCAGTTTATGAAGCGGCTTCACGCGCGGGGGTATGATGCGCGGAGCCTTGCGGGGTTGCGTATCTGTTGTATCGGTCCTCGAACGGCCGAGGAATTGGCACGGTACGGCGTCACTGCTGATGTGGTGCCGGCGGAGTATCAGGCCGAAGGAGTGCTGGCGACGCTGGCAGGGTCGGATCTGTCGCGGGCCCGTATTCTTATTCCCCGGGCCGAAGTTGCGCGAGAGCTGTTGCCGAATGACCTACGTGCTCGTGGGGCGGTGGTCGACGTCATTCCGGTGTATCGGACTGTGATTCCCGAGGAGTCTATCGAGGCGTGGAAGCAGTTGTTGGTTGACCGGCAGATCGATGTTGTCACATTTACCAGTTCCTCGACGGTCCGTAACTTTATAGAATTGGTCGGTGGTGAAGCGCAGGCCCGTCTCCTGGTACAATCGGTCGCGGTGGCCTGCATCGGACCGATCACGGCGCAGACGGCGCGTGAGGCCGGTATGGCTGTCAGTATCATGCCGGGAGAAAATACGATCCCGGCATTGGTCGAGGCGATGGCCGGATATTTCAGTAGCAGCACGCAAGTGGCTGCGGCGACAACGCCGTAGCGATATTCATGGCGGTGCAGATGACGCAAAAAGGGAGGAGTGTCCAATGGTTCCAGTGAAATCGTTCATGATTCCCCGAGAGAAGTTCGTCACGGTGGCTCGCGATACTGACGCTCAGACCGCTGCGCGGATCATGCGCGATCGCGGGATCGGCAGTTTGTTTATTACCAACGACAAGGAAATCATCGGCATCGTCACGGATACGGATATGATGCGCCGGGTGGTGGCCTCGGGATCGGATGCGACCAAGACGACGGTCGAGCAGATCATGTCGGCTCCGATCATGACGATCGAGGAGAGCAAGACTCTGTTGGATGCCAACGATCTGATGGCGCAAGCGCATGTCCGACATCTTGGCGTGACACGCGACGGGAAATTGGTCGGTGTCATTTCTGTCCGCGATCTGGTGGTATTCCTGACCAATCTGCCGAGAAAGTAGGAATTCATGGCATTTCCGATCCAGCGATTGCGGCGACTCCGTCAACTGGAGTCTTTCCGGCAAATGGTGCGGGAGACTGCGCTGTCTCCGGCGGATTTCATCTATCCCCTGTTTGTGGTGGAAGGGCGGGACCGTCGCGAGGAGATCGGTTCGATGCCGGGCCAGTACCGGTTGTCGGTCGATCTCCTGGTGAAAGAAGCTGCGGAGATCAAGTCGCTGGGCATTCCGGCCGTCATCCTGTTCGGTATTCCGGCGAAGAAGGATGAGCGCGGGAGTTCAGGGTACGATCCGAACGGCATCGTGCAGCGGGCGATCAAAGCCGTGAAGGATCAGGTGCCGGGGCTGGCCGTGATTA
>OMJA01000231.1 GCA_900299245.1 Nitrospiraceae bacterium | reverse complement strand
GGCGCTGGAGGAGTATCGCGCCCTGTTCAAAGTGCAGACGAGCGACCCGCTCCTCTACCTCGAATATGCCGATACGCTTCGCACAACGGATCAGAAAGCGGAAGCAACAAAAGCCTATCAACAAGCCCTCGGTCTGCTTCCCCTCACAAGCGACCAGTCGGAGACCAGAGCTCGCATCGAAAACCAGTTGAAGCTGTTGGCGCAGTAACGTTCCGGCCCGCCGCCACAAGCGCGGCAGCAGTCCACGCCGCACATCGACGGTTCACCCCCGGTGAGCTCTCAGAGAAAAGGAGACCGTCATGCAGAATTGGAATCTCACAGGAAGCGTGTGCCTATTGGCGACCGTCGGCCTCGTGATTCCTCTCAACGGACCAAGTCGCGCTGCGGAGACCGAAAAGTCGCCCGCCAAACCCAAGTCATCGACGAAGTCAGTCGCACCGAAAGCTAAACCCGGGACCACGAAGTATCAGAGTGCCGAAACTTCCGGAAAAGCACCAGCCTGCTTCGGCATGGCACCCGACATCGAGAAAGTCAGCCCCGACGAGGGCAAGGCGGGCGACAAAGTGACGATTACGGGAACGAACTTCGGAAACAGCGACTGCCTGCGCAGTGTTTCGTTCGGACCGGGCCACGCCGCCACGTTCAAAACAGAAAGCGATAGCAAGATTTCCGCAACGGTCCCCAGCGGCGGACGCAAAGGCCTGGCGATGCTCACCGTCACAACCGCATCGGGCGAAGTCTCGAAAACGTTTTTGGTGAAATAAGCGCTTGAGATTGGTTCCCCGTTCTTAGCCAGGCACAAGGTTAAGAACAGGGCACAAGATTGCGCTAGTTCGCGCTTTCTTATCAGGCTATGAGTTCGACTCGATAAGTAAATCAACAAGCGCATCGATCCAGACACACAGCCAGCTCATTTAGGCATCCCCGTTTGCGCTTCACATTTAGAAAGGGTCTGCATAAAGCGAAAGACTGAAACGTTTTCCTCTGTTGCACCAAGGACAGCGTTCTGCACCTTCGGTGATGGGTGATGGCAACTGAGGATGTGAGCAGTCGTATTGTGCGAGAGGTGAATATGAGCTTGCCGTGCCGCGCTACCTACGAGGACGATGCACTGGAGATTTTCGATTGCAGTAACCACCGCTGTTAGATATTGAAGTCCCTGTTTGACATCGAGACTTCTTGCGCCGCGAATCTTAGAATGCTCTGCATTCCCAAGGTACCAGGGCACCACATTCCACAGCGCAATATCTGCCGAACTCACACCTGCGGCTGTCAACTGAGCTTGGAAGTTCTTCGCGGTTTGATCTTCATTCTTTAGCGACACGAATCCGCTTGCCACTGCCTTTGGGCCGGGCGCTTCAAGCACAAACAGAAAGCGCGCAGTTTCGTTCCCATTCTGTGGGTCGAAATCAGGAACTTCACGAGTGAGTTGTTGTTCGGAGCGAATACGCTCGACAATTTGACTGAGTGGAGAGGTTTTCATGGGAGCTAACGTCCTAGTTCAGGAGCACTGCGTGGCTTCATTGAGCAGTATCCACTGCAACGGCAGGTTAGGCATCGCCTGGAATGCAGCAATTGATTTCGGCGAATTTTCTGAGACTACCCAAAGATAGGTACTTAAAACCATCGGGCAATTCGCCGTTTTGAGGAAACCAGAGAAATCGATACTCTCGTTGATAGGCAAACCGAAAATCCTTCGACATTGCAGCCTCTAAGCACTCGTTATTGACTCGTTCGTATGGGTCGAAGTACTCGACAGGATTGTGATGGAAGTACCAGTTGGGTAGTTGTTGAGCGGCGGCTTGTTCAATACGCTGCATAAACTCTTCAACACCCTTTATGACGGCGCAAGTATCAGCACCCTCAAATTCGGCAAATAGGTCTTGATCCCAGTCGCAGGTCGTGCAAAAGACGTAATAGTCGGGCATGGAAACGGATTTTTCAACGTCGCCGACTATTGGCATATTACGTCCATCCCTGGTTGCAATGCTGGCGTTTGCTCCTGGGACAAATGCTCTTTTCGTACATTCCTCATCCTGTCGTGCCCTGTCGCTCTCCAGCTTCTTGAAGTCAGAAGCCGGACGAATCCTAATCGTCCCGTCGTTAACGAGACTCTCAATCTGGACACGTCGATCATAGCGAAATAATACGTCTCCTGCGTTCGGATGTGCCGGTCGAGCAGGTGCTCCGGATGCCACATTGTCAAACGTGGTATCGATGGGTGGGGTGACAGATAGTGCTGCATCACGCAGAGCAAACTCCAATCGCGTTTGATGCTCCTTTCGATACCAATACCAAGAACTCAGAAAGCTCTGAATCGGTATTAGATCTCGGTCCCGACTAATCAGTGCTTTCATGTTGCGAAGAATGTCCAGGTAGCGAACCCTGAGAGCGGCGTCTGGAGCTCTTTCGAGATATCGGTAGCACTGGTATTGGAATTCCCAGAATTCAGGCTCATAGCTATGCAGATTGTCGCCGAGCGAATAAACAGCGTTTTTGTGGGGCAAGCGTGCGGTAGGCAAAGGCTCGGAACTCGTTGCATGGGTATGCTTACTGAGATGCCCAACAATGTTTAGGCCGATCCGCATAAAACCTGGCTTCACTGCTCACTTCGGATCTCCCCTTTTCCGTCACCACTGAGCATGACTACTACGACTCCATCTCCATGCCTACAGCGATAGCTCTTTGTCCCGCCGCCCTCACCTTTCAGAACAGTACAACTTGCTTCAATGTCCTCTGTGTCACCAGGCTGATATCGGAAAACTACACTCACATCGCTTACATCCACGCGATGCCGCTCATGAATATCGTAGGCTGACTTGGGGATAAAAGCCGGCACCCAGCCCAGACTGATAAGCTCCGACTCCTTCAACTCTCGATAGGTCTGAAACTGTGATTCGGAAATTTCAGAGTGTTCTACACACCACGCCACACTAAGAAGCACAACCAGAGCAACGAGTAGGACAGCCGATAGCTTCTTCATTTAACTCCTACGGGCAACCGTTCAGATCAGTCCCCGCTTCTGGAGATAATCTTTATCGATGACAGGAGTCGGCTTGGCCCCACCTGCCCTCGCTCTTGAAGGAGGCGTTCGACGTATTTACCGATGAGGTCGGTTCGAGATTGACGGGATCGTTGACCTGCTTGAGGCCCAACGTTGTCACTTTGAGACATGGCTCTCAGACAACATGCTGTTGAATATACCTCTCGATTTCCGGCCCAATCGTGCGCTTGGCCACTCGCAGATCAAACTCTCCCTGGAGTCCAATCCAGAGATCCGACGAGGTTCCCAAATACCGGCTGAGCCGAAGCGCCGTATCAGCCGTGATGGCACGCTTTCCGTTGACGATCGCACTAATCCGCCCCGGCGATACGTGGATCTCGCGGGCAAGCCGGTTGATACTGATCTCCATCGGCTTCATGAACTCTTCGAACAATATTTCCCCCGGATGTATCGGCTCCAGCAACCGTTTGGGCGCCATATTGCACCTACCGAGCAACGACAAAGAGAATTGGGCCACTGACAGCCATCAGATCAATCCCCGCTTCTGGAGATAGTCTTTATCGATAACAGGAGTTGGCTTCGGCGCGACTTGACCACGCTCTTGGAGGAGGCGTTCGACGTATTTGCCGATGAGGTCGGATTCGAGATTGACGGGATCGTTCACCTGCTTGAGGCCCAACGTCGTCACTTTGGCAGTGTGTGGGATGATGGCGATGGAGAAGCCATGATTGGTGACATCGTTGATCGTAAGGCTGATGCCATCGACGGTGATCGAGCCCTTCACCACGCAGTAGCGCAGAATCTCTTGCGGCGCTTCGATGGTGAAGATGACGGCATTCCCGTCCTGCTGTCGGCTGCGAATCGTGCCGACGCCGTCGACATGCCCGGCGACCAGATGACCGCCGATACGCTCGCTCAACTTCATGGCCCGTTCCAGATTCACCGGCGCGCCTGACGCAAGCAGGCCCAGCGTGGTGACGGAGAGTGTCTCAGGAGAGACTTCCACCGTAAAACTGCTGTCGCTTCTTGAAATGGCCGTCAGACAGACGCCGTTCACGCTCACACTGTCGCCGATCTTGAGATCGCTCATGACCGTCGAGGCCAGCAGCGTCATCCTCGTCCCCGCCAGCGTCTTCTCCAGCGAAATCACTGCGCCCATTTCTTCGACAATGCCGGTGAACATCAGTCTGTCCTCATGATGATGTGCAACAATCGCGTTTGCGGGGGCATTATAGCACCGGCCTACCGATTCCTCATCGTTAGCCAAAACATCATAGCCGCGGCGATCTGCAGGCTCGCGATAACCGTGAAGGCTCCTGCGTAACTCATGTTGGCGATCAGAATACCTGCCAGCAATGGCCCGCTCGCGTGGCCGATGTCGCCGATAGTGCCCTGCATGCCCATTCCGGCCCCCAGCGTCTTGAACTCCGAACTATCCGCCACAAAAGCGGAGGAGGAGGACGACACGACAGCTTCGCCGAACCCGAATCCGGCCGAGAGCAACAACAACACCCCAAAGATCGACACATGCGGCATACAGACGAACGTGACGGCGCAGATCAGCAGGCCGGTGATAATCAGTGGCTGCCGCCCCACCCGGTCGGACACGCGCCCCATGATCGGCTTGGAGAAGAAGGACGTGCCGGCCTGGACGCTGAACAAGAGCCCGACCTCCCCTGGATTCAGTCCCACCGTAAGGCCATAGAGAGGCAGAAACGCCATGAGCGCGCCGTTGGCGATCATCTTCGCGCCGTCGGTCGCGCTGGTAATGAGCACCTTGCGGTTCTGCGCCACGATGGCGAATCCCTTCCACATCTCCGCGAGCAGCGGGCGCATTCCCTTTTCAGGTACGCGCGGGGTCGCCACGTCCAGATGCAAACTGTAAAACAGCACGATCGCGATACAGCCACAGATGCCGGCTGTCACGAACGCGAAATCGAACCCGGCCACATGGGCGAGATACCCGCCGATGAACGGCCCGAGCAACGCGCCCGACTGCGTGCATGCGGTGTACGTCCCCAGCGCCGCGCCCCGGCGCTCGCGATACAGCTCCGCGACCGTGGCCAAGGCGCTCGGAGCGAAAATGGCCGTTGCCAGGCCATGCACGAATCGCAAGGCCGTCAGGCTGTTCAGATCTGTGATGAACAGATAGAGAAACGGCGGCAGGCCGAACGCGACGACTCCGATGCGCAGCAGAAATCGCCGGCCATAGATATCCGACAAGGCGCCGGAGGGCAGCTTGAGCAATACGCCGGTCAAGGTTGACACCGACACGATGAGGCCGATCCGCTCGGGGCCTGCTCCAAGCTGTTCGGCAAACAACGCGAGCACCGGCATCCGCACCATGTTGTAGCTGATGAAGCAGAAGATCCCGACGGTGCAGATGAGGAGAAAGCTGCGTGACGACGTCATCTCGAGGCCGGTCCCTTCTCATAAATCGTGGCGGCACGGGGCATCGCCGCGAGCGCCTGCGTCAAGAAGGCCACATCCTCAGGAGGCAACGGAGGAGGATCGGCAGCCTCAAAGAGCACACGATCGGGATGCCGCCGCATTTCCAGCCCCAGTTGAGTCACTGCATCCACCCCCTTCATCAGTTTGCGGGAAACCGTGCGCCCTACCAGCGGACGCAGCAGCGACACAAGACCCGCCAGGATCCGATTATCCAGCCTGGTATAGGACACCAGCGTTGTCTCGACGGCCTCATGCCCGGCGGAGTCTTTCACCGGCGCCATGCTGAGCAGCACCACGGCCTTGCCGGTCACATGCGGCAGCAGCGTGCTGTGGTGCGAGCCTTCCAGATAATACAGGCGATGACGGGGATCCAGATAGACCAGCTCGACCAACCCCTCCGTCCCTTCGCCGTCGTTTCCCCAATAGCGGCCGGGCCCTCGCTGCTCGGCCTTGTACAAGCCTAATTCCAGACGATTCACGAGCGCCGCGGCGACGGGCGGACGATCCAGCAGATACACATAGACCGACTCTTGTAATGGCGTCAGCACCGGCCCGATTTTGTTGGCGGTCGTGAAGTCCTCGATGATCGGCTGGAGGCGGCAGACCCAGGCGGGATCGACACGCTCGACGGGAAAAGTGACGCCGGCATGCTGTGGAGCGATGTGACAGGATTCCGCCTGAGCGTGCCCGGACCACAGGCTGACAAGCAGGAGGGCCAGGCTGATTGCACTCGCATGAATCCGAATGGCAGCGCCACCGTTCATGGCGCAGGCTTCGACACCTGAATGGGCAGCTGCACGGTAAAGAGCTGCCGGGGATCTTTGCGCGCCCGCGCCTGGCGCAGGAGCGTCTCCACCGACGGTGTGACCATTCCCTCAAATGAAACCTGGTGGTTCGTCACGACGGTCACGGGCTTGGCCACATCCACCAGTTGATCGTTCAGAAACAGCGTGTAGCGTTGCACAAGCCCCGTCTCGACTTCGATACGATTGGGCGCGGTCACCGACACATCCAACCTGGCGTACCGCTTCTTCCTGGTCAGCTCATCGCGTTTGGACACCAGATCATCCGCAAAGGCGGCGATGGGATCGGTCGCGTCGATCCGCACCCAGCCGAAGGGTTGAAAATGACTGGCCTCGCGCACCACCGTCAATGTGGTCGGCAAGGGGTTCCGATGCCGGGCGTTGAACCAGGCGACCAGATCCGGCAACTCTTCGCGCGGGAAGAAATGGCCGCCGGCCATGGGATGCTCGCGTTCATGCTCACGGTAGATGTGCGGATAGCCGATCGCCGCCAGCTCGCGCGAGATCGTCCGGCTCAACTCCACCGGCATGACCTGATCCTTGGCCCCGTGAATGATATAGACCGGCGTCGTCCGCAGATTGGCGAGAAACGGCATCAGCACGTCATCGAGTCCACTGGCCATCGGAGCAATCCCGGCGAACCGCTGCGCATGGTGCATCCCGATCAGCCAGGTGCCGATGCCGCCGTTCGACATGCCGGTGAGAAACACCCGGTCCGGATCGACGTGATACTGCGCCTGCACCCGCTCGATGACGGCCAGCACAAGATCCTCCGCCTGCCTGGTAAACCAGGCGCCGGAGGGATAGGTCGGACACACCAGGATGTAGTCGTCGCCCAGGCGGTTCTGCCAGCGCTCCAGATAGGCATCGCCGGAAAAGCCCGCCCCGTGCAGACACACGACCAGCCCGTATCCCTTCCCGGGCTGATACGTGACCGGAACCGAGAGCGCATAGTGAAAGGGACGGCCGCGCACCGTGATCTGCTCCTCTTCCATCGTCCCGACCGGCAGGGTCTGATAGGCTCGCCCGGTCTGGATGGCGCGGCTGACGTGATCGATTGTGACCTCAGGATTGGCAAGGAGTCGTTGAAGAGTCGCGTCCGCCTTCGCACTGTCCGGTTCGTCGAGGTAGGACAACACGTCGCCGGTCGGATCAGAGACGGGAGGCTGCGGCTCCGCAGACCGAACCGGTTCCCCTCCCGCCGCGAAAGCACAGCAGACCAGCAGGAGACACAGATAGCGCCGGATCGTGAACGGTTTCGTCATGACTCCATTATACGTCGCCTTCGACCACCACATCGCCCCCCAGAATTCTGGTGCGCACCTGCGTCAATTTCCAGGCATCGGCCAGCCGGCGCGGACTCACACCCCCGATCACGCCTTTCGATGCCGCCCCGCCCAGCAGCGTCGGCGCCACATACAGCTGCACATGATTCACGAGCTTGGCCTTGAAGAACGCCGCGTTTAATTCCCCACCTCCCTCGACCATCGCGGAGGTCATCCCGCGCTGCCCCAGGATCGTAAGGAGATGCGTCAGCGATACATGGCCGCCGCGACTCGGGAGCTGCAGCACTTCGATACCCTGTCGTTCGAGTGCCCGCCGCCGTACGGGAGAAGCGGCCTTGGTCGTCGCAATAATTGTCCTGGCACGGGACTGTTGCATGAGAATGTTTGCCGCAGGGGAGATACGCAAAGTGCTATCGACCACAATCCGCACCGGCTGAGTCGCAGCCAAGGCCGTCAGCCCGGGCGATTTACGAGCCGTCAGAGAAGGGTTGTCCTTCAACACTGTCCCGATGCCCACGATCACGGCATCCACGGCACTGCGCAGGCGGTGAACCTCCTGCCGCGATCGCAGTCCGGTAATCCACTTGGACTCTCCCCCTGCCGTGGCAATCTGTCCGTCCAGAGTCATTCCCGCCTTAAGCGTCACGAATGGCCGCTGCGTGATGATCCAATGGCAGTAGGCCCGATTCAACGCTTCCGCATCTTTTCGCGCCACTCCGACCGTGACGGACAATCCGGCACGACGCAATTGCGCAAGGCCTTTCCCGCTCACCGCCGGATTCGGGTCCGGCATGGCGACCACGACACGCCGGATGCCGGCTTGAATCACCGCCGGCACGCAGGGAGGAGTCCGCTTCTTCAGATGGCTGCAGGGTTCGAGTGTAACGTAGAGCGTGGCGCCGCGCGCCGGCGATCCGGCCTGGCGTAGCGCGAGGATTTCGGCGTGCGCTTGTCCGGCTGCGTGATGATAGCCTTGGCCGGCGATGCGGCCCTTTGAAACGACAACAGCCCCAACCATCGGGTTGGGGCTGGTCTTGCCAAGGCCCTTCGCAGCGAGGCGAAGAGCCAGGCTCATATAATGGAGATCGTGTGGACGGTCTGTCACCGTTTCTTGCGGCCGGATGAAGACTTTTTGGTCGCCGGCTTGGCCCGCTTCACGGACTTTGAGGCCTTCGCGGATTTCACGGTCTTGGCGCGCGCCGGCGCCGTTTTCTTGGATGCCGCCGGCTTGGCGTCCGCTTCGGCGATCGCCGCCTGTGCCGCCGCGAGCCGCGCAATCGCCACTCGGAACGGCGAACAGCTCACATAGTCCAACCCGAGTTGATTGCAGAACTCGACGGAACTGGGATCGCCGCCGTGTTCGCCGCAGATGCCGAGCTTGATCCCCGGGCGCGACTTGCGCCCGCCGGCGATCGCCGTCTTCATCAACGATCCGACGCCTTCCCGATCGAGCGTGGCGAACGGATCCGCATCCATGATCTTCACGGTGCGGTAGTGGTCGATGAACTTCGCGGCATCGTCGCGGGAGAATCCGAAGGTCGTCTGGGTCAGATCGTTCGTGCCGAAGGAGAAGAACTCGGCTTCTTCTGCGATCCGTTCGGCGGTGACGGCAGCGCGGGGCAACTCGATCATCGTCCCGACGAGATAGGAGAGCTTCACGCCGTAGCGCTTCATGGTCTCCTGCGCGACTTCGCGGATGAGATCCTTCTGCGACTTCATTTCCGCCACCATGCCCACCAGCGGAATCATGATCTCCGGCACGATCTTCTTGCCTTCCTTCGCCAGCTCGCAGGCCGCCTCGATGATGGCGCGCGCCTGCATGCGGGTGATCTCCGGCATCGTAATGCCCAACCGGCAGCCGCGCAGCCCGAGCATCGGATTGAACTCGTGCAGTTCTTCGACACGCGCGAGCAACCGGCGCTGCTCCTCCAGCTTGGCTCCGTCCTTGCCGGTCAGCTCGAGCTGGGCGATCTCCACCATCAGCTCTTCGCGCTTCGGCAGAAACTCGTGCAACGGCGGATCGAGCAGGCGAATGGTGACCGGGAATCCCTCCATCTCGCGATAGAGTCCGATGAAGTCCTGCTTCTGCAGCGGCAGCAACTGCTCCAGATACTTTTCCCGATCCTCTTTGGTCCTTGCCAGAATCATCTTCTGCATGATCGGAATACGGTCTTCGGCGAAGAACATGTGCTCCGTGCGGCAGAGCCCGATACCCTCGGCGCCGAATCCCCGGGCGATCTTGGCCTGGTCCGGGACATCGGCATTCGCCCGCACCTTCAGCCTTCGCACACCGTCCGCCCATGACAGGATGGTCGAGAAGAGCTGATACTTCTGCGACTTCTTCTCATCCAGTTTGCCCTGCACCACTTGAATGATCTCGGATTCCATGACGGGAATATCGCCGTCGTATACATTGCCGGTCGATCCGTTCACGGACAGGTAGTCGCCTTCGTGGAACACTTTCGACCCGATCCGTACCGATTGCGTATCGATAACTTCGACGGCTTCACACCCGGCGACGCACACTTTGCCCATCTGTCGCGCCACGACCGCCGCATGCGAGGTCATGCCGCCGCGCGCCGTCACAAAGCCGGTGGCCGCGTTCATGCCATGAATATCGTCGGGACTGGTTTCATCGCGGACCAGCACGACCCGCTGCCCGGCCGCCTTCATTTCGACGGCGCGATCCGGCGTCAACGCGATCTTTCCCGCCGCCGCTCCCGGCCCGGCCGGCAAGCCCTTACCCAGCGGCGTGGCTCCCGCTTCCGATTGCGTGTCGAAGATCGGATAGAGATACTGCGCAAGCTGATCCGGCCCTACCCGCTGCACCGCCTCGCGCTTGGTGATCAAGCCTTCTTTGACCATCTCGACGGCGATCCGCACGGCGGAAATCCCGGTGCGTTTCCCGACGCGCGTCTGCAACATGTAGAGCTTGCCCTCCTGGATCGTAAACTCCAGGTCGAGCATGTCGCGGTAATGTTTCTCCAGCCGCTTGTAGGTATGTTCCAATTCTTTATAGGCGGGCGGCACGGTCCTGCCGAGTTCCGTGACCGGCAGCGGCGTCCGGATGCCGGCCACCACATCCTCGCCCTGCGCATTCATCAGACATTCGCCGAAGAACTTGCGTTCGCCCGTATTGGGATCGCGCGTAAACGCGACGCCGGTGCCGCTGGTGTCTCCCATGTTCCCGAAGACCATGGCCACGACGTTGATCGCCGTGCCCCAGTGATCCGGAATCCCGTTCAACCGGCGGTAGGTGATGGCGCGCGCGCCGTTCCATGACGAAAAGACCGCGTCGATCGCGAGCTTCAACTGATCGTTGGGATTGTCGGGAAACTCTTTCCCTGTTTCCTCCCTGACCAGCGACTTGAACCGTTCCACGAGATCGCGCAGGGCGCGCGCATCGAGCTGCGTCTCGTGCCGCACGCCCATTTCTTCTTTCTTGAGATTCAGAATGGCTTCGAAATGTTCGCGCGGCACCCCCATGACGATACTGCCGAACATCGTGATGAACCGGCGATAGCTGTCCTGCGCGAACCGCTCGTTCTTCGTCTTGGCCGCCAACCCTTCGACTGTCTTGAGCGTCAGTCCGACATTGAGCACGGTGTCCATCATCCCCGGCATCGAGGCGCGCGCACCGGAGCGCACGGAGACCAGCAAGGGGCGTTCCGGATCGCCGAATCCCATCCCCATGGACCGCTCGACCCGCTTGAGCGCCGCCAGCGCCGAATCCCACATGCCGGGCGGGTACTTCTTCCCCAGCTTGTAGTACTCCACGCAGGCTTCTGTGGTGATGGTGAATCCCGGGGGAACGGAAATGCCCAGGTTGGTCATCTCGGCCAGGCCGGCGCCTTTGCCGCCCAGCAG
>OMJA01000230.1 GCA_900299245.1 Nitrospiraceae bacterium | reverse complement strand
GTCCTGGCCGTGGGGCACGATACGGATCGGTCCTTCTTTGAGCAGTTGTTCCAGCCTCTGGCGGGCTTCTTGTCCGCGTGGTTCGGTGAGTTCCGGTGTGTCGATGCCGCGGAGTCTGATACGTTCCTGTCCCATGCGTAGCGTATCGCCGTCGATGGTGTAAATGGGTTGGCTGGTGGGCATTCTTCTTCCGGAAATCCGGCCCAGGACTGAGGCCTGCGCCTGTTTCTGGTAGGGCACGATCTTGTACCGGCCTTTGGGAAGTCTGTGCGGCCGGCTGTCGCGCGGGTGATGTTGGCGATGAGGCTGGAGGGTCGAAGGGGGAGAGGATTCGTTGATCGAGGGCGACCAGCAGAGATCGCAATTCTTTTGAATGGTAGATTCTCCGCCGGATGTAGTGAGACGGGAGGCTTGAGCCTGGCTTGACCAGAAGATCGTCGCGCTCAGCCAGCACAGCATCATGATAGTTGTTCGGGTGAACCGCATATCGTCGTGCTAAGCAGGGCGCGTGCCATAAGCGGCTTGGTTGACAACGGTCAAAACGGCGTGCTGGAATGCCGGTGTTTCATGAACCACGAATCACGGAGGCTGTACGATGGATATGATGGGACGGGTGGGCTTGATCGAGGTGCCGATCCTGATCGCCCCGGATCAAAAAGTGTGGATGGATCGGATGATCAAGGAAGGGAAGATCGCGATTCCTCCGGGCGGAACCTTGGAAAAAGGCTCGCTCTATTCAATGTTTATCCGGATGCTCCTGCATAACGCGATGGAAGAGCAGAAGCGGCAGGAAGTGCTGGATATGGATGACGAGGACGACGAATAGACGGGTCGATGAAAACAATCGCCGGCGGCGTTCTCTCGTCGCTCAAGATTTCAACGTACTAGAAAGTACGCCTCAGTCTTTCGCCCGCTGCGGCCTTGCCGGACGATCGTTTTGATCGACCCGCAAGGCCGCAGCTGTATCGTATGGGTTCTGCTTGTATCCCACGAGATACGAGCTGATGCTTCACGAGAGACGGACTATACGCTCTTGAAGGCGGAATGCGCGGCGCGGATGGTCTTCTCGATGTCCCGGTCCGTGTGGACGGTGGAGAGGAAGGCCGCTTCAAATTGCGAAGGAGCGAGATAGATGCCCTGTTCGAGCATCTTATGAAAGTATTTGCCGTAGTGCGCCGTATCCGCCTGCTTCACGGAATTCCAATCGCGCACCGGCGTGGCGGTAAAAAATGCCGTGAGCATGGAACCGACGCGGGTTTGGATCAGCGGGACCCCTGCTTTCCTGGCTGCTTCGCCGATGCCCTTCGCCAGGGCTGCGGATTGTGTCTCAAGCTTCTTATAGACGCCTTTTTTCTTCAACTGCTTCAGCGTTTCGATTCCCGCCGAGACGGCCAACGGATTACCTGAGAGCGTGCCTGCCTGATAGACGGGGCCTGACGGGGCGATCATATCCATGATCTCCTTCCGCCCGCCGTAGGCGCCGACGGGCAGCCCTCCGCCGATGATTTTTCCGAGGATGGTGAGATCCGGCGTGATCCCATAGAGCGCCTGCGCGCCTCCGTAATTCACCCGAAATCCAGAAATCACTTCGTCAAAGACCAGAAGGATGTCATTCTCTGCCGTCAACCGGCGGAGAGCGGAGAGAAATTCCGGAGCCGGGGGCACGACGCCCATATTGCCCGCGATCGGTTCAAGAATAATGCAGGCCAGGTCCTTGCGGTGTTCGGCCACCAGTCGCCGCACGGTTTCGATGTCGTTGTAGGGGGCTGTCAGGGTGTGTTTGGCAAAGTCGGCCGGCACGCCGGGCGAATCAGGAATGCCCAGGGTGGCCAGGCCCGATCCGGCCTTGGCCAGCAAGTAGTCGCTGTGTCCGTGGTAACAGCCTTCGAACTTCAGAATGCTGTCCCGTTTGGTGAAACCGCGTGCGACGCGAATGGCGCTCATCACGGCTTCCGTGCCCGAACTGACCAGGCGCACTTTTTCCATCGAAGGGAAGGCGTTGCGGATCATGCGGGCGAGGGTGACTTCCAATTCCGTGGGCGCGCCGTAACTGGTGCCGTTGTCGGCAGCTTTTTTGATGGCCCGGATCACCGCCGGAGCGGCGTGTCCCAGGATCATGGGGCCCCAGGAGAGGACGTAGTCGAGATAGGTGTTGCCGTCCACATCGTAGAGCTTGGCTCCCTTGGCGCGCTTGATGAACCGGGGTTGCCCTCCGACGGAGCGGAACGCTCGAACGGGGCTGTTGACGCCTCCGGGGATGAGTTGCTGTGCCGCGGCAAAGAGTTGTGCTGAGCGAGTGGTTTTCATGACAGGGGGCGCACCCTAACATGCTCCCTCGTATGGGTCAAGAATGCCCCAGTCTGAGGAACATCTTTGCCGCTGAATGCCTCACTTGAGGTCAAAAAGTGTCTCATGAGATACGGCCCTATCGGTTTAGATACGATCGGCCTTGTCCGATCATAAATAGATTAGCCGATTTTCGGGCAATTCGATGGATCGACAATATTGGGAATAACGGCCCAAGTTTTGCTGTGTGTGTTTAATACGTGCAGGTCAATGGTTAAGGAGTGACGTATGACAGTCGTGTGTTCGTGGTGCCGGCATGAAGGATTAGCCGGAGTCGTTGGCGAAAAGGCCCCGTTCGAAGACCGGCGGGAGACGCATGGTATTTGTCCCTCGCACCGGATACAGGTCCGTGCCGGATGGACGGAGACGAGGTTCGATCGGATCAACGGTGCACAGGAAGTCGGCGGGTACGTGGCACGTTCCGCCGCCCATCTGTTAGGCGGATTGCGGAATCTCTCGCGGAAAGCCGGACTGTAAATTTACCGGCGGGGTGCTCTCTCTCCCCTCCCCGGGAAAGCTTCCACAACGGGCAAAACTGGCTGTCGTGGGGGGGGCGGGGGGGCCCTCCCGACCCGGGCTGTGGGATTTATCGCGAGGGTTTTTCGCTCTTCGAGAGACGGGACGCGGGTCCCTTTGTCGGG
>OMJA01000229.1 GCA_900299245.1 Nitrospiraceae bacterium | reverse complement strand
GAAGGCGGCCACGGCCTCTACGATCAGGGGCTCGACCAGCGCTACTTCGGCACCCCGCTCGGGGAATCCGTCTCGCTCGGCATCCATGAAAGCCAGTCGCGCATGTGGGAAAACTGCGTCGGCCGCTCACGGGCCTTCTGGCGGTTCTTCTATCCCATCCTGCAGCAAACGTTTCACCACCAGCTGCGGGCCGTCGACATGGACGCATTCTACGCGGCAATCAATTGCGTGAAGCCGTCGCTCATCCGGGTGGAAGCCGACGAGCTCACGTATAACCTGCATATCATGCTGCGGTTCGAGATCGAGCAGGACCTGATTGAGGGGCGGCTCCAGCCGGAGGACCTCCCGGAGGTCTGGAATCAAAAAATGCAGGACTATCTCGGCATCACCCCCGGGCACGACGGTGAAGGAGTGCTCCAGGACGTTCACTGGTCCTTTGGCGCCTTCGGGTATTTTCCCACCTATACCCTCGGCAATCTCTATTCAGTCCAGTTCTTCGATCAGGCCAAGCTGGAGATTCCGCATCTGGAGGACGAGATCGCAGCAGGCCAATTGATGGTGCTACGCCGCTGGCTGGAACAGAAAATCCACCGCTGGGGGCGCATGTTCACGCCGGACCACCTTGCCAGACGGGTCACTGGACACAGCCTCAATCCGGAACCGTTCCTCATCTATCTCGAAAAGAAATACGGCGAGCTCTACAAGCTCTAAGGCGCCTGGTTGAATCAGGCCTCGCTCCGCCGAATAGAGACAATAGGCCCTAGTAATAGTGCTCTATCGGTGAGGACTAATAGACCGCTATTCTCTCGACGGCTCTGCTCGCATCTGTCTGCCATGACCTCATGGCGCAATGAAAGGCGGCGACCCGTACTCGTGCTTCCCCAAGCAAGCAACAAGCTGGCATTCAGCGTTCTTCTGAGTACGATCGTCGTCTTCATCGGCGACATCATCACTCCCCTGGGGTTCGCCGAAGTTATCCTCTATCTGCTGCCGCTCCTGCTGAGCTCGTTTCTGTATGATCCGCAATTGCCGCTTCGGCTGGCCGGAGCGAGCACCGTACTGGTCGCGGCGGGCTTTGTTCTCTCGCCTCCCGGAGCGCCAGTCGCCTACGCCGTCCTGAACCGGACACTGGCGGTGATCGTACTCTGGACAGCCGCTTTCGGCCTTCGCCGTCTGATACAGGACCGCATCGCCCATCTCCAGGCCGAGTACCGCTGGCAATTGCTGGCCCATCAAACCCATGACATTCTCTGGGATTGGAACGTGCTCACCAATGACCATTGGTGGAGCGAGAATGCGATCGAGATCTTCGGACATGACCCCGTACATGAAACCTCGATCAGCGCCTGGCAATCTCGAATCCACCCGCAAGACCACAGCCGGGTACTCACTGGAATCCAGACTGCGATCACGCAGGAGCAATCGGGCTGGACGGACGAATATCGATTCCAAATGCGCGACGGTTCCTACCACGACTTTCTTGACCGCGGGAGAATCATCCGGGATGCGTCAGGCACCGCCGTTCGCATGATCGGCGCGATGATCGATGTCACCGCCCGCAAACAGAGTGAGGCCGCGCTTCAACAGTCCAACCAACGGTTCCCCGATCTGGTCGAGAATCTTCATGGTGTCGTCTGGGAAGCAGAAGCCGGAAGCATGGCGTTCCGGTTCGTCAGCCCGCATGCGGAGGAACTCCTGGGCTTTCCCGTGAAGCAATGGCTCGACGAGCCAAACTTTTGGCCCCACCACATTCACCCGGACGATCGTGAGACCACCGTCACACGCTGTCTTGCTGCTACCGCCAAAGGGCTGGCCCATAGCGCGGAATACCGCATGATTGCTGCGGATGGACGCGTTGTCTGGGTCCATGATGTGGTCACCGTCACTAGTGAAGCGGGTGTACCGAAAACCGTGCAAGGCGTGCTCGTGGATATCACCAGACGCAAACAAGCCGAACAATCGCTGCAAACTCTTGCCCTGGCCACAGCGTCCGTAACCGGATCGGAATTCTTTCCTCAACTGGTCCGTCATATGGCTCAGGCCCTCAACGTCTCACACGCTCTTGTAGCGGAAGTGCCGGCCGGCAACCGGCTCCGTGCCAAGACCCTGGCTGTCTGGGCGCGCGATCGGCACGGGGACAATTTTGAGTACGATCTGGCCGGCACACCCTGCGCCGGCGTGGTAGGAAATACGCTCTGCTTATATCCGGAACGGGTCCGGAAATTGTTCCCTGAAGACAGGATCCTCCACACCATGGAGGCCGAAAGTTACATGGGCATCCCCCTCTGGTCCTCATCGGGGCAGCCGCTCGGACTTCTCGCAGTGCTGAACGACAAACCGTTCCACGCACAGCAGGATATGGAACCGCTGCTGACGATCTTCGCCGCCCGCGCATCCGCTGAACTGGAGCGGATCTGGACAGACCGCTCCATGCATGAGCACGAATTGGCGGTTCGCGAGTTATACGATATCACGTCCTCCTCTACCCACTCGTTCGAACGGCAAGTGGAAGCGATCCTGGATCTGGGACGGCGACATTTCAACTACCCGATCGGCGTCCTCACCCACGCAGTCGGAGAGCAGTCCGAACTGAGGATCGTGCGCGCCTCAGGTCCGGGCATTCCGGCGGGGACCTGCGTTCCCTTTCATGGCAGTCCTTGTGAACAAGCCGTGGCCCAGCAAGAATCGCTGGACATTCCGGATCTACCCCGTTCACGTTTCTCACACCACGTCGTGAGTGCCGGATTGGGACTCCGGAGCTACTTCGGCACTGGCGTCTCCGTGCAGGATCAAGCATACGGCACCGTCTGCTTTCTAAGCCCCGAGGCCGCCGATCCCAAGGCCGAGACCGACAAAATCTTCCTGCAGTTGATGGCCCGCTGGATCAGTACCGCGCTCGAACGCGAGCATGCCCTCGCCGCCCTGCGCAACAGCGAAGAACGCAAGAGTGCGATTCTCAACGCCGCCCTCGACGGCATCGTCACCATCGATGCCAAGGAACGGATCATCGAGTTCAATCCCGCGGCGGAAGTCATCTTCGGATATACGCGCCAAACCGTACTGGGTCATCGGGTCGATGACCTGATCATTCCGCCTGATCTCCGGGAACGACACCGGCTCGGCATGGCACACTGCCTGGCAACCGGCAGCGGCCCCTCCTTCGATCGGCGCGTGGAAATCACCGCCATGCGGGCCGACGGATCGGAATTTCCGGTCGAGCTCTCGCTGACCCGCATCGAGGGTCAGCATCCGCCGCTCTTCACGGCGTTCATCCGCGATCTCACCGAACGAAAGAAATCCGAGACGGCCCTGCTGGAGAGCGAAGCGCGATTCCGGCAACTGGCGGAATCGATCACGGAAGTCTTCTGGCTGACGACCCCCGAGAAGGCGACCATGCTGTATGTCAGTCCGGCCTACGAAACCGTGTGGGGCAAGAGCTGTCACAGCCTCTACAGCAATCCCGCCTCCTGGCTTGATGCCATCCACCCCGACGACCAGCCGCGCATCGCGGCAGCGATGCGGCACACACAGACAGAAGGACGCTATTGCGAGCAGTACCGCATCATCCGTCCGGACGGAACAATCCGCTGGATCGAAGACCGGGCGTTCCCGGTCAAAGATCACGCCGGCCGGATCGCCCGCATCGCCGGAGTAGCGCAGGATATTACCGATCGAATCAAAGCCGAAACGGCTCTCCGCACAAGCGAAGCCCGCCTCATGGAAGCCCAGCGGATTGCGGGAATCGGCAGTTGGCAATGGGAGGCGCCGTCGGAAGTCACCTGGTCCGATGAAACCTATCGTATTTTCGGGTACGTCCCTCAGAGCATCATTCCTTCTTAGGAACTGTTTCAGCGGACGCTGCATGCGGACGATCGGGCCGGTCTGAGCGCCGCTCTCCGCGCAACCATGTCAGAGAATGCGCCGTTTGACATCGTCTGCCGTATTCTTCGGCCATCCGGCGAGCAGCGGCACATCCGTTGCCGCGGCGCCGTCAACCGTGATGATACCGGCACACCGGTTCGCGTGGTCGGCACAGTGGAAGACGTCACCGACCGAACGCGGGCCGACAATCAGCTTCGCCACGCCTATGCACAGCTTCAGGACGTCACCCGGCATGCGGCCGCAGCAGAGGAAAATGAGCGGCGGCGCATTGCCAGGGAAATTCACGACGAGCTCGGCCAATTGCTCACCGCGATGCGTTTTCAACTGACCTCTCTGAAAAAGCAACGTGGCGCACATGCCGCTCGCGACCAGTCCCGAGACCGCGATTCCCGCTTGAACGATCTTCTGGATCTGAGCGATTCCATGTTGAATCATGTGCGGCATCTGAGCACATCCCTCCGTCCTGCCATCCTGGATGAACTGGGATTGATTCCGGCCGTGCAGGCCCACGCACGGCAATTCGATATCCGGACCGGGATCGCCTGCGACGTCGTGGTCGACCCCGCGCTGACTGACCGTCCGTTCGACGAGGCCACCTCCTCGTCGGTGTTTCGCATCATCCAGGAGCTGTTGACGAACGTGTTGCGGCATGCGCAGGCGATGGCCGTTACTGTGTCTTTCGCCAGCGAAGGAACGACCTTAACGGTAACCGTCCACGATAACGGCTCGGGAATCGAGCCGGAACAGGAACGACACCACCACTCATTCGGGCTGAAGGGTATCAGCGAACGGGCGGCACTCCTCGGTGGCACCTTTGCTATCGGCCCGAGTCCGGTTGAAGGAACAGCAGCCACGCTGCGCATTCCCATGTCCGTACTGTTCCCTGCGTCGTTGCCGCACCCCCCGCACCAGGAGGACCATGAAAATCCTGTTGGTCGATGACCACGCACTCGTACGTCGCGGGGTCGTTCACGTCCTGAGCGAGGATCTGCCCGATCTCACCATCGTTGAGAAAGGCACCGCGCAAGACGCGATCGACGCTGTGCAATCGGTCCATTGGAACCTGATCATTCTTGATGTCAATTTACCTGACAAAAGCGGGCTCGATGCGCTCAAAGACATCAAACGGATCTGCCCAAATCTGCCGGTCCTGATTCTGAGCCTGTATCCGGAGGCCCATTATGCCAGGCGGGCACTCAAAGCAGGCGCATCCGGCTACCTCACCAAAGATACGGCGCCGGAAGAGGTGACGAATGCTGTGAAACGGATTCTGAAGGGAGGCCGCTATGTGAGCGCCGCCTTAGCAGAGCAGCTGGCAGCCGATCTCGGCACCGCGGCACCCGATGCAAGCGAACCACATGAGGTTCTCTCGGACCGGGAGCTTGAAGTGCTTCGCCTGATCGGATCAGGCAACACACCGACTCAAATAGCCGAGCAACTTGCTCTAAGTATCAAAACCGTGAGTACCTACCGGGCCCGCATCCTGGAGAAACTGAATCTCCGGACAACTGCAGAACTCATCCGCTTCGCCGTCGACCACCAGTTGACCAAGTAACGCTCTTCCCGTCGCCCCAGCCGTGTCAGCTTTTACCTGACAAGATAACTATCTTGACTCCTACTCACTATTCAGACTGCAGCCGATTGGCGGAATCGTCCGACTCGGCCATAACTGTAAGGGAGATTTCTATTATCGACTGACCATATGTCTTCACGACCTTCATACGGCACAATCAGAACTATCGTCATCGCCGACCGCGAGCTTCCGATTCGCGTGGGGCTCCTCACGATTCTTGACGGAGTACCCGGAGTCAGCGTCCTCGCCCCCGTCTCCACTATCGAAGAACTGACAACCCTGGCTAACCGGCACCGTGAGGCGCTCATCCTCATGGATACGCAATTTCCGGATGGCGACGGGATCGACGCCTGCCGAAAACTGCTCTCACGGCATCACGGGCTTCGCATCCTGTTTTTCGCCAATTCCGCAACTCCCCCGATCTTCATGCAGGCGGTCGATGCCGGAGCGACGGGCTTCCTCCTCAAATCCATCAGTCAGACCGATTTACTGACCGGTATCAGTCAGCTGCTGACCGGACAGACAGTGTATGACCCGGCGCTCATGGGAGCGGCGTTGAAGTGGATCGGGAAGCAACAGCGATCGAACGAAATTCCGCATCCCCAACTGTCCCCGAGGCATCAACAAATTCTCCCCCTGCTGAGCGAGGGGCTCACCAACAAGGAAATCAGCGCACAACTCAATCTGAGTGAAAAGACGATCAAAAACTATCTCGCAGACCTGTTCGACCGACTCCAGATGTCGCGGCGGGCTCAGGTCGCCGCCTGGTTCATCAGCCAGACCTCGCACCAACTTCCATCCCGTGATTCATCCGCGACGGCTGAAAAAATCTGGGGACACACTCGGGCCCGCTCGCACGGCACAGAGGAGCCACTGCATGCCTACTATTCTCCTTATTAGCGACGACGACACGTTTAGAACCTCCCTCCATCAGTTCATCAGTCGAGACGGGGTGATCGTGTTCGGCGTCGCAAACACCAGAGAGATTTTGAGCCAACCCAGAGCCCGCCAGGTATCGGGGTATGATCTCATCGTCGCCGAAGTGCGCTCCGAAGACCATGACGGACTTTCCCGACTGGTACTCTTTCGAAACCTGCACCCCAACACCCCGTTCATCGCTGT
>OMJA01000228.1 GCA_900299245.1 Nitrospiraceae bacterium | reverse complement strand
GTCGATGGCGAAAACAGCGTGCCAAGCTAGCAAGAATGCTCGAACCCTGTCAAGCAACATTCCCTCATGGATCAAAGAGTTGCATCGTGTTTGCGCGGCAGGAATGAACCGAAACACCGGCGCGATGGCCGAATGCTATTCCAATCCTGTGTGGAACCTGGAGCTTGACGAACCTCATCGGGCTCCATTACTGTGGCAAAACTTGACTAAGTCAATTGATTTTAGAAAGACACGGCGTGAAGCTTTCCAAGAAAAGCGAATACGGGCTCCGGGCACTCATCGAACTCACGCTCGCCTATGAACAGACGACCTTACAGCGGCATCAAATTGCCAAACGCCAACATATTCCGATCGAGTTTTTGGAGCAGATTCTTCTGGCTCTGAAACGAGCCGGGTTACTGGCCAGCCGGCGCGGCCTCAAAGGCGGCTACACCCTGATCAAACCCCCGGGAGAAATCACCGTCGGGCAGGTGATCCGCATTCTGGATGGTCCGCTTGCTCCCATCGGCTGCGTGAGCAAAACCGCCTATCAAAAGTGCCGGGATTGCCCCTATGCCGACAAGGCCCAGTGTCCCGTCCAACATGTGATGGGTCCGGTTCGCGATGCCATTGCCGGCATCCTCGATAACTGTACGCTCAATGATTTCGCAGCGAGTCACCGCAAGGGATAACCTATGGATGAGATCGTCCTCGTGCTTATTACGTTTGTCGCCGCGACCGTCAACGGCGCCCTGGGCTATGGCTTCTCATCGATTACCATGCCGGTGGCCCTGCTGTTCTATACAAATCGCATCCTGAATCCGGCCATGGTGTTAGTGGAACTGGTCCTGAATAGTTATGTCCTTTTTCTCAACCGCCAGAACATCCCCAACATTTTCCGGCGTGTGGTACCGATCCTGATCGGACTGGCGGTGGGCGTCGCTATCGGCAGCTATATCCTCTCGCTGGTGCAACCGGCCTGGGTCAAGTTCGTCACCTACTTCATGCTGCTCCCGTTGATTCTGCTACAGGCTGCCGGGATCCGCAAACCGATCAAAGCTGAAAAAACCATCGGCGTCCCCTTCGGAGTCGGCATCGGGACGCTCTATTCCGTCACGACCATTTCCGGACCGCCGCTGGCGCTCCTCTTCAACAATCAGGGGTATGAAAAACAGGACTTTCGCGCGGCGCTGGGCGTGATCCGGGTCGCCGAAGCGACGCTGACCGCCGTCGCCTACGGCATCATCGGATTTTACAGCGTGGAGAGCATGAAGGTCATGCCCTACATCGTGCCGAGCGTCCTTCTGGGCATTCCGCTCGGCGTATTCTTGATCCGTTGGATGGATCCTGAAACATTCCGGCGGCTCTGCATGAGCTTCGATGCCGTTGTCGTCGGATTCGGACTGTCGCGAGTCCTCGTCGAGTTGAAACTCGCCAGCACGGTCACCACCTACAGCATTCTCTCGATTGTCGTGCTGCTGAACGCGTTCCTCCTCTATCGATACTTTCAAGGCCGGACCGCACCGTCATAGCCCGTTCCCCCGTCATCGATACATACGCATGTCACAATTGTCCGAAGTGCATCTGCCGGATCACCCCCGCACCCGCACGAGCAGGCAACCGGCTTTGTGCAACTCCTCACGCCAGCCTCAGCTCTTCTCATCATCACCCTAGCATCCGCCACGATCCGCCGGCACAGCATCCTGATTTTCAACGTCGAGCACCATGTACCGCTCCCCCCGCGGCCATATTGCAACCAAGGAAAATTGACAGGCTCCGCCTTCCCAGTCTCCGTCTTCCCTCTACCCATTCGAACAAATACCTGTGTAGAGATGAAGGGAGGCCCCTACATTCTTTTTTAGGCGTATTTCCCAGAAAAGCTTCGAAGGCAGATGGAGAAGTGAAGGCCAAACCCTTCAGGCAACACCGCTAAGCAAAATCTTCCACATAGCGTAACGCACTAACATATAAAGACTTTTTAAACTTTTCCACCTGGCCCACATGTTGCTAATCCTCCCCTCTCCAAGAGGAGCAGCTCACAATGGTTCTCTTTATTTTGCTGATCGTGCTTGCGATTGCCATTAGTGCCAGCACAACCGCTGCAGAGATCAGAACCCAGCGTTGACTGAACAAACAGACAAACTTTTCACCTATTCAGACACGTAACCGGACGTCTTTAGCCCAAAGGGAGCCTTTCATGAAAGCAATCACCCACTGCTTACTATTCGCATGCATTCTTATTCTCTCCGGTTGCGGCGGTGGCAGTGAGCAAGCCCCGGCAGTGTCCAGTTCAACGGGCCAGGCGGGAGCAGTCGCAACGCTTGCCTGGGACCCGATCCAGGATCCTTCCATCTATGGCTACTATGTCCATTATGGGAGAAGCTCGTCCGGCCAGTCAGGATCGTGTGCCTACGAAGATCATCAATTTGTTTCCTCACCGAATGCCACCATCACAAACCTCGATCCTGACACCCGCTATTACTTCGCCGTTAGCGCCTATAACGGCCTGGAAAGCTCCTGCTCCAACGAGGTCTCAACCGTGACTCCGGGATCACAGGCCTAACGATGTTTTTCAATCGCATGATCCCGGCACCTGAACCCGTGATCGTTTCTCCGTAGACAGCACTTGATCGGACATCCGGCCGACATCCTTCATTGACTCCCATTGGACGTTTTGTTAGCCTCATCTCCCGCCGCGTTCCTGCCGGTCTCTGAATAGAGCAGCATGTGCCCGGCATCCTAACTGAGCGTTCAATTCCTGAAAGGAGTTCCGATGGCCAGTGCAGCCCTGTCACAAGAAACCCTCAACGTCCTCCATAACAAGGCCACGCAACTCCGGATCGACAGCGTTCGAGCCACCTCCGAAGCCGGAAGCGGTCATCCATCGAGCTGCTGTTCTGCGGCCGATATCGTAGCGACGCTTTTCTTTTCCGTCATGCGCTATGACCCGAACAACCCCAAAGCCTCGAACAGCGACCGATTCGTTCTGTCAAAAGGACACGCGGCGCCTCTACTCTATGCCGCCTGGGCGGAAGCGGGCCTGTTCCCCAAAAGCGACCTTCTGAAATTGCGCACGCTGACCTCTGATCTTGAGGGCCACCCGACACCCCGTCTTTCGTTTGTCGATATGGCCACCGGCTCACTCGGCCAGGGCCTTCCCGTCGGCATCGGCATTGCGTTGAATGCCAAGTCCGTCGACAAGCTCGACCACCGGACCTACGTTCTGATGGGCGATGGCGAATCCGTGGAAGGATCGGTCTGGGAAGCGGCGGAAGTGGCCCGGCATCATGGCCTGGACAATCTCTGCGCGATCGTCGATGTGAACCGGCTCGGGCAGAGCGATCCCACCATGCTGCAACACGACATGGACGCTTATCGCGCACGCTGGTCGGGATTCGGCTGGCACGCCATCGTGGTCGACGGTCACGATATTGCCGCGCTCGTCGCCGCATTCGATGAGGCCGCCCGCACGAAAGGGAAACCCACCGTCCTGCTGGCCAAAACCTTCAAGGGGCAGGGCATTTCCTTCATGGCGGACAGCCCCAGTTGGCACGGAAAACCGGTTCCCAAGGGAGAAGAAACCCAGAAGGCAATCGATGAACTGACCAGACAATTGAAGCCCGGCAACGGAGCCGCGCAGATCAACCGGCCGGCCGCCGCCGCCGCCGCTCCTGCCACACGAGCCGCACTGCCGCCGTCGCCCTACAAGGCGGGTGACGCAGCCGCGACCCGCGAAGCCTTCGGCGTGGCGCTCGAAGCATTGGGCGGGGTGAACTCCTCCGTGGTGGGCCTGGACGCAGACGTGAAAAACTCCACCTATACGGACAAGTTCGGCAAGAAGTTCCCGAATCGCTTTTTCGAAAACTTCATCGCGGAGCAGAACATGCTCGGTGCGGCCGCCGGCCTTGCCGCCTGCGGGAAAGTTCCCTTCGTCGCCACCTTCGCGGCGTTTTTTACGCGCGCCTACGACTTCATCCGGATGGCGGCCATCAGCCAGTCCAACATCAAGCTTGTCGGCACGCATGTGGGAGTCAGCATCGGCGAGGATGGCCCGTCGCAGATGGGGCTGGAAGACATCGCCATGATGGCCGCCCAACCGGGCGTCGTCGTCCTGTATCCCTCAGATGCCACATGCACCTATCGGCTCATCGAAGCGGCAGCCAACCATAAAGGGATGGTCTACATCCGCGCAGGCCGCCCCAAGTCGCCCGTGTTGTACGGACCGGAGGAGACGTTTTCGATCGGAGGCAGCAGAGTCCTCCGCCAGAGCGCCGACGACACTCTCACGATCATCGCAGCCGGCGTCACATTGTTTGAAGCCCTCAAAGCGCATGATCAACTCAAAGCGGCGGGCATTGCGGTGCGGGTCATCGATCTGTATAGCATCGCCCCCATCGACCAGGCCACTCTCATTGCCAGTGCACGCGCCACCCGCGGCCGACTGCTGACCGTCGAAGACCATTACGCGCACGGCGGGCTTGGCGATGCCGTCCTGAACGCCGTGAGCGCCGAAGGCGTCAAGGTCCACAAACTCGCCGTCAGGACGATCCCCCATAGCGGCAAGCCGGACGAACTCGTCGATCATTTTGGCATCGGAGCGCGGTCCATTGTCGAAGCGGCCAAACAAATCATCAAGTAACCGGTTGAGTTCGTCGCCCCCGGATGAACTCAACCATATTCCCCTGCTCAAGATTCTCTCCAGCGCAGACCGCCGGCGCGTCCTGCAGGACTTGACCGAGCAGCGCTATACGAAGCGCGATGTCATTTTCCGGGAAGGCGACCCGACCGAATACTTCCACATCGTGAAGGAAGGCACGGTCAAGTGCGTCAAATCGACTCCGGAAGGGAAAGAGTGCACGCTGAAGATGCTGATGCCCGGCGATCTGTTCTGCTGCGATGCCGCCACGTTTGAAGGAGCCTGCCATCCCGGCACCGCCCAACCGATGGGCGATGTCAGCATCCTCCGCATGAACAAGAAATCCTATTTTGAAATGCTGCGCCGCAACCCGGAAGCCGCCATCGAAGTCATCAAGCATCTGGGCAACCGCCTCAAGGAAGCGCAGGAGAAAGCCAAGGTTCTGGCCCTCGACCGAGCCGACCAGCGCCTTGCCTCACTTCTGGTCGATCTGGCGACGAAGAACGGCGTGAAAGACCCGCAAGGCATCAAGCTTCCGATGCGGCTGACCCGTCAGGATATGGCCAACATGGTGGGCACGACGACCGAGACTACCATTCGCATTATGAGCCGTTTCAAACGCGACCGGCTCGTCTCCGGAACGGCAACCCGCCTCATCATCCGGGATCTCGCCGCACTCAAAGCCCTCGCCTCCGCCTGAATTCCTCCGGACCGGCGTTTTCGATATATTCTCAAAACATGACGCACGTCATATTTTTTTGACAGCATCCTCCTTATGCTCACACGCACGGACGAGGTGGCAGCGGGACGTTCCCGGACCTGAATCCCCGATGCCTTCGCCCGGAGGAGTTCGACCAACCATACAGAGAGGAGTTCGACCATGAGGAAAAGAGGATCTCAACAGGTACTCGCCATCGCGGGCACCACAGCCATTGCACTCGCCGGATTGCTGGGGCTGTCGTCCCATGCCTCCGCGAAAACCCACGACATTCATATGACCGCCGTGGAGTCCGACATCGTCATCGATGGCAGCGGAGAGAAATATGCCGCCTGGACTTTCAACGGCACCATGCCCGGCCCGGTCGTCCGGGTCACCGAAGGCGACACGATCAACTTCACCCTGACCAACCCCGCCACGAACAAGAATCCGCACGCCATGGACTTTCATGCGGCGGAAATCGACTTCCTGAAGAACTACAAAGCCATCAACGCCGGCGAAACGATCAGCTACACATTCGTCGCCAAGAAGCCTGGGATCTTCTTCTATCACTGCGGCGCGCCGCCGATGATCCAACACATCGCCCGCGGCATGTTCGGCGCCATCATCGTCGATCCGAAGGACGCGAGCGTCTGGCCCAAGGCGGACCGGGAATATGTGCTGGTTCAATCCGAATACTTCAAGAATCCCGGTGACGTGCAGGCCATGTTCGACCGGAAATTCGACGGCATGATGTTCAACGGCGGCATCTTCAAGTATCACCCGTTCGTCACCGGCGGCGGGAAGCTGGACGCGAAGCCGGGCGAGCGCGTGCGCGTCTATTTCGTGAACGCCGGCCCGAACGAGTTCTCCTCGTTCCATCCGATCGGCGAAATCTGGGACAACGTCTATGAGAGCGGCAATCCGGCCAACAATCTTAAGGGTGTGCAGACCTACGTGGTCGGACCGGGCAGTGCCGCGACATTCGATGTCGTCGTCGATTCCGCCGGCGCGTATCCCTTGGTGACCCACTCTCTGACCGGCGCGCTCCGTGGCGCCATCGCCGTCCTTCTGGCGTCCCCCGATGCCAAGCCCTCGACGAATTTGATGCCCATGGTGCCGTGGGAACTCCCGGCAAAAGCAAAGTAAGGTTCTCCACACGCTCCGGCTGGTCTTGCGACCGGCCGGAGCGTATCATTTCCCCTCCAGGACTCACGAGCAGCTATGCTGAACAAACCTGCGATCTTTCTGGTCTGGCTCAGCCTCCTCCTCGGCTCACACGAGACCGGCCGCGCGGAGCCGGCACAGGACCGGATTGCCCTCATGCTGAGCGGACCTGACTGTCCGGCTCTACGGAACACAGTGACTGCCGCCCTTCAACAGCAAACCGGCGTGCTGCGTGCGGACCCCGATCTGATGCCCGACCATGTGCTGATTGATATCGTGCGACAACATCTGACTGAAGAAGCACTCGCTGCAATTGCAAATCAGGCGACCGCCGGAAGCCAGTGCCGGGCGGAGATTATGAAATCCTGCATCACAGCAGAGCCGCCGCCCCCGCACGCGCAGACGCCTTAACCGGCCGGCGGGCCGGACTCAGTCACGGACAGACTATG
>OMJA01000227.1 GCA_900299245.1 Nitrospiraceae bacterium | reverse complement strand
TCGAAGGGATCGTCGGACGGCTTCTCCGCAGCATCGGACACGGCAGCCGGCTTCGCGGACGCATCGGCAAACAGCACCGGCGGAGCGGACGGGGCGAGCATGGCGGTCGACGGGGTCGACGGGCCGGTTTGCCCGGCGCAGCCTGTAAGCCAGAGCAGCGCCATGAGGATGAATCCGGTATATCGCATCCTTCTCTGATCGGTCGTGTTGCCGTCAATCTTGATCGTCATTCCGTCCTGCCTTGTTTCAGCCACCCCGGAGTTGACCGGGCCCGCAATGCCCGGCGCACTGTACCAAATGTGGACGCGAATCACCAAATGCTAATTTCAGAAAGTCCGCATCCGGTTTGGTCAGGCGGCAATCGCACGGCGGATGAAGTCGGCAAACTGACGGAAGTAGACTCTCCCGCCGACCTGATAGGTATTGTTGTGATCCGCGCCGGCGATGGCATACCACTGTTTCGGCGGTTTGGCGGCCTCAAACACCTGGCGGCCGAACTCAATCGGAATGATATCGTCTTGATCGCCGTGGATTACGAGCTTGGGCAGGGAGAGTTGCGGGAGGCGATCGATCAGCTTGAACTCCGCGCCCAACAGCCAATGCACCGGCATCCCGCCATAGTGATGCCTGGCGACTGCGGCAATCGACGGGAACGGCGACTCCAGAATCAATCCAGCGGCCGGTTTCATCGAAGCCAGATCGGCGGCCACGGCGGCACCCAGCGACCGGCCGAAGATCACAATACGCTCCGGCCGGATCTGACGCACCCGGGTGAGATAGTCGTACGCGCCGATGGCGTCCTGATAGAGCCCGTCTTCCGACGGTCTCCCCTGGCTTCGCCCATACCCCCGATAGTCGAAGAGGAACACGGACAACCCCAGCCGGCACAGCTCGCGCAGATTCTCCAGGCGATTGATGACCGTCCCGGCGTTGCCGTGGCACCACAGCACCACCGCGGCATCCGCCCGCGCCTCGACATACCAGCCAAAGAGCTTCGCCCCGTCACCGGACTGAAACCAGACCTCCTCCAGCGGCAATCCGCTGAGGCTAGCCCAGTCCCGCTCCTGCCAGGGCTCCGGATGATAGACGAAGAATTGGTCGAGAAGACTCACAGCCCAAGAATAAACGAACTCGCTGATACGGGAAAGCTGTTGCCAGAAATCATTCGTTGCGTTATAGCGTCAGCTTTCCTATCTCTTTGAGCGTCATACCGACTGAGGGAAACTGCCATGAAAAACACTTTGATGACTATCTTCGGTGCCTTGTATGCCACTGTGGTTCTGTCCGGCTGTTCCATCGGCATGGCGCTCTCAGGCCATCCAGAGCCCGATTTCGGCTACATCACAGTAGGAGCGAGCCGGGAAGAGCTGGAATTTGAACTTGGCAAGCCCACCTCTGAACAAGTTCTCGCTGATGGCAAAAAAGAATCCGTGTACAAGTATGAGATGGGGAACACCGTCAATGCAGGTCGCGCGGCGGTCTGGGGTTATGCCTGGTTGACCATTATCGGAATCCTCGGAGAGCCTATTTATGACTTGATTGAACTGTCCCAAGGGCACGACGAAGAAACACGCGTCATTTATGATGCTCAGAACAGTGCCATCGAAATATCTGGTTATACCCCCCCTGCTCTCTCCGAAACAGAGAAAGCAGCACGAGCCGCCCAAGAAGAACATGTGCGGAAGCGGCCCAAACCCTCGACTGAACGCCAGACGGCACCCTCTAATCCCCCTCAACCATAACGATGGGGTACGAATACGCGCTTCTAGAAATAGAACAGTCCTGAAAAGACCACATCGTCATCACGGTCTCTGTGGTTGTAATCAAGTCGGAGCGAAAAGTTCTGCAGAATCGTCACGCGTTGGCCCACAGTCCAGCGCACGTCGTCACCGTGTTCTCCGAGCGCATAGCGAAGGTACGTCCCTGAAATCAGCAGCTTCCAGCGATCCGTAATGTCCGCCAACAACCCGATCGTGCCGCCACCGCCAATGCGATGGCGCTCCTCGTACGCTTTGCTGTAGTTGGCTTCTGTTTCCGCGAAGGCAAACCACAATTCACGCCTCAGCCAGTGACTTTCCGTCGAACCGCCCATGCCCGCATTGAACACCCCGTTGCTGCACAATTGGCAGGTATTGTGATGGATCGTATTCATCCCGATTCCAAGCTTCCAGGAGGGCGCATGGAACAGGCTGTCCATGGGAGCTAAGGACACCATGTTGAATAACGAAAACCGCTCCAGACGGACCTGCGATTCATTCAGGCTCCGGCCCATGCTCATGTTGTACCAATTAGCCGGCGCATACTTTCTGATGGCCAATGAGACGATTTCAATTTGCGCATCCGGCGTATAGCCCCGCTCTGGGTCAAGAATATCGTGATACGCCCCGCGGAACGCTACCTCCTCGAAAGGCCGATTATTCCTCCAGCCAGCACCTACCCCAATACGCCTGGTCTCATGCCCAGCATCAGGACGATCGACAAAAGGTTGCACCTCCATGTCTGGAGATGGCGTCTTTAGCTCCGCGCGAGCGGACAGAATAATTTTATTGCGATCCCGCCAAGGATTCTCCTTCTCGCCGGCCCCTTCGCTCCTCAACAGCAGATAATCTGACGCAGTGTCCAGAAGAAGAACCCTGCGAGCCTGCGGGACCGCAGAAAACGACTCGCTCCTCGCCTCATCTGGTTTCTCTAAAAGTCGCCGCAACCAGCGATCTTCTTCCTGGTCAAGCAGCTCCCGCTTGCGTTTGACCAGCGTCAATCGTGACGGGCGGTACACGACCGCACCGACAAGCCCCTGCTGCGCCAACACGGCGCGCATACTATCGGCGGGAATCGTGTAGTACGGGAACTGGTCGGCCAGCCGGAATGCCGGGTCGGCGGCATCCAAGAGGGCCAGGATGTGATACGAACAATTCTCGCCGAAGAAATAGTAGTCGAAGGTCGCGTTCCCCATTTCCCAGGCATGCATGAGCAGACGGCGGACTTGGTCAGGCGTCAGATTGAGCCGGTACTCCCAAATATCCCGGTTCTCGATGTCCCGATACTCTTGCACCTTGAGATAGTACGGAATCGTTGAGAAATACCCCGGGTACATTCCGAAAATGCCTTTGATCGGGTATTCGATTCCGGCGTCCGGCGGTAACTCCGCGGCGAAGTTGATCGTGGACGCCAGTATGCGCGTGTACGGAGTTTGGCCTTTTTGATCGATCCGGAGAAACGTGTGCCCAAACATGGACGAGGGATTGTTCATGAATCCGGTTGGGAATATGAGACTGATTCCCTCCACGTCAAAATCGGCCAGCCAATTATTGAATCTCTCGCATACGAGAGGCCGCAATCGTTCCGGGTCAAATGCAAGCCGCTCTTTCAGAAACGAATACCGCGCCACGAATGCGCATTGGGCTGGCTGCTTCGATCGCCCGACAAACTCATCGGAAAAAAACTGCGACAATGTGGCCGCCAATTCCGACTGTGGATTCACTTTCCCGTCCGACGCCAGGAAAAATCCGGGAGCATCCTGCTCGCTCGTATACCCGCCCCACAAATTCCGCCGGTAATGGAGCAAAACCTGCCATTCACGAGTCTCCGCCAAACGCAGGCCATTCGCCCGGGTGACTAACTCGTAGAGATAGGCGCGCGAAACATCCTCGGTCGCCCAAACAGGCCCCGCGAAGCTGATAATGATCGAGGCAATGGTCAGGAAGAGGAACAAGGAGCAACGTCGGGGTAAAAATAAAAGGGGTCCGGCTATCAGCCGGACCCCTCCGCTTCTTGGATTACTTTACCATGGCTTGAGCCAGAACCGGATGGGTCGCGATCGTGGCATTCAACGCCTTCACCATTGCCACGGGTGAAGCCTCGCCCGCTTTCACCAAGGAAGTATAGTGCTCCTGCGCGTGGGAGAAAAATTCACCCTGGTGCTGAGCCGGCACACCCATCAGCGTCGCCATCGACGCCAGGTGCTCACCCTGCCCCTGAGCCATCTCTTGAGACAGGTTCTCGAAATTCAACTCCGCAAACATCGTCGCCTTATGTTCGCTCATCACCTTGCCATCATTGGTGCAGCCGGAGGTGCCCGAGCTGATTCCGAATGTCTGGCTGCCGAACGTGCCGTTCGTTGTGGCCATCAAGACCTGCGGCGCGATGTCCTTCTGGCTCTTATAATCGCCCCACGCCAACTTGCCGAGGCCGCAGCCTGGGCCAGTGTCGGGATTGGCCGCCATGGCAAGGCCTGCCTGCATGCCAAAAAGCACCGACACAGACAGCAAAAGCATTTTCTTCATAGGTCCTCCTCCGTTAGTAGTATTAATAAAATACCAATTCTACGGTCATCAACCAGGTAAGATTATACCTTACTCAGTCTAACTCGTTAAGAACTATTTTCTCGCCCGCTATCCTAATCGGCTTGCGACATCTTCGCGAACACAGGATGCCGCAACATCGCCTCGTCAAGCGCCTTGATCAACGCACCCGTCGAGTTCCCGCCTTGGCTTTCCAGCTCGCGATAGCGCTCCTGAACAAACAAAAAAAACTCCGCTTGGTGATCGCCAGGTACTCCCAATAGCACCGCCAACGCACTCAGATGTTCCCCCTGGCCACGGGCCATATCCCCCGCCAAATTATCAAACGTAGCCGCTACAAAAAACTCCGTTTTGTGCTCGGCCCATAGCTTTCCATCATTGGTGCAGCCGGACGTTCCAAAACTGATCCCGAACGTCTGACTCCAAAAAGTCCCGTTCGTGGTAGCCATGAGTATCTGTGGCGCTATATCTTTTTGACGTTTGAAATCTGACCAGGCCAACTTGCCCAGCCCGCAGCCGGGACCCGTGTCAGGATTCCCAGTTGCCGCCGCGATCCCCACCTGACTCAGCCCAATGAGAACCATAACGAGCATGCTCCGCAACACCTTCATTAGGAACACCTCCTTAGATACCAACAACACAGACCGCCCCATGGCCACATGAACTACATATAACCGAACCAACTGTTTTCACCTCATCAAATAGTGTGTGGCCCGCTCCCTTCACCTGCGTCTTCACGGAACCGCGACCGGCTGCACCCCGAGCGCCTCTTGCACGGTCTTCCACTCGAAGGTGAACGGCTCGGAGGAGCGTTTCGGAAGTGCGGCCAGCTCCGCTTTCAATCGATCGGCTCTTGCGCTGCTCATCGGATGGGTCGAAAGCCACTCCATGCGCCCTTCGTCTTTTTCCGACAGCTTCTGGAAGAAGGTGATCATGCCGTGCGGATCGATCTTCGCACGATAGACCAATTGCAACCCGGTGAGATCGGCCTCTGTTTCCTGCGCCCGGTCGAACGTGAGCGTCAGCAGTTCGACACCAACCTGTCGCATCAATCCGACGAGACCCTGCTGATCGCCGACGAGAATCGAGACCGCCGCCATGACGCCCAGATTTTTCACGATCCGTTCGAGGCCGTGCCGTTGCAGCACATGGTTCAGCTCGTGGCCCAGAACCCCCGCTACTTCTTCGCCGCTGTCAGCTTTTTTCATCAAGCCGGTAAAGACGACGACGTAGCCGCCGGGCAGCGCAAAGGCATTGACCACGTCGCTCTTCACGACGGTCACTTGAAACGTGTACGGATTGTTCGGGATCTGCTCCGCCAGCCGCTGCGTCATCTCTTCCACGGCTTTGACCGCAGGTCCTTCTTTCATCACTTCTTGATGGCTGAGAAAATCCCGATAGGCCGCTTCGCCGAGCTTCTGCTCCCACTCGACCGGAATCCGGCTCACCGCCAGTTCGATCAACAGATCGGCCCCGAACCAGAGCCCCAACACAACCGCCAGAATAGCCCCGCCGACGGAGGCCCACATGACTCGATGCCGGTGGCGCATCTGGCGTACCCGCTCGGCAGCCTGCTCGAACGGTTGATTCAAATGCTCCGGCGCCGCTTCGCGAAAAGCCCGGATCAGGTCGGAATGTTTGAGATACAAGGTGCGCGCCTGCGCGCCCTCCCCCCATTTCAGCACCAGCTGATCATGGTCCAGTCCCCCGACGGACACCGCTAGCTCCGTAAACAACACTCGCTCAGATGGAGAAATGGATACGGTCGGCTCATGGGTGATCGTGAGGCCATCGCCTTCAATGTGGACAAGACAGGGAGCGCCGCTGGCGGGAAACTCCTCACCGAAACAAAGGGCGTTAGGGGAAAACGTGGTGGTCATTTAGGGTTTATCCGGACCGCTCAAAATGGTCTCGAACGAGGCCGCAGACGAGCAGCCACTGGAGGCGTGACTGATTCCACCCGCCCACCCCGAGCTGCCAAGACAGCTCGTTCCTCGTGCGGGGTACGTTAAGAATTGGATCGAGCTGGGAACGCGGTTCGCTGCCGTTTTCAGCATCCGCTACTCGGACACCGGGATAAATTGTCTGATCCAAGCCCCGAAGCTGCCCGGGTTACGGCTCTGAATGTAGACGATCCCCGGTCCGCGGAACCGGCAGACGAGCCCTTCTCCGGAGGTAAAGCTCGCCACCCAGCCGGAGGCGGCCTTCTCGATGTTGTACGACGTCGTTGCCGACCAAGCGACGAGGTGGCTGTTGTCGACGATATATTCCTGATCCGGCTTCAGCTCGATCTTGTGGATCGCTCCGAAACTGTTCAGCACCAGCGTGCCCTTCCCGCCGATCTTCAGAATGAAAAATCCTTCGCCGCCGAGCAACCCGCGGCTGAGACTCTGCATCTTGCTCTCGATGTTGACCGTGTCTGCGCCGGCTAAGAATCCATCTTTCTGCACCATATATTCATTCACGCCGTCGAGCTCAAGGATGACGATTTCGCCCGGCACCGTCGGCGCCAGCAGGACCTCGCCCGGCCCGCGGCTGGCCCGCAATGTTTGGAAGAAGAATTTTTCTCCAGTCAGCAACTTGCGGGACAACGCCCCGAGAAACCCGCCTTCCATCTTACTCTCGACATCGACCGTCGGCGATGAACCCACCATCGCGCCGGACTCGGCCTTGATGTGCTCGCCGGAGACCAATTCGACTCGCACCATCGGAAACGCACCCGGGTAGAGCACTTCACTTTTCATGAATTCATCTCCTGGTAGACACACACCGTGCTGGCGATTCCTTGTGTGCGGTGATTCTGTGGAATACAACCTGCCCTGTCAAGCAACGGAGTAAACCGATCTGACGGAATCAGTGACCGGGACGGACGGGATGGTTCTGAAAGGGTCGGTCGTGAGGGCGCGGCGAACCGGACGGTGCACCCTGCCCGTCGCCGAATCGCCGGCGGAGTTCGCGCCGATAGGTCTGTCGTTCTTCGGGCGACATGTTCTTCCATTGTTGCCGCATGTCACGGCGTTCTTCAGGCGGGAGAGACCGGAACCACTGACGCGCATTGCGAATCGCCTCGCGTTTGTCCGGCGGCAACTCGCGGAACCGCTGGAACCGGTCGCGCAACCGCTGCTGATCGTCGGGGGACATCTGCCGCCACTCCTGGAACCGCTGCCGTGCCTCGGTCCGCTCATCGGGATTCATGTTCGACCACTGCCGCGCGCCGTTGCGCAACCGCTCCTGACGATCCGCCGGCAGCTGATCCCAGCCCTGATTGAATTTCTGCAACAGCTGCTGCTCTTGCTGATTCAGCTGATTCCATGGTACGCCCTGGGAGTCGGTCTGGGCCCAGGCCGCAATGCTCCACCCGCATAACAGAATAATATTGAGTGCCAATCCTATCATGGCTTCATCCCGTTCAAGGGATCGCCGGTCCGGCTTCCCTTCTGATCGGGCTCCTGATGGTTGTCTCTCGGTCTCATCCGCGGCGGCCCTTTATCGTCCGTAGATCGACCGGGCTTCTGAGGGGCCCCTGCCTGCGCTTCCGAAAGATCGGCCGCACGAAAAGGATCGACCCACCGATTGTCACCGGTCTGCCAGGAGCCTAAAAACTCCAGGAAGTCCGCCTCCGGCACCGGCGCGACTTCTTCCGACGCAGCCTGAGCCCCCGCAGCCACCCAGAGCAGCGCCCACAGTGCCACGCTAACCAGTCGTATCATCATCGGCCAGCCAATGAAAAAATTCGAGATCTTCGGCTAGCTCGACGTTCTCGACCGACGTAACGAGCTCAAAATCATCGAGCGGTACGGCCGCATGCTGCTGAGACATCGGCTGCGGCGCCCACACATACAACGCCAGCGCCGCCATCGAGGCGACTGCGAGCCCCGAAGCCCACAACATCCGGACTGAGCGACGCGGCTTGCGCTCAAGCGCCGCAAGACGTCCGCGCTGAAGACGCAGGGCGATGGGCTGATCCATCTCCTGCACGGTGCAATCCAGCACGCGCTTGGCACGGATGGCAAACTCTCGATCGTCCTGATGCAGTTCCTGACTCATGGCCAATGATTTCCTAACAGTGTACGCAGCGTGTGAACTGCCCGAAAATAGTGCGTCTTGACGCTCCCTTCGGAACAACCCATCGCTGCCGCCGTCTGATCCACATCCAGTTCTTCCCATGCCCGCAGTAAAAACGCCTGTTGCTGGCGAAGCGGCAGTGTTTTCAACGCGGCATCCAGCGCCGCCGCAGCCTCTTTGGTCTGAAGCTGATGGTCAGCCGACGGAGTCACGGTATCCGCGATCGCCTCAAGCGGATCGTCCATTTCTCCGCCGTCCTCGTCGCGGCCTAGCCAGAGGCGCCAGCGGGAACGGACTTTCGTTCGGCGATACCAGTCGCGAATCTTGGACTGCAAAATCCGATGAAACAGGGGGCCCCATTCTGCTTCCGTGCGCATGCCATACCGCTCGACCAGCTTGAGCATGGCCTCCTGCACAAGATCAAGCGCCTCGTCATCGTGTCCCGTGGCGATCTGCGCCATTCGAAACGCGCGGCGTTCGACTCCGGCTAAAAATCGATCAAGCGCCCGCCTCTCCTCCAGAGTCGAGACCCTCCCACTCAGAGAGCATTGACCGCTATAGGCCGACGTCAGGCTACGAGGGAGTGCCATTCATCTCCCCCTCAACACCGACGAAATACGGGCCTCTACAGTACAAGTGATTGTCATGAGATGTGCACCAAGGTCAAGACGTGCATGACGCCCACCTCTCTGTCTGCCCTGAAGACCTATCAATCTGAACGTCTTGGGAAGCCGGCGGTTGACAGCAACGCTCCGTGCGCCTGGCGCGCGTACAGAGCCCCGGCTGAGTGGCAACCGGGAATAGCATTGAGATTACTTGGACTTCAGAGCCGGCTTGGCGGCAATTGTCGCAGATTGATTGAGAGGGATCGATACGACTACGTCTTGCTGAGGATCCGCGTCCTGATCCTTGCCGTCATGCCCCACGCTATACATGACGCCTCGTTTCAGATTCACCAACATGGGAAGACCGGTATACGGATCGTACAGGCGCTGACCAGCCTTGGCAATTCGCGCCAGCAAATCGGCATCCTGCGGACCACGACGCAGCCAGGCTTGTAAACTCGCCAGACGGAGATGCGCATCGGTGTCAATAACCAGGCCATTGTAGTGATCCCATGCCGGAAGCGGATCGACGCCGATGATGTTTTCAATCGGATTGGTCAGATAGTCAATGACGCCGTTCGCCGGATGCTTGATGTACGTCGAGCGCTTCGGCATGGCGCCATACCGGCCTTCTCCCGCAGTTTTATACGACGCTTCGTAATATTCAGCGTAATCGTTGAACCGGCGTTGTTTCGGAAGCGGCAACATGCCGGCCACGCGGACATGAAGCGGCACGTCCTCCCCCCGGTCGGCAGCGAGTTGTGCCTCATACGACTTGGTCGCCAGGACCAGCTGACTTTGCATGGGCCAGCGCATGGATGATTCAACCGGATCAAGCGGGCGAAGCATCTTGGTGATCCGGGGAAGCGCCTTGCCATCGAAATCCGGCTTGACCAACAATCCGGACGCAACCGCGATATCATCGTTGATCGCCTGAAGCGCCATCATCTTGACCGGGAGCGTCTTTGCCTGGCCCAATGTTGTGCGCCAGACTTCCATGTCACTCTCCAGGCGTTCAACGCCGCCCTCCGTGTTCGCCCCCTGGTTAAATCCCTCCGCCACATGCAACCGATGCGCGAAGAGAATCACCGCACAGGGCGGAGTCACCGCCTGCCCATGCCCCCAATCCTCAAACGGCATCTTCAGCCATTGCCGATAACGGGCGACGGACGTGTTCGCCTGACTCATCCAGCCTTTCAGACTGTCCGCCTGGACCTTGAACTGCCCCGTCGGATCTGCCGACCGGTACCAGCCCTGCGCCACGCTCGCAGAAGCGTTCTGCTGATTGGCTCCGGCCATGCCTTCATCTCCACCGAGGCAGACCGACGCCATTTCTCCATCTTTATGATCCGGCTTTCGTTCATACCCGGCTTGAACCGGATCCGCCGCCGCATCCGCTTCAAATCCGAGCAGCAGCAGGTATCCGTTCTTGCTGGAATCCAGCATGGCCCGCTGAGGCGTTGTCGTGAGACTTTGGAACGCCGGGCTCGGCTTCTCTTCCATCACAAGCCAAGTCAAACCCACGGCGCCGATCGCCACAGCCAGCATCGCGACACACAACACCGCAAGCCCTACGATCGACGTGATCAGCGCGCGAGTCGTCGAGAAGCACGAACCAACGAAAACTGACAGACTGATTCGCACGCGAGCCAACTTTGCGCTGATCCGAGGCCGTGGTTTGGAAACAGCCGGTCGCTCGATCGTCTGAGTTCTTGGCTGCTGTCCCGATGATTGAAATAGTACATCGACAGCAGATGCTGCAGTCGATGCAGCGGTGGGAACCGCTCGCCATTCCTCCTGGCCCACCGGAGGCGGTACAGAGAGATGCGTGGGGGCCGTCGATTGGGCATCGACAAAACGAATCGCTTCACCGGTTCGGATCCACTCTTCCTTTTCTTTGACCGAGACCGGCGTCATCGGCTCAATAACCGCCGAGATGGGCTCCGTCACTGGTTCGGCAGGAACGTCTGCTTGCTCCGCAAAGGGAGCCGGTGAAGGGTCCGGACTCGGACCCGAAACATGTTTTCGCGTCGTCGCCGAAGAGCGATGGGTTTGGACTGCCACCTCTCCCGTCTTCCACTGCGACGGAGGCCCTTCTTCAGTCGGAGGAACTTGTGCTGAAGAGGGATTTCCTGCAAGCTCCGCTGAACTCGGTACCTTGGACGGCTCCCGTAGGGACGCAGCTTCCGGCGCAACTTCCTGATCGCGAGAACTACCATCCGCAGATTTCGTCTCTGATGAAATCGCGGGAATCGTTTTGGTCACCACCGACAGTTGATCAACCAAGGTCTGGAGTACCGGTATCAACTCCTGTGGCAACACGGGCGGAGCAGGCTCCACGGAAACAGAAGCCCGGGACGCCGGCTCTATAGGCAAGACAGGCACGTCCGGCTTGCTCAACTCCGCAATGACAGGCACCGGCTCCGGACACGATGCAATTCGAAACTCATCGGAATGAACCGACGTATGGGCATCGCCTTGTGACGGACTCACCGCCGGCTGTGAGACAGACATGCCTTCATCCGGTACTGCCAGATGTTGCGGCTGCGGCGTTTCAGTAGCCGCGTTTGACTCTGTCACGACATGCTTGGAATCCAAGAAACGGAACGATGGCTCCGTCGACTCAACCGGCATCGCTTCAGCAGGCCGGGGAGTTTCGATAAGAACATTCGCCGATACCTCAGGCGATTCGGCGGAGATAGTAAACTGCGTGGCGCCCTGATCGGCGGTTTGATGAAGACCATCTATCGGCGACTCAACCGTTGAACCCAAAGCACTATCCGCGGTAGCGGTTGTGACAACCGTGGAATGAATTTGATCCGAGCGCGTTGGCAGTACTGCCGGGCCTGCCTGATTGATAGCTTCCGGTCCCGACTCCGGAATCTCTTCAGAGGAAGGAACGACAACCATTCGCTCTTCGTGAAGATGTTGCGTGGTCGCCCCTGTGTCTTGAGTGGCTGCTCCTTCAGAGATCTCGACAGGCGAATCTGAAAGAACCCCCGTAGACTCGACCGTTGAACTCAGGTCGATCTCAGCCGGAGGGATCGTTATGGCTGCATCTGCGATTTGCTCCCACGGCATCGGGGGCACCGCTGAGTCTGCCTGACTGACAGCCGCAGACATAGACTCTGGAGTCGGAGCAGAATTAGGCTCAGACGTCGAGTCTTCCTGAAAGGCAGGAGAAAGCACCGGTTCACTCTGAACGGGTGCTTGGTCAGAACTCTGAGCGGATCCGCCCGATATGGCAAAAGGCCCGATCTCTGGCTCAACGCTTGGATTCAATGCGCTCTCAGCCGGGGGGATCGTAACAGGCGCATCCTGAATCTGTTCCCAGGGTAACGGGGTAGACGCATCCACGGTAGAGCCGGCGGACACCGGAGTCGACTCTGCTGTCCCCCCCTCATTGCCATGCGCTGTGAGATCCTCAGAATGAACAGCGGCACCCACTTGTCCTTGATGCAACGCCGGCTCTGCTGGTATCGACGGTTCCACCGGCGAGGCATGCTGCAATGAATCATGCGGCGCGGGAGACGACGAACCGAACTTCCAGGCACTGTTGAAAATTGAGGCCCAGGAAAACTCGCCGACCGTAGGGCTCTGGCCGGATCCAGGCGAAGGAACCGACTGAGTCAGCCCATCCGCCGTTGAAGCAGAAGCCTCCTCGCGCGACTCTCCATCGTCCCCGAGATCAGAAGCGGCCGTCACCGCCTCAGGCGCAATGTGGGTGCCAATCTCAGCAGAGAAGTCCGCCCGAGATTGAGCTGGAGAAGGCTCTGCTTGAACGCTAATGGACTCCTGATCGGATCCATCAATGCGAATAGCAGCTTCCTCCACCTGCTCCCAAGGCATCGGAGGAGGTACGACCTCAACCATCGTATCGGGCGGTTGAACCTGGACGACAGAACTGGTTAGGGCCGGCTCCGGCGAACTCGATGTGGAGCTTTCCTGCTCTGTGGCCGGAGTATCAGGAGCCGACCAAGCGATATCAGGCGAAAATTCTTGTGTTGTCCCTGACGATAATGTCGTCTCACCACCTGCGCTCAATGTTACGGATGGTTGTGTCGACGCCTGCCCGTCCGACTCCTGTGAATGCACAGGTTCAACCGAAGAAACTTCAGGCGTGGCGGCCGGAGCGGCATCCGTAGTGGTGAGATTTACTGACAGGAGGTCGCTTTCAGGTTGAGGAATCGCGATCGTCGCGTCCTGGACCTGCTCCCAGGGCAACGGAGCAGGAGGAACATCCGATTTGGGAGCCGGCAGTATGGTGGACGTGTCAGAGAGGGAGAGACGACCGGCCTCCGCTGCGCCGGTGGTTTCATTGAACGTCGTCTCGCTCGAAACCGGGTTCCGAGAATCTTGCGACGGTGGCAACGAGTCTATGGCCAACTCCGGACCCGGCACTGCACCGACCGCACCAGTCATTTCCTGATGCGTTAATGGAAGACGGGTGGAGTCCACTTCATGCGGGGCTACCGGAGAAGAGTGGTCACTGCTTGGATTCGGGAAAGATAGGCTACCTCCCGACTCTCCCGGAGCCCGATCGATGAGTGCCTCTTGCTCAGCGAGAGAGTTGTCCCCGGACAGAGAAGTCAACGGTTCTGCGGGTAACTCAACTTTCAGTTCAAACGGTGCTGCTTGCGATAACGCGACCTGCTCCGGACTCTCGGGCTGAACACCAGGGACCGGCACCGCTGAAGCACCAACCGGCACGTCATCCCACGGCATGACACCAGAAACAGGGTCTGCCATCACGGGCGAAAGATCCGACAGGGTGGGCTCTGAGGATTCGACTGATTCAACCGCCGCAGACGATACTTGGGGAACGACCGGTTCCTGGACCGGTGCACGAGCGATCAATTCTCCCGATTGCGCATCGAACAGCGACGCAAGACGGAAGGCCGGTGGGCTGGCCGGAGCAAGCTCACGAATCTTGGCATATAACTCAGCAGGTCTGGCAGGTCGATCTGTGTCGGGGTCTTCGATAAGAATGTCGATAGCCTTGGCGAACTCCTCGGCAGCGGCAAGCGCGTCGCCTTTCTCCTGATACACGGCCCCCAATTTCTCAATGAACGGTACGCACCGGGGACCGGCTACGAGATACTCCCGGAGCAACGATTCAGCGAGCCAATAATCTTGCCGCTCCAAGGCTTCGTTGGCCAGCGACTCAAAGGCCTGTCTTGCCGGAAGCAAACTTCCCAGACGAAGATGGAGTGTGGCAAATAACCGACGCGCCTCCATGTTCAGCGGATCGAGCGCCAGCAACTCTTTCAGCGCCGCCGACGACCGCCCATACTTCCCCGCATTCATTTGGGTAATGGCGTCTTCCAGCAGCGCAGACTTCTTGCTGTATCCGATCACACCCCGCTTGTGACCACGGGGCGTGACCTTCTTGTCGGCTTTGAGTGGAGTTTTCTTATCAGCACGCACGATAGTAACTCTAGCAGATCACAACAGGGTTATAGGCTGTACCGATGGCTGAGATACGCCAATCGCAGATGCTCGGTGATCGTTTGTCATTCCGGAGGTCAAACCGCCCACAAGACTGCAAGCTAGGTGCCCTTTCCTCATTACCACCCCCTGGACGCAACTCATTGAATTCGTGACACGTCGACAAACGGTTTTGTTCTGATCTTCCTTTCACTTCGTCATTTTTGAACAAGTCAGCGGAAATTGGCTTCGGTACCCTGCGTGAAACGTAGAGATGTGACACGTTCGGCATCTCCATGAAGTGCACTCCAGACCTGACGCACGCCAGCAAAGATCCGGAGTCTAATCGAACGGAAGCGGCACGAATCTTCAGAAATGGAGCCTACGATCCGATAAGAGACCTACGGAGTGGATACACCCGATCGTTCCACCGGCCTCCTGACAGATCAAACACAGGAGGTCTGTGCCTTGCTAAGACTCAAAGAGGCTGCTGATGAAACGAGTCGTATTGACCGAGCTGCTTCCGGGAATGGTTCTCGCGAAACCGGTGACCAACTCCGCTGGACTTCCCGTCGTTGCTGAGGGGGCCGTACTGGACGATGTCATGATCGAGCGGTTCAAGAAACTGGAACTCGCTTCTGTGTATGTCGAAGGAGAAGCAGACTCGACAGGTGGCAAAACGCTGGCTGAACTGGAAATAGAGCTGGATCATCGCTTCCGGTACGTGTGCCAGGATCCAATCCAACTCACCATCGTCTCGGCTCTTCGGGATCATCTCCGCCATACCCACGGGACCGCGGAAATCGAGGAAGGAACCGCGACGTCATGAGCCCCTCAGCAGCCACCGATTTTCGAAACCGGATCGAACAGCTTGGCGACTTGCCCACCTTGCCACACGTCGTCCAAAAACTCGCCTCCATGATCGGACGACCGAACGTGTCCGCGGAAGAGATCGGCTCCTTGATCGAGAAAGACCAGGTCCTGGCGGCCAAAGTGTTGCGATTGGCCAATTCGCCTTTTTACGGATTTCCGTCGCGCATCGCGTCCGTTCCCCACGCCGTCGTCGTGCTGGGACTCAATGTCGTCAAGGGCCTGACCCTTTGTGCCACCGCCCACGACATCATGAAAGACGCAGGACTGGACCAGCTCTGGCGCCACTCGTTAGGCGTCGCCATCACCGCGCAGATTCTCGGCAAACGCCTGGACATGAAAAATGCCGAAGAAGTCTTTGTCGCGGGATTGCTCCACGACATCGGCAAAGTGCTTTTATATGTGAAATGGCCGGATGTCGGGAAGAAGATCAAGGCCGCTAATCCATCCGGGGACCGTCCGATGGTGCAAGTTGAGCAACAGTTATACGAGGTATCTCACGCCGAGGTCGGCGGCTGGCTGGCGAATGCGTGGCACTTGCCTGTCGCACTGCGTGAACCGATTCTGTTCCACCATCAGCCGGGCGCCGCGCAGGATGCGCAGCTGCAGACAGCCGTCGTGCACGTGGCCGATGTGCTCGTCAAAGGCATGGCCTGCGGCAATCCGGGCGACGAGTGGGTTCCGCCGCTCTCCCGGCAGGCCTGGGACCTGGTAGGGCTCGATGAGGAATCGCTGGCAGGCTGTATCGCTCGAGCCTCGGATGAATTTCTCGCGATCGACGACTACCTATGACGAAGCCCGCCGCCCCCCAGCGTGTGCTTATTCTTCACAACGACCCCGGGGACATTGCCATCCTTTCCGGTCTCCTCACGAAAGCGGGTTTCCAGACCGTCGCCGGCGATCTCACGACGATCGTATTGCACGAACTTGTGCATGATCCTCCCCACATCATCGTGGCAGCGGAGGGAACCAGCGGCCGATCGGTGGAATCTCTCATCCGGCATCTCAAGAACGATCCGTTCCTGGGACGACTGCCGGTCATCGTCCTGATTCGTGACATCCGTCTCAATGACATCGACTGGGGAACCGTCGACGTGGATGACTATATCTGCCTCCCCTACCGTCCGGAGGAGATCGTCCACCGGGTGCGTCTCTGTTTGAGCCGCCTGAGCCGATCGCTTGATGCCAACCCGCTCACCCGGCTACCCGGAAATACCAGTATCCTCTTCGAAACCACTGCGCGTATTGAAGGCGGAAAGCCCTTTGCGTTGGCCTATCTCGACATCGACAATTTCAAATCGTTTAACGACCGCTACGGATACGGACGAGGCGACGAAGTGCTGGTCGTGGCCTGCCGCATTCTTACGACAGTCGTGGGTGAGCTTGCTGGAGCCGAAGGGTTCGTCGGCCATGTGGGCGGTGATGACTTTGTCTTCATGAGCCATCCCGATCAGATCGACGCCATTTGCGAAACGGTGATCAAGCGATTCGATTTGGTGATTCCCGATTTTTACGATCGTGACGACCGGCTGCAAGGCTATATCGATTCCGTCGACCGGAAAGGCAATCGCGAACGGTTTCCGATGATGAGCCTCTCGATAGCCGTGGTCACTAACAGCCACCGCTCAATCGATCACCCCGGCGATGTCAGTAAAATTGCGTCGGAACTCAAGAAGCTGGCAAAGACTCACAAGGGGAGCGTGTTTATCAAAGATCAGCGCGGGACAGACTCAGCAACCCGCAGCGAGGCGGCCTAGCCGGCCACTGAACCACGTCAGTGGATCAATCACGCGAATCGAGAGTCGAAGAGAGCGGCAACAGGGTTACTGGCAGGCGTCGAAATCGTCGTACTCTTCAACTGTAAAGCGCGAGCCGACTTCATAGACATATCCTGACTCGAATGCGGGACCGTCTTCATGAGCCTTCTTGCCCAATACTTTACCGCACCGTAGACAGTGCTGGACACCTTCCCAGGACGGATGACCGGCAAGATGCTGAATCGGCTGACCGGCTTCGGAAAAGTTTTGAGGGAGCAGCGCTTTGCGGACTTCTGCAACCAAACGATGGGCATGATCCGCCGACTCAAGTTCAGAATCTTCCAACACCAGAACTAACAGTCCGAGTGCTCGCACAGGATCGCCGTTGGCTTCCTCAAGCAACCGATTAGCGAACGCCTGCACCTTCGTTTGAAGCCGCTGTGAGTCCATCTCTACGCCTTGTGGTTTCGCACGTTCCTTCTTCTATCGGGTGAATCCATGGAAACCATGAGCCGCATCCAACCCGCTGGAAAAATTTTCCCGCGAACACGGGATAGCAGGTTCCGTGCCACTCATTCGCCGAAGAAAGAATCCATATCTTCGCATCTCACGCACCACCAGGATGAATCGACCCATAGATGTGATGAATCTCCCTCGAACATGACTCTGTCCACGGCTCGGCTGCCTGATAAACCGTCCGCATAGGGTCGTTTGGAAATGAACAGTAGAGCCATATTAATCAAAGGGATGTATTGACTACCCCTCGTGTATGGACAATGATGCTACAACTTCCTACTAAAAGTAGGGACAACTCACCTTTTCATGGCACATATGCATGTCTGATCAATCCAATACGGTAGGCCCTACGACCACCAGACTCGTTTACAAAGCGCTCTCTCTTATTGTTCCTGTTTGCACATCTCGTTCGCAATTCTTGTCGCTTCAGCGCGGATTCATCCATAGCGATGGACCGCTGTACAGATTGTGACAGATCGACCATTTACTCCGAGGGGGGCACCCATGGACATCTCACAGACTGATCTCCTGCAGGACTTTTCTCTCGTTACAAAGAGCTTCGAGCAATTGGGACAGCGGCTCTCGGAAGTGGCCGAGCAAGTCCGGACAGCCGGGACGCTGCCTTCTGAAAGTTTGATCGAAGAGATTGCCGCATCCCGCCGCAACTTTACCGACCTGCGGGCGCGCGCAATCGAACTGGTCGGCTTGCTGTCGGAATCCCCGAAAGCCGCTCCGGAAGAAATCGGCTCAATGAAAGAACTCGAGGCGCTGCTCCAGTTGGCCGCAGAGGCTCAACGCAAGCGCGCCCAACAGGAGAAGGCGCGTACGCGGGCCTTGACGGTCCTCGATCGACTGCTCTCGCTCGTTCACCGCGATCATCCGGACTTCACGCCGCTCAGCGAATGCCAGGCAAAATCCCGCGCATTGCGTGAGGCCATACACGACCATACCGGCGCCGAACTCCACCCCGATGTCACGGCACTCGCCCAGGGCCGTCATCCTCTGGCGGAACTGCTGACCTTGGTGGAAGGCTACGATGACCTCGATGACGATCTCTGGCTGCTGCTCAAACACGCCGTCGCGGAAAACTTCGGAAAATCCTTGGCCATGAGCGCGGCGCGCGGGAAGCTTTGCCCTTCACCCACTCGGATGAATCCGGAGCATTCCCCGGACGAGCTTCGGAACGGCGCAAAAGTTACCGCCCTACCAGCCGCCTTCACCGACGGTGAAAGCGGGCCTCGCTGAAGCGTCCACCCCGGACATAGCTGGGCTGCACAGCTTCATCCGTTCGTACCTGAAGTTCGACAGGATCTGCGCACTACATCCCGACGAAGCACGCCTATCAAAACACGCTCTCCGGTTGTCTCACTCGCCTTCGTATGATAGCTTGCAGGGCAAGGGATCCTCCCTTCCATCGATCTATTACCTTATTGAGGCTGCGTGCTGACTGTCCGTTTGCCGAACGCGCATCGATACTTTCTCGTGACGCCTGCATGGCTCGTACAGCTTGTACTGGTAGTGGCGTTATGCGGGTTGCCGCTCTCCTCGACCGCTTATGCGGAAACGGCCGCGTCCGCGTCTCCCAAAATCACCCTCGACTTCAACGAAGTCGAGATCCCGGTCTTCGTTCGCTTCATCAGCGAATTGACCGGCAAGAATTTTGTCCTGGACGAAGCGATCAAGAAACTGGGCGGAAAGATTTCGGTGTTCTCCCCGACCAAGGTCACTCCGGATCAAGCCTACAGCATGTTTGTCGCCGCGCTGGAAGTCAGCCGGATTGCCGTCGTCCCCAAAGGCAGTGTCTATCAGATTGTTCCAATGGGAGAACTTCCCCCGGAGCGCGGGGCCTACGTATACAAACTGAAGCATGCCAACGCGACCGATTTGGCTGCCGTCCTGACGAATCTCGTGGCCCGCTCCCAGACCGTCGCCCAAACGGCGCCCGGCTCCAGGCCACCCATGCGACCACTGACTGAATTCGAAGCGCCGGTGCAAGTCTTTGCCGACAAAGCTACCAACTCAATTGTTGTCAGCGCCACCAAGTCCGCCTATAGCCGGATCCAATCCGTCATTCGTGATTTAGACACCCGCCGGAAACAGGTCTTTGTCGAAGCCGTTATCCTGGAAGTGCAGGTCGACCGTCTCCGACAGATCGGCACCGATCCACTGCAGGTTATCGGCTCAGGAAAATCCGGAGCCTTGCAGGGCATCGGCGGATTGAACCGCGCACCGGAAGATCTGGCCGCCATCGCTCAGACCATCAGCGGTGTGACGACTGGAGGAGCTTCCACCGCTATCCTCAATACAGTAAATGTCCGCGCCTTCCTTCAGCTGCTCATGAGCCTCACAGATACGAACATTCTATCAACACCTCAGGTCTTAGCCGCCGATAACCAGAAAGCAAAAATCGTGGTCGGAGAAAACCGCCCGTTCCCGACTGGGCAGGCACAGGGTATCACCGGCGGGACACTCGTCACGATTGAACGAAAAGACGTCGGCGTGACGCTCGAACTTACTCCACAAGTCCTTGAGAATGATCTGATCAGATTAGAAATCAAGCAGGAAATCACAGCTATCGAAAATAATGTCGCCCAGACCATTGGCTCTGGAACGTCGAGTGTCCCGGTAGGCCCCACAACGACAAAACGTTCGATGGAAACTACAACTATCGCGCATGATAAACAGACTCTCGTGATTGGAGGCTTGGTGCGTGATAACACTATATTGACTGAGAGCAAGATCCCATTCCTCGGGGATATTCCACTGCTCGGTTGGCTTTTCCGGTCTCAGACCAGACAGACAGAGAAACTCAACTTACTCGTGTTCCTGACCCCAACTTTGGTCAACGACGAAGCAGACATTGCTGAACTCAGTGTCCGCAAAGCGAAGGAAATCAACAACCTCCAACGCGACAACCGAATCGAAGAGCCGACACGCTTGAAACAGGATGTTCTCGAACATCTCGAGCGACCGGCACCGAACGTCGAATCACCGGCCAAGACGCCATAGCCCCTCCTCCGGGGGATAGCCGCGCGTTAGCCAGACCAGCTACGCTGCGCCCTATTGACCCGGGGCATGCATGGCTCGCGAACAGCAAGTACGATCCACCGATCGCTTTCCCGTCACCCTTCCCGTCATATTCGGCGGCGCCCCGTTTGTCGGCGAAGGCGTGCTGACAGATCTGTCGGCATCCGGCTGTGCCATTACCTGCCATCGGACGGTGGTCGCCGGCAGTTATGTGCGGCTAAACGTCCTTCTACCCGATCAATCGCCGTCACTCGCAATCGAGTTAGGCAAAATCCGCTGGGTCCGCGACCAAGTCTTCGGAGTCGAATTCATTCGCCTTCCCGCCATTGCCCGTCAACAACTCGACCAGACCATCTGGATCCGCTACCTTCGCTCCCTGCGCCGCACCACCATCGCCTGAGCCATCACCGCCGTTCGCAAACCGGTTCCGATTGACGACGAGCAGATTGCGGGACTAGTCTGCTGCAGAACCTTCGCCATCCGGCCAGCTCTAGTTCTCTACCGCTTTGACCGAAGGAGTCGTATGCCCTCGACCCGCCGGAACCCGCCCGTCTCAACTCCCCCCCAACTCGCCGAACAGCAGCGCCTGGATGAAGATGCCCGACGCCTGCGCCATTGGAAACGCTGGGGGCCCTATCTGAGCGAACGAGCCTGGGGCACCGTACGCGAGGACTACAGCCCCCACGGGACAGCATGGGAATCCTTTCCGCATGATCAGTCCAGATCCCGAGCCTACCGCTGGAATGAAGACGGCCTCGCCGGCATTTGCGATCGCCATCAGCTGATCTGCTTCGCCGTCGCCCTCTGGAACGGACGCGATCCCATATTGAAAGAGCGCCTCTTCGGCCTCACCGGCAACGAAGGCAATCACGGCGAAGAT
>OMJA01000226.1 GCA_900299245.1 Nitrospiraceae bacterium | reverse complement strand
TCCCGCCGCACGCCGCGAACGTCATCGAGTGACCCCGTGGTGAGATTGCGCCCCTCGAGGATCACGGCGCCCGCGCCTTCGCCCATGACGAAACCGTCGCGCCGCTTGTCCCACGGCCGCGAGGCCGCGGTCGGCTGGTCGTTGAAGTCGGTCGACAGCGCCTTGCAGGCGTTGAAGCCCGCGATGCCGATCTCGCAGATCGGGCTTTCGGCGCCGCCCGCCACCATGACATCGGCATTCCCGTGCTGAATCAACCGGAACGCATCGCCGATGCAATGGTTCCCTGTGGCACAGGCCGTCACTGCGCAGGAATTCGGCCCTTTGGCCCCGATACGAATCGCCACCTGCCCCGACGCCAGATTGATGATCGTCATGGGAATGAAGAAGGGCGACACGCGACCGGGGCCTTTTTCCTTGAGGATCTCATGGTAGTGCTCGATCGAGCCCAGACCACCGATGCCGGAACCGATATAGACGCCGACTTTCGTGGCCTCTTCCGGCGCGACCTTCAGGCCCGCATCATCCACGGCCAGCTGGGCTGCGCCCACGGCATAGTGGATGAAGGTGTCCATCTTTTTGATTTCTTTTTTTTCGATGAATTGGCCCGGATCGAAATCGCGCACCTCACCGGCGATCTGCGCGTCATAGGCGGCCGGATCGAACTTGGTGATCCGCCCGATGCCGGATTGCCCGGCACAGAGCGCAGCCCAGGTCTTCTCTACCCCTGTTCCCAGGGGAGTGACCAGCCCTAAACCGGTGACGACAATGCGCCGAGTCGATCGCTCAGACATAGATCCTGCTTATGATTTTTCCTTGATGTAATCCAACGCTTTCCCGACCGTGAGAATCTTTTCGGCATCCTCGTCGGGAATCTCGATCTCGAATTCTTCCTCGAGCGCCATCACCAGCTCGACCGTGTCGAGCGAATCGGCTCCCAGATCCTCGACGAAGGAGGCTTCCGGCACCACTTCATCTTCTTCGACGCCGAGCTGCTCGGCAATAATCTTTTTCACGCGCTCATCAACTGTTGCCATCGATCTGCCTACCTCCTTCCCCAACGTGACTGACCCTGTGCGGCAACATGGGGATATGCTGCCGCTGGTTGTTCCCAGACCTTGGGGACCATCTATACCATTAACATACCGCCGTTGACATGCAAAACATGACCGGTAATGTACGCGGCTTCATCCGACACCAGAAAGCGGACCGCCGATGCAATGTCGGCCGGCGTACCCAACCGGCCCAACGGAATCTGCTTCTGCAACGTCTCCTTCACGTCGTCCGGCAATCCGTGCGTCATCGCCGTATCGATGAAACCCGGCGCCACCGCGTTGACCGTCACATTGCGAGTCGCATATTCGCGCCCGACCGTCTTGGTGAAGCCGATCACGGCTGCCTTCGACGCGGCGTAATTCGCCTGGCCGGCGTTGCCCATCACTCCCACGATCGAGGCAATGTTCACGATGCGCCCATACCGCTGCTTGGTCATCGGCTGCAAGACCGCCTTGGTGCAATTGAACGTACCGTTCAGATTGACCTGCAGCACCAGATTCCAATCTTCCTCCTTCATCCGGAGCAGCAACCCGTCGCGTGTGATCCCGGCGTTGTTGACCAGAATATCGATCTTCCCCCAGGCCTTCATGACCTGCTCGGCCATGGCCTTCGCGTCGTTGGCATCCGCCACGTTGACTTTGACATTGAGCACCTTGCGGCCCAAGGCCTCGATCGCCTTCACCGTCTCTTGCGACCGGCTGGGATCCAGATCCGCGACAACGATATCGGCGCCCGCTTGCGCCAAAGTTTCCGCAATCGCCCGGCCAATACCCTGCGCCGCCCCGGTGACTATCGCCACTTTCCCTTGCAATGACATGCCGATTTCCTTGTTAAACGTGACGGATCAGGCCGGATGCGCGGCGCCGAGCGCTTGCAGCGTCGCATCCAGCGATTTTGGATCATGAACGTTCAATAATTTTGCATCCGGAAGAATACGCTTGATCAGACCGGTCAACACCGTCCCGGGTCCTACTTCGATAAATGTCGTGACGCCCATTTTCGCCATCGCCTGCACGGAGTCTTCCCAGAGCACCGACGACGGCAACTGGCGGACCAGCGACGGCTGAATCTCGGCGGCCCGGCTGATGGGCTTGGCTTCGGCGTTGTTGATCAGCGGCATCGCCAAATCGGTCCACTTCACCGCCGCGAGATCGTTCGACAGCCGGTCGGCTGCCACCTGCATCAACGGCGTATGGACTGGGACACTGACCGGCAACGGAATCGCCTTTTTGCAACCTTTGCCTTTGGCCAGTTCGATCGCCCGCTCAACGGCGGCCTTTTCTCCCGCAATGACCACCTGCCCGGGAGAATTGAAATTGGCCGCTGCGACCACGCCGGCCGCAGACGCCTCACGACAGACTTCCCGCACGACATCCGGCGTCAATCCGAGCAGCGCGGCCACCTGGCCGGTGCCCGGAGGCACGGCCTCTGACATATAGCGTCCACGCTTCTGCACGAGCCCGACGGCATCGCGAAAGGACACGCCGCCTGCGGCCACCAGCGCCGAATATTCACCGAGACTGTGCCCGGCCACTGCCACCGGCTTCAGTCCAGCCGAGTCCAGCGTCTTGAGCGCCGCGATGCTGCTGACGAGCAACGCCGGCTGCGTATGTTCGGTGAGATTCAGCCGTTCAGCCGGTCCGTCGAAGCAGAGCGCCGCGCTGTCGTAACCCAGCACCGACGAGGCCTCGTCATAGACCTGCTTCAGTCTGGGATGAGCATCGCACAGCGCTTTGCCCATGCCGACCGACTGCGATCCTTGTCCCGGGAACACCAATCCGATGCCTGAATTCATGGGGGGTAGATATCTTAGAAATGACGTGGAATGTCAACGGGAAAAGTTAATTGGAATCGCACGCGCTTGAGAACCTCCGTTACCACCGGATCAGCGCGGATGCCCAGGTCAACCCGGCTCCGAATGCGCCGAGCATGACCAGCGATCCGTCCTGAACACGTCCCGCACGAACGGCCTCATCCAGCGCAATCGGAATCGACGCCGCCGACGTATTGCCGTACCGCTCGAGATTCAGCATCACCTTCTCAATCGGCAGCCCGAGCCGGTCCATGACGCCCTTGAGAATCCGCACGTTCGCCTGATGCGGCACATAGAGATCGAGATCATCGACCGTCAGACGATTCGCGGCCAGCGTCTCCCGTGCGATTTCTTCCAGTGTCCGCACGGCGACTTTAAACGTCTCGTTCCCCTTCATCTTGATGAAGTTGGTCCGCTCAGCCACCACTTTTTCGGATGGTGGAAGGCGCGATCCGCCTCCCGGCACGGCGATTAATTCACACAGGCTCCCGTCCGACCGGAGATGCGTCGAAAGAATGCCCCGCTCTCCTTCGCTCGCGCTGACCACTGCCGCTCCGGCACCGTCGCCGAACAGGATGCAGGTATTGCGATCCGTCCAGTCCGTAATGGCCGACATCACTTCGGATCCGATCACAAGGACATGCCGCATCCCCGTTCGCACATAGGCATCCGCGACGGAAAGCGCATACACAAATCCGCAGCAGGCTGCCGACAGGTCGCAGGCCGCTGCTTTGGTCGCCCCCAGTTGATGCTGCACCAGACAAGCCGTCGCCGGAAGGGGATAGTCGCCCGAGCACGTCGCAACCAGAATCATATCGAGATCGGCTGCCGCGATCCCGGCGGCTTCGAGCGCACGCCGCCCGGCCTGAACCGCGAGATCCGAGCAAGCTTCGCCGGACGCGGCGATGTGACGCTCCCGGATGCCCGTCCGTTCGCGAATCCACTCATCGGAGGTTGCCACCATCCGTTCAAGCTCCGCATTGGTCATGATGCGGGACGGCGCGTAGGACCCGGTTCCCGTGATGCGGGCTTTCATGCGGAAGGCTCCGCCGGCGATACCGTGGTGAGGCTCTCTTCGATATCGCGCTGAATCAGTTCGTGCACCCGGCCTTCGGCCATGCCTTTGGCCCGACGGATGGCGTTCTTGATGGCCTTTGCCGAAGAACGGCCGTGACAGATGATGGTGATCCCGTTAACGCCGAGCAACGGCGCCCCTCCGAACTCGGCATAATCGATTTTTCGTTTCAGATTGAGGAGCGGCGCAGCGATCAGCGGATAGGCCAGTCGGCCCAACCATGAACTGGAAATTTCTTTCAGCAGGAGCTTCTTGATCGTCTCCGCCACGCCCTCGGAGATCTTGAGCGCGACATTCCCGATAAACCCGTCGCACACGACGACATCGGCCGTTCCGCTATAAACCTCACGCCCCTCGACATTGCCGATAAAATTCAGCGAACCGGCCTTCAAGAGCTTGAACGCTTCTTTGGTGACCTCGTTGCCTTTGCTGTCTTCTTCGCCGATGCTCAAGAGACCGACACGCGGATTCGGCTTGCGGAAGAGATGCTTCCCGTATTCATTTCCCATCAGGGCGAATTGCTCGAGATGCTTGGCCGAACAGTCGACATTGGCGCCGACATCCAGCATGATGGCTTCGCCCGTGAGCGTCGGCAAACTGGTGGCGATCGCGGGACGCTCGACCCCCTTGGTCAGCCCCAACACGAAGAAGGATGACACCATACTCGCGCCGGTGTTGCCCGGACTGACCACTGCGCCGGCCTCACCGTTCTTCACCAGCTCCGTCGCAATCCAGATCGACGAATCCCTCTTTTTCCGCGCCACGGCCGCCGGCGACTCGTGCATCTCCACGACCTGCGGCGCATGCCGGATCGCGATCCGGGGATCAGTCACACCGAGGCGCGCGCATTCGCGCTTCAACACGGCCTCGTCGCCGACGAGAATCACCTCGACGTCGAGCTCTTTGGCCGCCTGCAAGGCACCCTCGATACAGGGCACGGGACCATGGTCCCCCCCCATCGCATCAAGCGCGATCTTCATACGGAATCATG
>OMJA01000225.1 GCA_900299245.1 Nitrospiraceae bacterium | reverse complement strand
TCGAATTCGTCGAAGACCGGTGGGACGAATTCGACAGCGACATTCGTGAACGGCCCCGCCGTCGCCGAAAAAAAATCAGCCTCGCGGATATGCTGAAAGCCGCGAGCGGGAGCGGCGACCTGGCTCAGGGCGGTTCCGGCGTCAACAATGCAATGGACGCCTATGCCATTATGGGCATCGAGTTCGGGAGTTCGCTCGCCGATGTCACCGCGGCGTTCAGACAAAAAGCCAAGCAACTGCATCCCGATTCGAACCAGGGCGACCGGAGTTCGGAGCCGGCGTTACGACGGATGCTCGAAGCCTATCAGTTCCTCAAGGAATATTTGAGCTTGAGCAACGTCGAACCGGGACGTCCGGCCGATCATCCCTATCATCCGACCGAGTAGGAGAGAGAATTTACGTGAACTCACACCAATATATTACGACGACAGACGGGCTCGAACGCCTGTGCGATCACCTGGCCACCGCTTCCCGTCTGGCTCTCGACACGGAATTTGTCGGCGAAGACAGCTTCGTGCCCCGCCTTGAACTGATTCAGGTGGCAACCGAAAGCCAGTCCGCCATCATCGATTTTCCGGCCGTTCAGCAATCGTCGGCGCTGCTACCGTTCTGGGACATCGTCCGCAATCCGGCCGTAGAAAAAATCGTTCACGCCGGCCGGCAGGACCTCGATCTCTTCGCCACCCATGCGGGCACGATTCCCAAACCGTTTTTCGACACCCAGATCGCCGCCGCCATGGTGGGCTACGGCGCGCAGGTCGCCTATGCCAATCTGGTCATGCGTGTGCACGGAAAAAAACTCGCGAAAGCCCACACCTTCACAAACTGGAGCGCGCGGCCGCTCTCGCCCGATCAACTGGCCTATGCCCTGGAGGATGTCGAGTTCCTGCTGGCCATTCACGACCATTTGCGCGCACGCCTCAGTAAGCTCGGACGAAGCGACTGGGCGGACGAAGAATTCTCCAGACTCGAAACCGTCGTCGGCGATACACGCCGCGAACCGCAGGAACGCTATCAGCGTATCCGCGGCTGGGACAGCTTGAAACCCAAGTCTGCTGCCGTGCTGCGGGAGCTGGCAGCCTGGCGCGAAAGCGAGGCCAAACGCCGCAATGTGCCCCGTGGCCGTGTGATGCGGGACGAAGTCCTGCTGCAGCTGGCCCGCCATCCGCCCCGATCCGTGGATGAATTGCGCGCGGTACGCGGCCTCCATGGATCGGAAGCCGACCGGCACGGCGAAACCATTCTGAAAACCATTCACGCCGCCAATGCGCTTCCCCCTTCCGCCTGGCCGGACGTCCCAAAGGAGCGCAAGCCCGAACCGGAATCGACCGGGCTGGTGGAATTGCTGCAGGCCGTCATGAAGGCCCAGTCCGCCGATCAGGAAATTGCCCCCACCTTGCTCGCAACGACCGCCGATCTCCAAGCGCTGGTCGATGCCAGAGCGCAGGGCACCACACCGGACCTCCCGCTCCTGCGAGGCTGGCGGAAAATTCTGCTCGGAAATCTGCTGCTGCAAGTACTGAACGGGGAGGTCGCGGTAAAAATCGATCCCTCCTCCGGAAGGCTCATCTGGTCCTAACCTCGACACTGCTAGACTCAGGCCGTTCAAATCAGAACAGCCTGATGGTTTCTCCCTAGCCCCAGACGCGAGAAGGGAGATCCTGCGCCGTTCAGTCTCTCTAAGACATCGGAACTTCAGACGTTTTTCAGACTGCTTGCGTCAGACATCGGTCGCTGGTGGTACGATTCTCGCTCATCCCTGCCCGGGTTCAGGATGAGAGATCACCCGGATGGCCACTTCAATAGTCAAACGCGCCTGGCAGTTTTTCGTCCCCGGCGGACTGGTATTGCTGCTCGCTATCGGATTCCTCCGGCCTCAGGGTCTGCCGGCCTGGGTCCAGGGACCGGTTTCCGCGCTGCCCCTCATTGTGCTGGGATTCGGCATTGTCTTCGGCTGGTATCTCTCCAGCAGCCGGCTGATTCTCTCGCTCCTGGTTCTGGTCTGTCTCGACAGAGGAATCGTATCGTTTGCATCGGCCACTGCTGATCCTGATGCGCGCGGCTCGATTCTATTTGCAATCGCGACCTTTCTGGCACCGGTTAGTCTGCTGACGCTCTCGCTGGTCAAGGAAGGCGGCGTCTCGAGTTGGCGGAGTGTTGTAAGCCTGCTTCTCATCGTAAGCCAGCCATTCCTGGCTCTGTGGCTGTGCCTGCCGGAACAGGCTCATCTGGCCGATCCGTTCCGGCTTGCCCTGGTACCTCTCATGACCTTCGAATGGACTCCACTCCCGCAACCGGCACTTCTGGCATTCGGCAGTGCCCTCGTCCTCTTGACGGCAAAATCTCTCCTCTATCAAGACCCGCTCGACAGCGGGGCAGTCTGGGGACTTCTGACGACATTTCTTGCCGTCCACGGGATCCGTTACGGATGGAATCCCACGAATTTCCTGTCCGCTGCAGGGCTCATACTCTTTCTCGCCCTCGTGCAAGCCTCACATCAGCGCACGTACCGTGACGAATTGACCGGCGCGCTTGGCCGCCTGGCCTTCGATGAGATAGCGTCGAGACTGGGGGAGCGATACGTGGTGGCAATCGTCGGGGTGGATCAGTTGAAACAATATCAGAATCAATATGGAAGACCCGTTGCGGAGCAGGTGTTGCGCTTGGTCGTCCCGAAGATCATGGCCGCGGCCGGCACGGGCAAAGTCTACCGGCTCGCCGGCGACGAACTTACCCTGCTGTTTACCGCCCGCACGGCGACGGATACCCTCGCGACGTTTGAGAAGATCAGAAAGACCGTCGAGCAGATCTCGCTACGGCTCCGAAACCAGACCCGTGTCTGGGAGGGGAGTCGCGCGCCAGGCGGCAGAATAAAGGACCTCGACCTTCCGCTTTCCGCCAGCATCGGCGTGGCAGAAGCGACTCCGCCCGGTCCTTTACTCACCGTTGTGACAAAGACCGCCTATCGCGCGCTCTACGAAGCGAAAGGGGAGGGCGGCAATATCGTCAGACGGGCAACCATGCAAGCTGCTCCGGTAAAATCAGCCTCTCAGCCCACCGGCCGCATTGTCGCCTACAGTGCGTTCGACCGCTGAGACTCACAACAGCGTTTTTACGGTTTCCGCCGGCCTGGCCAGCACAGCCTGATCATTCTTGACGACAAGCGGCCGCTGAATCAGATCCGGATGCTTCACCATCACATCCAGCAACGCGTCATCCGACAGGTCCTTGTTGGCCAATTCTAGCTCCTTGTAGATGTCTTCCTTGGTCCTGAGCACATCCTTGGGGGAAAGACCGGCCTGCTTTAAAATTTTCTTCAACTGATCTTTGGTAAACGCCTGATCGTAATAATTAACGGCGGTAAACGGAGTTCCGCTGTCCTTCAACAACTGAACCGCCTGTCGGCACGTCGTACATGTCGGCTTGTGATAAATCGTGATGTCGGACATTTTCACTCCCTTTGTAAAGAAACCTGCCTTGACGCCTTTTTTCCTGCTATGTTAGACCATTGTGCCTTAGTACACATTCACCGCACCTTACAACACTATGCCACTTGTCGGAACGAGTTCGTCGGGTCAATTCTCCTGCACCGCTCCCACCCAGCACACACTACGGGAACTGCGCACAAAGCGGAAAGGCCAGCCGGTTTTCGTCCTGGGCCACATCCTGGCGCGAAAAGGCCAGGAAGCCACGTTCGAAGTCTTCAACGACCGGATTGCGCTGGTCAAGTTTCCGGACGGAGCCGTCATCGGGTATGACCCGCTGGAATTACTGCTCCCCACTGAAATCGATGACAAGGGCGTAGCCTACTTTGAAATCCGGCCCTGTGCCCAATGCGGTATTCTTTTCCCGCTCACCGCAGCCGAGCGGGATGCTGACTCAGAACCCACCGAGTGCCTAGGCTGTCGCGCGTAAGCGAGACTGACTGTTGCCCCCGCAGGCCGTTGAGAACGGCCATCCAGCAAAGCCGCAGCAAGCGACAAGGCGAGTTGTGCGCTTTCGGTACGTTGAGCCTTTGAGTGAACCGAGATCGCCGCTGGTGGACATTCTCAACAGTCTGCTAATCGACCAGCGGTGCGATCTCCAATGCCTTCTTCAACAGACAATCACCGGCAAATCCCTGCAAGGCCATCGGCAACATGCTGCCGTCAACGACCCGCACCGACGTGACCCGAAACCCGTCTCCCGAACGCTGACCTTCGAGCCTCATGGCGTGGCAGATTTCCAGCTTTCTCCAGATTAAATTATTGGCGATGGCCTCCGAGGCCAGCAACTTGGTATCGGTGACCGTCCCGTCGATCGCAATTTTTGCGGAAATTCGAGTCTTATCTTTCGGCACTTCACTGACGACCGCATACGCCAACTGATCCTCGTCAGCACGCACACTCGCTGTGCACACCCAGCCCGATCCCACCAGAGCTATCCCCGCAATCAGCACGCCGTATTTCACTCTGACCTCCGTTCCGACCGGTTAGGAGATGAAGCGAACCCGTTGTCCTGGTCAGGACTGCCATGACTCACTGTGCTGGTTCCGATTATCTTCTGCGAGAGCGGGGGAGAGGACGGGGTGACGGCGGTGCGATCCCGCAGGCGCCAAAACACAATGACGGCCGGTACCAACACTAACACGCCCAGTATCAGCAGAACTCGAAACACCGCAACTCCTTTGCCGAAGGCCCGTCACGCCCGTCGAAGACAGTATGCCGATCGTCTTTCGCCAATTCAAGATTCGGAGCTTCGTCCGGCTTGTCCATGCATGGTAGAATGATTGCAGACTGCGCTCACCCTGGAGGTCGTTGATGCCGCACGATTTCATGCCGGGATTAGATGGCGTTCCTGCCGCCACCTCCTCCATCAGCGATGTGGACGGCCAACAGGGCATCCTCGAATACCGGGGCATCAGAGTCGAAACGCTCTGCGCCCGATCGTCCTTTCTCGAAACATCCTATCTGCTCTTGTTCGGTCGTCTCCCCACGCGGGCGGAACTCGATCGCTGGACCGGCGATATCACCCATCATCGCCGCATCAAGTTCCGGATCTACGATCTCTTAAAGTGCCTGCCGGAAAGCGGGCATCCGATGGACGCCCTGCAAGCCGCCGTCGCCGCACTCGGCATGTTCTATCCGGGTCGCCAGGTCAAAGACGCGGAGAACAACTATTGGTCGGCCGTACGGCTCATCGCCAAGCTGCCGACCATCGTGGCCGCCTGGGCAAGGCTTCGACATGGGAATGATCCTATTCCGCCAAGAGACGAACTCGAATTCTCCGACAACTTTCTCTACATGCTCACGGAGCGTACCGCCCATCCGCTCTGGACACACATCTTCGACGACTGCCTCATCCTGCACGCCGAACATACGATGAACGCATCGACCTTCACCGGATTGGTGACGGCCTCGACGCTGGCGGATCCCTACACCGTCGTCGCGTCGTCAATCGGCGCCTTAAAAGGACCGTTGCACGGCGGAGCCAACGAAGAAGTGATTCAGATGCTCAATGAAATCGGGAGCCCTCAGCAGGCACGCGCCTATGTGCAGAACCACTTGGCAGGAAAACGCAAACTGATGGGATTCGGGCACCGGGTCTACAAAGTCAAAGATCCGCGCGCGACCATCTTACAGCAGCTCTGCGAACGCCTCTTCAAGGAGTGCGGGCCGTCGCCGCTCTATGCCATCGCGCTGGAAGTCGAACGGACCGCAGGGGAGTTGCTGCAGGGAAAAGGCATCTATCCGAACGTCGATTTTTACTCCGGCATCATCTACGACAAAATGGGCATCGAGACCGACCTGTTCACGCCGCTCTTCGCCATGGCCCGCGTGTCGGGATGGCTGGCCCACTGGCTGGAACAACTGCGGGAGAACAAGCTCTTCCGCCCGGATCAGATCTACTCGGGTGAACACAACCGCCCCTACACACCGGTAGAACAGCGATAGCCCTGTTCCCTCACCCTGCCCCCTTGACTCTCTCAGAGCCGCGTTTATCTATCGTCCTGACAGGAGAACAGGCGCGGCGCCGGCGTCAGCAACCACCACATAGCCATAGTACGACTCTCAAGGAGGTAGGCGATGACGACTCTTATGCGCTGGGACCCATTCCGTGAATTGGAAGATATGTCGGATCGACTGAACCGGATGTTCGCCCGTCCTGCGGTGCGAACCAACGGGAAAGAAACGTTGACGGTAGCCGATTGGAGTCCGACGGTCGATATCAGTGAAACCGACGGCGAATATCTGATCAAGGCGGAGTTGCCCGAGGTCAAGAAAGACGATGTGAAGGTGACCCTGGAAGACGGCATCCTGACGATTCAGGGAGAACGTCGACGGGAGAAAGACGAGAAGACGACTAAGTATCATCGAGTCGAACGATCGTACGGAAGCTTCGTGCGCAGCTTCAGTCTGCCGGATCAGGTCGATGAGAACGGAGTCAAGGCTGAATACAGGGACGGGATGCTGAATCTCCGGATCCCGAAATCGGAAAAGGCCAAACCGCGAGCCATCGAGGTGAAGGTCGCATAACATCGCGGTAGTCCCAGTATCGTATGAAAGGCCCGCTCCGGCGGGCCTTTCTTTTTCTTCCCCTCCGGCATCATTCTCCTCCTCCACGCACTTTCATACTCTTGAGCTTCTCAACCGCAAACGTTTAAGATGCGCGCTCCGTTACCCACACGATTGCCTAGTGAGGAGATATAGTAATGAAGAAATCATCAGGATCGAAGACCTCGTCCACCCCCAACACCCGCATCGAACGCGACACGATGGGTGAGTTGGCTGTTCCATCTGACGCGTACTATGGCGTCCAGACCGCCCGCGCCATCGAGAATTTTCCGATCAGCTCCCTGCGCATGCCGCGCTCCGTCATCCGGGCCATGGGCCTGATCAAACGGGCGGCCGCCAGCGTCAACCAGTCGCTCGGCCTCCTCGACAAGAAGCCGGCCGATGCCATCAAGCAGGCAGCTACGGAAGTGGTGGAGGGGAAGCTCGATGCCGAATTCCCGGTGGATATTTTCCAGACCGGTTCCGGCACCTCCACCAACATGAACACCAACGAAGTCATTTCCAACCGGGCCACCGAACTCCTGGGCGGCTTGCGAGGCAGCAAGCTGGTGCATCCGAATGACCATGTGAACCTGGGGCAGTCCAGTAACGATGTCATTCCCACTGCCATTCATATTGCGGCGGGAGAGATGATGCAGCGGGAACTGCTCCCGGCCCTGACCCGCCTGCACAAGGCGCTGGATCGCAAGGCCAAAGAATTCGATAAGATCGTCAAGATCGGCCGCACCCATTTGCAGGATGCGACGCCGGTGCGACTGGGACAGGAGTTCGGCGGCTATGCCAGACAGATCGAACTCGGAATTCACCGCGTGAAACGCGCCCAGGAAGCCTTAAGCGAAGTCGCCCTCGGCGGCACCGCGGTCGGCACCGGCCTGAACTGCCATCCCAAGTTTGCCTCCAAAGTCATGGCGATCATTTCGAAAGAAACCGGCTGCACCTTCAAAGAAGCCAAAAATCACTTTGAGGCTCAGTCCGCTCAGGATTCGCTGGTCGAAGCGAGCGGGGAGTTGCGGACGATCGCGGTCAGTCTCATGAAAATTGCCAACGACATTCGCTGGCTCGGCTCCGGTCCGCGCTGCGGTCTGGGAGAGATCAACCTACCCGAGACTCAGCCCGGCTCGTCGATCATGCCGGGCAAGGTGAATCCGGTCATCGCGGAATCCGTCACGATGGTCTGCGCACAAGTAATCGGCAACGACGTCACCGTCACCGTCGGCGGACAGGCCGCCAATTTCGAGTTGATCGTCATGCTGCCGGTCATGGCCTACAACCTCCTCCAATCCATCGAGTTACTGGCCTCCGTCTCTAACAACTTTGCCGCCAAGTGCATCGAAGGCATCAAGGCCAATGAAGAGCGCTGCAAAAGCCTGATCGAAGAAAGCCTCGCGATGTGTACGGCGCTGGCGCCGGAGATCGGCTACGAAGCGGCCGCGAAACTGGCGAAAGATGCCTATAAGTCCGGCAAGACCGTCCGTGAGGTCGCGAAAGAGCAGAAAGTGCTTTCAGATAAGCGCCTCACCGAACTCCTCGACCCCTGGCGCATGACGATGCCCGGCGGACCGGTCGGCAGTGCGGGGGGATAACCGGCGCATCCCTGATCGAGCGCAATGGAGCGAACCAGGACCGACATCGCTCGGTGACACGGAAAAGCGTACCCGTTGCATTCAACCGGACTTCGCGAGAAAGGATCTCGATTCCTGTATGAAGACCAAGGGGTATCAGTAGGATTTGGGAGCGGCATACTTCGGCTGTTTACTTTGACAGCCCCGTTTTTCCTATGCTAATGTCCGCGAAACTGTTGGGGTTCTAGTCACTTTCTATCCACTTTTCCAGGGAACAACGCATGAGCGCACAGAGTAAGCATGTGATTATTGTGGCCGGAGCCGGACCAGCCGGCATGGCCGCTGCAAATATGCTGGCGAAAGCCGGCCACGACGTCATCATCTTGAACCGTGACATCAAGTTCGGCGGGCTGGCTGAATACGGGATCTTCCCGGCCAAGCTGAAATTGCGGGGCGGACTCAAGAAGCAATATTGGGAGATGCTCGAGCAACCCAATGTCCACTATTTCGGCAACGTCTCCATTGGTAAGGGAAAAGACCTCACCGTGGACGATGTCCGTTCCCTTGGCGCCAGTGCCGTCGTGTTTGCGATCGGCGCGCAAGGCACCAAAGCCATCGGGGTGGAAGGGGATTCGGCGCAAGGCGTGTTCCACGCGAAAGACGTCGTCTATCACTTCAACCGCTTACCCGGATTCGGCGACCGGCCGTTTGAGGTCGGCAAGCATGTGGCAGTCATCGGGGCGGGCGACGTCATGGTGGACATCGCACACTGGCTGATCCGCTACAAAAAGGTGGAGCGCGTCACCGCCATCGTGCGCCGCGGTCCGCTGGAGCGAAAATACAATCCCAAAGAAATCCGGTCGGTCTGCGCCAACATGGATCTCGACGGGATCACCAAGGAAGTCGCGCGCATCAAGGATCGTCTCGCCGCAGTCGGCCAGAATGCGGACGAAGTCCTGAAAGGGCTGACGGACGAATTTACGAAATGTGAGCCCGCGGTCAGCCAGACCAAAATGGGCTTCAAATTTCTTGCGTCGCCTAAACGCATCCTGGTCGATAGCAACAATCGAGTGCGCGGCCTGGAGATGGAAGACAACAAACTGGAGCCCAAGGGAACCGATACCGCGGCAGTCGGACTCAAGCAGTATTACGAATTCCCCTGCGACGCCGTCGTCTTCGCCGTGGGCGATAAAGTCGACGAGACGGTAGGACTCCCGTATAAGAACGGAATCTTTGTTACCAACCCCAATAAGACGAACAACGATCCCGACGATGCGCTGTTTCAGGCCTATGACGAAACGACCGGCAAGCCGGTGGATGGCGTGTTCCTCACCGGATGGGCGCGCAAAGCCAGTGAAGGACTGGTCGGCGTGGCCAAACGGGATGGGGAGTGGTGCGCGGAAGTGGTGACTCGTTATTTGGACGCCAAGAACCCGGGCCAGCCTGTCTCAGCGAAAGCAGTCACGGAAAAGCTCGCCGGTTTGCTGAAAGAACGAAAGAGCCGGCCGGTGAACCTCGCCGGACTCAAAGCGCTCGACGCCGCAGAAAGAGCACATAGCGGATCGACAGACTGTATCGGGGAATTCAAGTACGCCACCAACCAAGAGATGCTGGACTTGATCGACCGGCATTCACGCTAGGCAGATTCAGGGGGGACGGCTCAGCCGTCTCCCCACTTCAGCTTCTCCCGCAACACTTCATAGTATCTCGTCTCGGGAAACCGGATCAGTCGCGTACGATGCTCTGAGACTTTGATCTCGATCGTATCGCCTTGCGAAATAGCGACGACGACCTGGCCATCCATGGTCGCCATTGCGCCGTCATCCTTACTGGTCAACGTCACATCGATTTCGGCTTCGGCCGGAACAATCAGCGGACGATGGGTGAGAGTGTGGGGACAAATCGGCGTCAGCACCAGTGACTGGACTGCCGGAGCCAGGATCGGGCCGCCGGCTGACAGCGAATAGGCCGTCGATCCCGTCGGGGTGCTGACGATCAATCCATCGCCCCGCAGGTTCGTCACAAACTCGCCCTGAATGGAGATTTTCAACTCGATCATTCTGGCCAGAGTGCCCTTGCTGATCACGACATCGTTGAGGACGGCTCCCTGCGTCACGGTTTCCCCGTGCCGGTGCACATGGGTCTTGAGCATGAGCCGCTCATCCAGCACAAAGTCATTGGCGAAGACACGATCGAGTGAGGGAAAGAGATTCTCCAGGCGCACTTCCGTAAGAAACCCCAGCCCTCCCATATTCACACCGAGAATGGGAATGCCTCGCTCACCGGCCAATCGGGCCGCATTGAGCATCGTCCCGTCGCCGCCCAGGACCAGCAACACATCGGCCTGACTGGCCAGTTGCGTTTTCTGGATGCCGCCGGTTTCTCCGAGCAAAGAGGCGGATGTCGTATCTAACAGCGCCACGATATTCTTCGCCCGCAGCCAGGCGACGACGCTCTGCAGCGTTTCTTTGACCTCAGGAAACTTCGGCTTGGTGAGAATGCCGATACTCTTGCGCTGCATAGGAATCCCAAATGCCTTCGCTCGCGAATCGGCGGAAGGTGCGGGATTGTATAGGGACACTTCTCGGACTGTCAACGCAACATGGCCATAGCAAACGCAGTGTGAGACCATGACAACGACAATACCTTCGGCATCGTTTCACATCACTGTCGGATTCGCATGCAACCTTGACACTCGAAAAGGCGGTAGTTAGAATTAGGCCAAGATTTTCCATAGGTTCGCGCAACAGACAGTACTACCAGTCTAGACCAGACCATAAGGAGGCAGGATGTTCGAACGATTCACGGACAAGGGTCGGAAGATCATCATCCTGGCACGGGAAGAGGCCGAGCGGCACCAGAACGATTATCTCGGGACGGAGCACTTGGTCCTCGCGATTCTCCGTGAATCCGACGGTATCGCCCTGATGATCCTGAAAAAGATGGGACTCTCCACGGAGCAGATCCGGCTTGAAATCGAGCGGAACCTGCCCGGCGGCGGAACGACTATGACGTTCGGGGAAATTCCCTTCAGCCCACGCGTCAAAAAAGTCATTGAATACGGTGTCGAGGAAGCCCGGCTTCTCGGCCACAATCATATCGGGAGCGAACATCTCCTGCTCGGCCTCTTGCGGGAAGAGGAAGGGATCGGCGGAAAAATTCTCCGGAGCCTCGGAGCCAATCTGTTGACGGCCAGACAATTGACCGTCACCTTCCTGAGAAAGTCCGCTCCGCGCGAGCGCGACCGGAAGAGCAACACGCCCGCGCTCGACGAATTCGGACGGGACCTCACCCAGATGGCGCAGGAAGGCCAGCTGGATCCGGTCATCGGCCGTGCCGACGAAATCGAACGGGTCCTGCAGATCCTCAGCCGCCGCACCAAAAACAATCCGGTGCTGATCGGAGAATCCGGCGTCGGCAAGACCGCGATCGTCGAAGGATTGGCGCAGCGGATCGTGCAATCCGAAGTCCCGGATAATCTGTTGTCGCGACGCGTCATCGCGCTCGACCTCGGTTCACTGGTCGCCGGCACCAAGTATCGCGGCCAGTTTGAAGAGCGGCTGAAAGTCGTCATGAAGGAAATCGTGCAGGCCGGCAACATCATCATTTTCATCGATGAGTTGCACACGCTCGTCGGAGCCGGCGCGGCCGAGGGATCGATCGATGCCTCCAACATGCTCAAGCCTGCGCTGTCGCGCGGCGAGATTCAGTGCATTGGCGCGACAACCTTGGATGAATATCGCAAGCACATTGAAAAGGACGGCGCCCTGAAGCGGCGGTTCCAGCCGATTCACGTGCAGCCCCCGAGCATGGATGAAGCGGTGCTCATCATTCAGGGACTCCGCGACCGCTACGAAGAACACCATGGCGTCGAGATCTCCGAGGACGCCATCGTCGAAGCCGTGAAACTCTCCGACCGGTACATCACCGATCGGTTCCTTCCGGATAAAGCGATCGACCTGATCGACGAAACCGGCTCGCGCGCCAAGCTCCAGACCTACGCCTTACCGTCCGAGCTGAAAGCGATGGAGCAGGAACTTAAGAAGGTCTCGCGGGACAAAGAACTCGCGATCTCCATGCAGAACTTCGAAGAGGCCGTTCGCCATCGCGAGGAAGAAGAGCGGTTGCGGAAGTTACTGGACGAATCCAAACGCGAGTGGAAAAAGAGCCAGGAAAAGAACAAGCCGACCATCGGAAAAGAAGACGTCGCCTACGTCGTCTCGAAGATGACCGGCATCCCGCTCTTTAAGCTGGAAGAAGAAGAATCGAACAAATTGCTGCACATGGAGGAATTCCTCCACAAACGGGTCATCGGACAGAATGAAGCGATCTCGGCTGTGTCCCGCGCGATCCGCCGGTCACGAGCCGGTTTGAAAGATGCGAAGAAGCCCATCGGCTCCTTCATTTTCATGGGCCCCACCGGCGTCGGCAAAACCGAGCTGGCCAGGACCGTCGCCGAATTCCTGTTTAACAGCGAAGACGCATTAATCCGTGTCGACATGTCAGAATACCAGGAGAAGTTCACCAGCTCACGGCTGTTCGGCGCTCCTCCCGGCTATGTCGGCTATGAAGAAGGCGGCCAGCTGACCGAAAAGGTTCGTCGCCGTCCGTATTCCGTCGTGCTCTTCGACGAAATTGAAAAAGCCCATCCGGACGTCTTTAACGTGCTGCTGCAAGTCCTCGACGACGGTGTCCTGACGGACAGTCTGGGTCGTAAAGTGGACTTTAAAAACACCGTGATCATCATGACGTCGAACATCGGCACCAAGATGATTCAAAAGGGTGTCTCGCTCGGATTTCAGAGCACGGAAGGGGAACAGCAGAGGAGAAAGAAGGAAGAAGTGATCGGTGAATTGCGCCGCTCCTTCAGCCCGGAATTCCTGAACCGTATCGACGAAGTGGTGATCTTCCACCAACTCGAGAAAGAACAGCTCTACACCATTCTTGACATTCTGATCCGCGAGCTGAACTCACGTCTCGTGGAGAGAGGCGTCGAGATCGAAGTGGACGACGAAGTCAAACAATGGTTGATTAAAGAAGGCTATGAACCGTTGTACGGCGCCAGGCCGATGCGTCGGACCATTCAGCGCGCCATCGGAGATCCGCTCTCCGATGACCTGATCAGAGGACGCTTCAAAGATTGCCGCAAGATCAAGGTGGTGCTCCGGGACGGCGCGCCGGCCTTTATCGAGCAGGAGGCGATGGCCGGCGTCTAGATCATCCTTTGGCGGGTTTTCTGACCGCGGGACGCTTACCGATCAAATTGCACCCCCTACGGCCTGTGGCTGTAGGGGGTGCATGTTTTTTACGAGCCGATTGTGTTACGTCTACATTGCTATGACACCGATTTCAGAATCCAGCCCCAGGACAACGTCTCCGTGGACGCCCTGTCCGGTGCTTGGCATTGAATCCTCCTGCGATGAAACATCAGCTGCCATCCTGAGCAGCGACGGAACCGTCTTGTCGAACGTGGTATCCTCACAGGACTCTGTGCATCGCCAATACGGTGGCGTGGTTCCTGAATTGGCCGCACGGGCCCATCTCGGTACCATCGACCGGGTCGTCCAGTCCGCGCTGACGCAAGCGCAGCTCACCAGACAGGACCTCGGGGCCATCGCGGTGACCCAGGGACCCGGCCTTGCCGGAGCCCTGCTGGTCGGACTCAATTACGCCAAAGGTCTGGCCTTTGGTTTATCTCTTCCTCTCATCGGCGTGAATCATCTTGAAGGCCATATTGCCTCGGCCTGGCTGGCGGATCCCTCATTCCCTTTTCCCTGTATCGTCCTGGTCGTATCAGGAGGGCATACGCATTTATTCAGAAGGGATGCCGACGGGCGAACCCAGCTGCTCGGCTGCACAAGAGACGATGCCGCCGGTGAAGCGTTTGACAAAGGCGCGCAGATGCTCGGCTTGGACTATCCCGGCGGGCCGGCAATCGATCGGCTGGCGCGCCAGGGCAATCCCAAAGCTGTTCGCTTTCCCTTGTCCCGCTTACAAAAGAGCAGCTTGGAGTTCAGCTTCAGCGGGCTGAAAACCTCGCTGCTTTACCGCCTTCGCGGCATGGATCAATCCGCACGGACGGCCCAGGCCGCTGATCTGGCGGCAGGGTATCAAGAGGCGATCGTCCGCGTGCTCGTTGATCGGGCCTTTGTGGCGGTGAAATCTTCTGGAGTCCAGGCCCTGGCGGTGGTCGGAGGAGTCTCCGCCAACTCTCGCCTCCGCGCATTGCTCACCGCGAGAGCCCGGGAGGAGGGGATCAGGCTCGCCTTGCCCCCGATGGCCTACTGCACCGACAATGCCGCCATGATTGCCTCAGCCGGAAGGCAATTGCTGATAAGCGGACAACCGCCATCAGCTGATCTTGAAATTCTTCCGTCACTGCGAGCGGGAACCTACATGGATCGCGCCCCCCTTCACGCCCGTTAACCAAGAGGCCGCTTATTCCTGACGTACAGGGCAAAACCATCGGGCTTCGCGCCAGTCAACTCGACGCGATCGAACATCTCTACCGGCGGCGGAATGCCGTGGATGAAGTTCTGTCACTCGAACTCGCCACGGAACTCGCGAAACTCTCGGCCGAGTACCGGCGTCCGATCTCGCTCTTGCTCACCAGACGGGGCGTCGTGCAGGAGATCATCGTCGGTACCGACATGGTGCTCTCGCCCACGACGTTGTCGAAGTTTCGTGCAGGCCCCCGTTCACTGCGGGGACTTCGTCTCATTCGAACGCAACTGCAGGACAGACCCTTGAGCCAGGAAGATCTGACGGATCTGGGCTATCTCCGCCTCGATTTGATCGGCCTGCTCTCGGTCTCACAAAACGGCACGCCCGGCACGCTCTATCTCGCGCACCTCCTGCCGCAAAACGCATCCGGGCGTCTCTGCGAGGTCCTCAAACCGACTCCGTTGCAGGAATGCCCGATTATTTTCGACCGGTTCATCAAAAATCTCGAGACCGATCTGCAGGAAGCGCTCAAACATTACGCTGTGACGAGCGGAAGCGAGTCCGCCATCCTGGTCAGCGCGTCGTCACAAGGCCGCGCCGAACAGGAAGAGCGGCTGGAGGAACTCGCAGAACTTGCGGATTCGGTCGGCGTCAGCGTGATCGATAAGATTGCGCAACGGATCTCCGATGGCCACCAGCGATACCTGCTGGGGAGCGGAAAACTGAAAGAAGTACTGATACAAACCCTGCATAAAGGCGCGGATATGGTCATCTTTGACCAAACTCTCACGCCGGCCCAGGCACGCGCCATTGCCGAGATGACGGACATTAAAGTCATCGACCGGACGCAGCTGATTCTCGATATTTTCGCGCGCCGGGCCCATAGCCGTGAGGGCAAAGTCCAGGTGGAACTCGCGCAATTGCGGTATCTGCTCCCGCGCCTCTCCGGACAGGGCACGCAATTGTCACGGCTCGGGGGAGGTATCGGGACAAGAGGACCGGGCGAAACGAAACTGGAAACTGATCGTCGGAAAATCCGCGATCGTATTACGCATTTAGAACGCGAGATCGAACAGTTCTCGAAGCACCAGGGACAACGCCGCGCCCGTCGGGAACGGCAGGGGCTTCCGGTTCTCTCCTTCGTCGGCTATACCAACGCCGGAAAATCAACGTTGCTGAACATCCTGACGGATAGTCATGTCTCGGCCGAGAACCGCCTCTTTGAGACGCTGGATACCACCAGCCGCCGTCTGCGCTTCCCTCAGGATCGGGAAGTCATCGTCACCGATACCGTCGGATTTATCAGGGATCTCCCCAAAGAACTCGTCGGTGCGTTTCGCACGACACTGGAGGAATTGCGCGAAGCCGATCTGCTCCTGCATGTCGTGGATGCGAGCGCTCCGGACATCGATGTCCAGATGAAGGCCGTCCTGGATATCCTCGAAGAGCTGGAACTCGACAAAATCCCGCAAGTCCTCATCTTCAACAAATGCGACCGGCTGCCTCCCGCCCAGGCCGAAGCTCTGTCCCGCCGCTATCACGCGATCGGCATCTGCGCGCTGGATG
>OMJA01000224.1 GCA_900299245.1 Nitrospiraceae bacterium | reverse complement strand
TGGACCGCTGCGTTGCGCTCGGCATTGAACACGATCTGCGTCAATCCAGTCCGGTCGCGCAGGTCGATGAAGATTACCGTGCCGTGATCGCGCCGGCGCTGTACCCAGCCGTTCAACACCACGGTCTGGCCGACATGGGTCTTGTTCAATTCGCCGCAGCGATGCGTTCTCACCTTCATGCCACGTGTCTCGCTTTCTTCGTCGAGTGCCGTTTTGCCTTCGTTGGTTTCGCCCAGCCCGCACGCCGGGGAGGCTTGGGAATCCGGCCCCCCGGATCCTTCCCTTCCTTCTCCAAAGTGCGCCGCTGCTCAACAATCTCGCGCAACGCGTTCGCTTCCCGGTCCGTCAGGAACCGGAATTCGCCGGCCCCCAGATCACCCAGGGTCAACGGTCCCATCTTGACGCGCGTCAATTTGATCACCGGATGGCCGACGGCTTCCAGCATCCGCTTCACCTGGTGCTTGCGGCCTTCATGAATCGTAATTTCCACCCAGGAGTTGGCTTCGGCCTTGCGGACTTTTTTCACCGTCGCCGGACTGGTCATGCCGTCCTCGAGCCTGATGCCCTTTTCGAGTTGAGCGATCTCTTCATCCGTCAGGACGCTCTTGACCTTGATCAGATAGGTCTTCGGGACATGATAGCGAGGATGCAGCAGGGCCTGGGTCAGATCGCCGTTATTGGTCAACAGCATCAAGCCTTCGCTGTCGAAGTCCAGCCGGCCCACCGGAAACACCCGTACCGACACCCCGTGCAGAAAGTTCTTCACCGTCGGCCGTCCGCCCGGATCGTCCAACGTCGACATGACGTTCTTCGGCTTATTCAAAATGAGATAGACGAACGGTTGCGCGTTTTCGATGTGCTTGCCATCCACCTTCACGTGATCGCGCTCGGGATCGACCTTCGTCCCGAGTTCCGTGACCACCTTGCCATTCACGGTCACGCGACCGCTCGCAATCAGCATCTCCGCCTTCCGGCGCGATGCCAGCCCGGTCGTCGCGATAATTTTCTGCAGTCTCGTTTCCATCAATCTCTTTTCTTCCGCTTCTTTCTCAGCAGGAGTTGTTCTATTGGCTCTTCTTGCGCGCATCCAGTGAGCACCGCCCGACAATCACGACACGAAGAAATCCGCGTGCACACTGGGCGAGCAAGAGAGGCGATGGGCCTGCTCCCAGTCCCTACTCCCACTCAATTGTGCTGGGCGGCTTCGAGCTGATGTCGTAGACGACGCGGTTCACGCCCTTCACTTCGTTGATGATCCGGCTCGACATGCGGCCCAGCACGTCGTACGGGATCTTGGCCCAGTCGGCGGTCATTCCGTCGACGCTGGTTACCGCGCGGATGGCCACAACGTTGTCGTAAGTCCGCTGATCGCCCATGACGCCGACCGTGCGAATCGGCAGCAGTACGGCAAAGAATTGCCAGATTTCGCGGTACAGTCCCGCGCCGCGGATCTCCTGATCGACGATCGTTTCCGCCCCGCGGAGAATCGCCAGCCGTTCCTTCGTCACGGAGCCGAGCACCCGGATCGCGAGCCCGGGGCCGGGGAACGGCTGCCGCCAGACGATCTCATCCGGCAAACCCAGCTCGGTGCCCAACACCCGCACCTCGTCCTTGAACAATTCACGGAGCGGCTCGATCAATTTCAATTTCATCCGGGCCGGCAACCCGCCGACATTGTGATGCGTCTTGATCGTGGCCGACGGGCCCTTGAAGCTGACGCTCTCGATCACATCGGGATAGAGCGTGCCCTGCACGAGATACTTGACGCCTTTCAGCTTCTTGGACTCGGCGTCGAAATTCTTGATGAACAGGCGCCCGATGATCTTGCGCTTCCGCTCGGGATCGGTGACACCCTTCAAGCCGTCCAGGAACTGCGTCGTGCGGTCGAGCACCCGCAGATTGAGATGCATCTGCGAGGCAAACGTCTTCTTCACCTGCTCGCGTTCGCCTGCGCGAAGCACTCCGTTATCGACGAAGATGCAGGTCAGCTGGTCCCCGATGGCGCGATGCGTCAGGGCTGCGGCCACCGACGAGTCGACTCCGCCGCTCAACGCGCAGATCACACGATCCTTCCCAACCTTCTCGCGGATCTGATTGACCGCCGTCTCCACATAAGACTGCATGGTCCAGGTCGGGGTACAGCCGCAGATCTCGTAGACAAAGTTCCGGAGCATCTTCGCTCCCTCGGGCGTATGCGCGACCTCCGGATGGAACTGCAGACAATAGATCCGCCGCCGCTCGTCCTCCGACTTCATCGCCGCGACCGGCGAATTGCCCGTATGGGCAATGGACCGAAACCCCTTCGGCATGCGCTCGATCCGGTCTCCGTGGGACATCCACACGACCGAGGAGCCGCCTGTGCCGACGTCTTTGAAGAGGTCGCTCCGGTCATCGATGAGGAGATCCGCCCGGCCATATTCCCGATGCGGCGCCTTGACGACCTTGCCGCCCGACAAATGTGTGACCAGCTGCATGCCGTAACAGATGCCCAGGATCGGAATGCCCTGATCGAATAGTTCCTTGGCGACGGTCGGGGCCTTCTTCTCATAGACGCTGGAAGGACCGCCGGAAAGCACAATCCCCTGCGGGCGATAGGCCAGAATGGTCGCCAGAGAGGCCGTGCAGGGCAGAATCTGCGAATAGACCTGCGCTTCGCGAATACGCCGGGCGATCAACTGTGTGTACTGGGATCCGAAGTCGAGGACGAGAATGCGATTGTGCCACAGTTCCATGAAGACTCAGCTTTCAGCGGTTAGCTATCAGCGATCAGCAAGACAGGAGAACCGCACGTTGAGGACTGTCTATCACAGGGAGGGATCATCTGCCTTCCGGCTGCATGCTGATGGCTGAAGGCTGACTGCTGTCGTTACTCCCAATCCATCCGGTAGTTCGGTGCTTCTTTCGTGATGATCACGTCGTGCACGTGGCTTTCGCGGAGACCGGCCACGGTCTGCCTGATGAAGGTCGCCTTTTGCTGAAGATCGGCAATCGTCTGGCAGCCGCAATATCCCATGCCCGATCTGACGCCGCCGACCAGCTGATAGATGACCGCTCCCAGCGGACCCTTGTAGGGCACGCGCCCTTCGATACCTTCCGGGACGAGTTTCTGAGCCGGGCGTCCGCCCTGGCCGTAGCGATCGCCGCCGCCCCGCTCCATTGCGCCGATGGAACCCATGCCGCGATACACCTTATAGGTTCTGGCCTGATAGAGAACCGTTTCGCCCGGCGATTCTTCGGTGCCGGCCAGAAGCCCGCCCAGCATGACCGACGAGGCTCCAGCCGCCAGGGCCTTGGTCACGTCGCCGGAGAACTTGATCCCGCCGTCGGCAATGATCGGCACGCCGCTTCCGCGCAGCGCCTTGGCGCAATCGGCGATCGCGGTCAACTGCGGCATCCCCGCGCCGGACACGATGCGGGTCGTGCAAATCGAACCGGGACCGACGCCGACTTTCACGGCATCGACGCCCATCTTCAGTAAATCCTTGGCCGCTTCCGCCGTCGCAATGTTGCCGGCGATCAATTCCAGATCGGGATGCTGCTTCTTGAGCCGCTTCACCGTGTCGAGGACGGCCTGGGAATGCCCGTGCGCCGTGTCCACAACGATCAAATCCACGCCGGCGGCCTTCAGCAAACTCGCCCGCTCGTCCGTATCGGCCCCCACACCGACCGCCGCCCCCACGCGCAACCGGCCGTGCGAGTCTTTGCAGGCATTGGGATACTTGATGCGCTTCTCGATATCCTTGATCGTGATGAGGCCTTTGAGCTCGAAATGCTTGTTCACGACCGGCAGTTTTTCGATGCGGTGTTCGTGCAGGATCTCGCGCGCCTTTTCGAGGCTCGTGCCTTGAGGCGCGGTGATCAGCTTTTCCCGTTTCATGACCTGCGACACTTTCAGATCCAGCCGCGACTCGAAACGCAAATCGCGGTTCGTCAGAATGCCGACGAGCTTGCCCTCTTTCGTCACGGGAATGCCGGAGATCCGGTACTTAGCCATCAATTGATGCGCGTCGCGGATCGTCTGATCCGGCGAGATCGTCACCGGATCCAGAATCATCCCGCTTTCGGATTTTTTCACCCGATCCACTTCCGCGGCCTGATCCGCCGGAGGAAGCACGCGATGGATGACGCCGATCCCGCCCTCGCGGGCCATGGCAATCGCCAGGCGCGATTCGGTCACGGTGTCCATCGCCGCGCTGACAAAGGGGACGTGAATGCGAATATTGCGCGTCACCAGCGTCGAAGTGTCGACCTCGTTCGGCAGGACCTGCGACTTCGCCGGCACCAGAACGACGTCGTCGTACGTAAGACCCAATCGCGGCTCTTTATCCAGCATAATCTCCCCGTACCATCCCTACGGCCCGTTCGCCGGATTCGTTAGCGCGGCTGCTGCGCCTTATCCAGTTCCGCCAACGCTTCCGCATTCTCCTGCAGCCGCTCGCTGCCTTCATCGGCCGGCATGAACTGCTGCACCCGCGTGTTTCCGCTGTCCACCACGAACACACTGCCCCGGGCATCCACGGCGATCCCGTACGGGAAGTTGAACTGCCCGTCGCCGTTGCCGTAGCCGCCCCACTGCGTGATGTAATTGCCTTCTTTGTCGAATTTCTGGACGCGCTGGTTGCCGGCATCCGACACATACACATCGCCGGCGCCGTCCACCGCCACGCCCCAGGGATTCCGCAACTGTCCGGCCTCCTGCGCAAGCGCGCTGCTCGCATGACCGGCCTCGGGACTGCCGCCCCACTTGGCCAGCAACTGCGGCAGCACGTTGGTGCTGGTATCGAATTTCTGGATGCGGTGGTTGCCCATGTCCACCACGTACACCGACCCGTCGTTCTGATCGACGGCCACGCCGCGCGGGAAGTAGAACTGCCCGTCGCCGCTGCCGAAGCTGCCCCAGGCCATGATGAACTCGCCCGCCATATCGAACTTCTGCACGCGGAAGTTGGCGCTGTCCACGACGTAGACGAAGCCGCGCACCCGGTCGACCGCAATGCCCCAGGGCGCATTGAACTGACCTTCGCCGTTCCCACGCGAACCGAACTTCATCAGATAGCCGCCGAGCTTGCCGTCGAACTTCTGCACGCGGTGGTTGTTCGTATCGACCACCCACACATCGCCCTTGCCGTCGCAGGCGATCCCGGTGGGGTTGTGGAAATTGGCGTTGGCCGATCCGAAATTTCCCCAGAGGATGATGAAGTTGCCGGCGTTGTCGAATTTCTGAATGCGGTTGTTGCCGTTGTCGACAACGAACAGCGACCCCTGCTGATCCACGCACAACCCGTACATCGGCGCCATGAACTCGCCTCCGTGCAGGAGCGATGCGCCGCGGCCCGGCTGTCCCCACTTGGAGACACAGAGATAGCCCGAGGTATTGACCAGAATCGTCGCGCTGGCCGGAGTCGAGACGTTGTTCCCGACGTCCTTGAACCAGACATAAATCGTCTTTTGTCCGTCGGTCGGCGACAGGATGAACGGGATCGTCGCGCCGAACTTGATGGCCGTCGTGACCTCGACCCATCCCGGCGTGCCGCCCATCGGCGTCAACGGGCTCTCCGAAATGAAGTAGGCCGCCACACCCGTATCCAGGTCGGTCGCGGAGATCGTGACGACGACTTCCGGCGAATTCGTCATGAACGCGCCGTGATTGATGACGGCATACGGATTCTGCGGCGCGGTGATGTCGATCAACACCGGCGTTGCGGTGACTTCTTCCGAAACCTCGCTTTCGGCGCCGTCTTCGAACACCGCCGTGATGGCATAGAAATAGGCCGTGTCGTTAGTCAACCCGGAATGCGTGTAGGGGCTGGTGACGCCTTCAATCTTGGTGCCGGTCTGGGGCGTGATACCTTGCGCGGTGTTGAAATACAAGTTGTACGAAACTGCGCCCGGCACATCCATCCAGCTTAAATAGATTTCCGTGTCGCCCGGCTTCACCGCCACGCTGCGCGGAGGCTGGACGGTACCGGCCGCCGGCGCCGACGCGGACTGTTCTTTTCCGCGGTTGATTTCCTCTTCCGTCGGCACATACTTGACGACGCGGTTGTTGCCGCTGTCCACGACGATGACCGACCCCTCTTTATCGACGGCGATGCCGGACGGGAAATTCAACTGGCCTTCTGTCTTGCCGCGATTGCCGAACGAACAGAGGAACGTGCCGTTGCCGTCGAACTTCTGAACGCGATGGTTGCCGCTGTCCACGACATAAACGTTGCCGAGCGCGTCGCACGCGATGCCCCAGGGCGACTTGAACTGCCCCGGGCCGTGCCCTTCGCGTCCCCACTTGGCGAGGAAGCTGCCGCGCGGGTCGAATTTCTGAATCCGGTTGTTGCTCTCATCCGCCACGAAAATATTGCCGACGAAATCCACCGCGACGCCGCGCGGGAAGAAGAACGCGCCGTCGAAGCTGCCGTCGCGGCCCCACTTCAGCAGCGGCTGACCGTCCGCCTGAAACTTCTGGATGCGGGCGTTGCTGGTGTCGGACACATAGACGTTGCCCTCCTGGTCCGTCGTGATGCCCCAGGGCACATCGAACTTGCCCATATCGGCGCCGCGCCAGGCGAAACCGAACTTGCCCCAGGCCTTCATGGCGTTGCCTTCGAGGTCGAATTTCTGCACGCGGTTGTTGCCGCTGTCGGCGATGTAAATGACATCGTCCGGCCCGACCGCCAACCCGCGCGGATAATAGAACTGCCCTTCCTGGGAACTCGGCTCGCTGCCCCATCGGGCGACGAACTTGCCGTCCTTCGTGAATTTCTGAATCGAATGATTGTCGGTATCGGCGACGTAAATGTTGCCGTCTTTGTCGAGCGTCAGGCCGGTGGGCGAGCTGAATTCCCCATCGTCCGCGCCTTCCTGGCCGAAGACCATCGACAACAGATACGGCGAGGGAATCGCCATGACTTCCTGCGACTCCGGGCTCTCCCCCTTCTGGGTCACGACCGTCACGACATAGTGGTAACAGGTGCCGTTCGCGAGATCGTCGTGAACAAAGGGCGAGGTCGCGCCTTCGAGGCAGGTCGCCTTCTCCTTCTTAACGCCGATGACGGCTTTGAAATCCTCGGCGCTGGCGATGGGGCGCGTCAATTCGGAAAACTTGATCTGCACGCCCTTCGTGGTCTGGAAATAGAGGTTGTAGTACATGGCGTCGGGCACGGCATCCCAGGTAATCGTGACCCGGCCGTTCCCCGGTTTCGCCTGCACATTCTGCGGCGCGGGCGGCAGCTCTTCATCCGCGGCAACTGAATCGCCGGCACCCCATTCGCTCTGGGTTCCCTCAGCCGATAAGATCCGTCGATCGAACCGGAACATTTCGTCAAAAAGCCATGCCTTCATCATAGGTGTTGCCTCGTGTTGCTAAAGCCGTCCCGCGCCAAGAACCAAGCGTCTTTCAATCACTTAGGATTGGACTGGCGAGTCTAACAAAGCGCTCGAAACAGAGTCAAGGAGCGAGGGGGAGAGACCGAGCAAAGCAGAAGCCCTTTATGCTCGCTGAACGCGCGGTCTCAGAAGACCCTCGTTCAATGCGCGCAATAACAGGGCTTCTGCCTTGCCCGGTTGGAAGCAACATTAGGAAGGGGGGGGGGGGGGGGGGGGGGGACAACAAGACAGTGACGGGGGGCGGCTTTTGTCCGACAAACCTCCCCCCCCCCCCGCCCCCGCCCCCCCCCCCCCCATCCCCCCCCCCAGGCCCACCACCCGGCCGGGCGGCAAGTTTCCCCCCTCGAAAACGGCCCTTCCCTCCCCCGCCGTCGAGGGCGGCGGCCTGCCGTCTTCCCAATCCTTCGGCGTCCTCAACGAAG
>OMJA01000223.1 GCA_900299245.1 Nitrospiraceae bacterium | reverse complement strand
TGTTCAAACCATAACGGACTTCGCGATCGCATCGCGACCAGGTCCAGTTTGGAGCTGCATCGTTCAGGTGCTCTCTCCCCTCGGTTCTCTGATCCCGTCATAATGCGATCAAACTGAAAGGATAGTGTAGTGGATACGTCTGTTCACGAGAGTTTTCAAGGTCTCGGTTTGTCCGAGGCGATGTTACAGGATCTCAGCAAGGCTGGGTTTACCGCCCCGACGCCCATTCAGGCTCAAGCGATTCCTCCTGCGCTCGCCGGGCGTGATGTGATCGGCTGTGCGCAGACCGGTACGGGTAAAACCGCCGCGTTCGCCATTCCGATGATTGAGCGGTTGGCGGCCTTGCCCAAAGGGCAGCCGCAAGCGCTGATTCTGGCGCCCACAAGAGAATTGGCGTTGCAGATTCTTGCCACGATCGAAAAGCTCGGGCGCGGGCGTCGCATTTCCGCCACTGTCATTATGGGCGGCGCCGATATGCAGGCGCAGGTTCGCGGGCTCCGGCAGCAGCCGGATATTTTAGTCGCGACTCCCGGTCGCTTGCTTGACCACATGTGGAACGGCACGATCAATCTGGCTCCGATCAAGATCCTGGTCCTGGATGAAGCCGATCGCATGCTGGATATGGGCTTTGCCCCGCAGATCAACCAGATCCTCGATGCCTTGCCGGTTGAACGGCAGACGCTGCTGTTCTCCGCCACGCTGCCGGGCGATCTCACCAGATTGGTGCAGGCGAGCGTCAATAATCCAGTCCGTGTCATGGTCAGTCCATCGGCCACCACGGCCGACGGCGTGACGCAGGCATTGCATCACACCACGCACGACAGCAAAGCCGACTTGTTGGTCTCCTTGCTTGGCCAGGAACAGGAGACGGTGCTGGTCTTTACCAGGACTAAACATCGGGCGGACAAGTTAGGGCGGGTGTTGGGTCGGGAAGGACACAAAGTCGCCGTGCTGCACGGTGATCGCAGTCTTTCGCAGCGCAAAGCGGCGCTTGAAGGGTTTAAGCGCGGAGCGTTTCGTATCCTGGTGGCGACGGATATTGCGGCCCGCGGGATCGATGTGGCGAATATCGGGCACGTCATCAATTTCGATTTGCCGAATTGCCCCGAGGATTATGTGCACCGCATCGGACGCACGGCGCGCATGAAGACGACGGGACGGGCGACGAGTTTCGTCACGTCGGAGGACGGTCAGCAATTGCGGGCCATCGAACAGCTGTTAGGGCATGCCGTTCCGGTGGCGGCAGGAAGCGCGAGACCGGTGTCGGATCCGCGTGCGCAGGGGCGTCCTGCACACCGGCCGGCGCGTCCCGCTCAGGGGCGCCCGGCTGGATTTCGGGAACGCCGGCCTGTAGGTCATGGAGCCCATCGACCGGCGCACCCGACGCAAAGCGCCTCCGGCAATTAGCGCGGAGATTGTGAACATGGATCGCTCATTGATCAATCTACTATTGGAAGGGAATGTCATGCCTGAGACGCAAAGCCCCCCGGTCAAGCCCAGCGCTCCGTGGGTTCGAATTCCTGATGGCACCAAGGTGCGGTTGCGGAAAGACAATCAGGAGGGCGTTATTGACGGGCTTACTGAGCTTGTCACTGGGGCCGGACGGAATCCTGACGGGCGAACCCAGTACCGGGTCAATCTCGGCGATCAAGCGCGAACGCTGGTCGTTGAAGATGACCTGCTGGTATTGGTGGATGCGGAGGGTTTGGCACTGATTCTGAAACAGAAAGTGGAGTTTCGCCGGCTCGTGACCCAGCGGTTGCGCGGGGCGCTCGGCGATGACCGGTTTGTCCGTCCTGCCTGAGTAGCGGCGCGGGCCGTGTGTACGGCCCGCGCATGCTTCCATACTAGTACAGGGGGGGCTGAGGTCCCCACTGCAATCCTTCCAAATCCGGATCGCCTCCAGCGGAAAGTGACGTGCGGTCATCTTTTTCATTTTTCCGCTGCGCGCGCTTTTCTTCTTTCTCTTTCCGCTTCGATTGAAGCGATTTTTCACGGTCACGCTTTGCCATCGTTGTTTTTCCTGGGCGTGCGATGATGTCCTCCTTGGTCGTTTCGTGAGAGCGGCGGTGTCGTCATTGGCCGGAGCGGTCAAGCACAGCCGGCCCCGGGGTGAGTCGCCCGCAGTGATCACGCGAACAGGTGTCCCGACTGGATACTGCGTGAGAAAAGCGATGCGGGCGGCACACGGAGACAGTGAGTCACCGTACCACGATGCGGAGACCCAGTCAAAGCGGCATCCGGTTCAAGGAGGATGTGGGGAGGATATTGCCGTGTGGTGCGGCTGCTCGAAGGCGAAGTTTGAGCGTGACGCGGCGGCTTTTGTTCCGGTCTATTCCGGTGACAGGATCCGAGATGAGGTCCTGCCGGCCCCGGCCGCTGGCCGATGTCAGCCGCTGGAAGCAGGGGGAGACGGTCGGCTCCATCCGTTCGATGGCCTCGATCCCCTTCGTCATGACGCGGAACGAACGCTCCTGGCTCAGTCTCAGGTTCGTATTGTCATTTCCCCGGTCGTCGGTATGCCCCTCGATAACGACGGAATCCACGTGAGCCTCAAGCGGTCCGCATACCAGGGCGGCATAACGGGGCATCATATCGGTGAGAAACCGGTCGGCTTGTGCCGTGAGCGTGCTTTTCCCGAACTCGAAATTCAACAGATCTTCAGGGATGACAATTCGCATCAAGAGCGGGTCGTTCGGGTCTTCATCCACGGAAAGGCCGAATTGCGCAACATGCTCGTGGAGTAGCGTATGAACGGTGGTATTTGCCGGTATCGCCGCAGCGGGTGACGGAGGCGGTGGAGGGGTGGGCGTATCCGCCGGATCATCATGGGCTGCTTGCGGGGCGAGTGACGCCGCCAGGAGCAGGACAAAAATAATGGCAAGGGAGGTCATGAGGTCCATCAGTCCGGTGGTCGTCGTGTGTGAGCCGGCAGAATGGGAGGTCCAGTCATTGAGGCGCATGGCGAGTGCTTTCTATGGAATCCGGTCAAGCGGAGGCACGATCATCGCGGCCCTCGCACAGTCTGTGCGGCGGTGCGACTGTCTGCCGGCCTGGACGCAATCAGATTTGTTGAACCGCGGAGCCGCTGCAACCATCCCTGGGATTGGCGAGCCGGCCCGGTCAATGCAGGATGGGTGGGGTGCGTGATTCTTGCTGTCAGATCGTCCACCAGGTGATGCACTTGCTCCGTTGTGGCTGCAGAAGGAGCCTGTGCCGTCTCAAGTTGCTGCGGGAGTTGCTTCAAGGCCGTTGTGAGCTGTTCAAGCAAAGGGGTGAACGCTGCGACGACCGCCTCCGATGGAACATTCACCGATGGCGTTCTGTCGGTCTGCAGAAATGTGCGTATCTCCCGTGTCAGTGAGTCGATGGAGTGGGTCATGGTTTTCAGCGGCTGTATCAGCGCATCGCCGGCGGTCTGTGAGTACGGTGCGGGACCGGAGTAGCGCGAGGGGTGCTCTGCGGGAGGGGAACGACGGGACGGTCCGGTCATGCCCTCCAGAATCTGTTCGAGTGTCTTTCTCGGAAAAAGGTCGTCAATCAAATGGATACAGTGCTGATGCGCTGAAAGCAGGCGGAACAGGAGAGGTTTTTCAAGCAGTGTGAAAAGAGTTGAACAGACCAATCCCACGATCGAGGTCAGAAATTTTCCTGAGAGCCCGTTGATCAACCCTTGAATGCCGGCGATGGCATGGCCGTCGGCGTGCAATTTACTGAGCCCCACCAGCAGCGCGATAAATGTGAAGAGCAGCCCGATCCCTGTCAGGAGCGACGGCACTTGTTGGTACCAGGCCAGGTTCAATTGTCCGCGAAAGATGGTGTCCAGCGAGAACAGGTCCTGTGCGGAACGGGAGCTGAATATGCGTGGCTCGATATACCAGGCGACCTGCTCGCTGATGAGCGTTTTCCGGTATTGCTTCCAGGCCTGAGCCAGCCAGGGTTCCCGTTCGAAGGTTGCGTCGATGAGTTGCAGATCTTTGCCGTCCCGCCGGTCCAGGTTCGGCGGGGCGTCTTGGTGCCTGGCTTTCGAGGTTCCGGAAAGATGACCGGCCAAGCTATCCTGATCGAGATGCCGGCGTTCGAGGGCCAATTGTCCGAGGCATCGGGAAACTCGGGCGAAGGGCTGGGCAGTCTGCGTTGATTTCTGATAGAGCCGGGTGATCTGCCAGAGAAAAAAAAGCAGCAGACCGGCGGACCCGCACCAGCTGATGAGCGGGGCGGAAAGCACGCCGAATGGCGCGGCATCTTGAGTCAGCAGCTGGAGGGCATGCGGAAAGATCATGCCGAGAGCGGTTCCAACTTTCGTGCCACTGAGGCGAGGTCGAGGCGCCCGCCGATTGGGGGATTTGCCGATGCCTTGGCGGATGGGTGAGCAGATTCTTCCATCACGGGGAAAATTTTACCTGCCGGGAGCGCCGTTCACGTCGATGATCCTGCGCGGAGGATCGGGGCCGCATGATGAGAAGTGAGAAAATGATTGGTGAAGCGAAACGGGGTACGATACAGTTTGACCAGAGGGTGTGACTATGTCGTCAAGTGCGCTGCGGACGTCGATGTTGAATACGTTTCGCCGGCATCCGCGAGTTCGGATTCCCACTCCATTTGCTTGCGAACTCGCCTGGCGTGATGAACAGCGCTGGTTTGGAAAGTCCGTGCATGGCGCGGGCGTCGTGTACGATCTCTCCCTGCGGGGCATGCGGGTCAGCACGGAGGCTCCGATCAAGCCCGGTGATCATGTGTCCGTTCTGATACGGCTTCCGCGGCAGGTGGCTCCCGCCGAGATCACCGTTGCGACGGTACGCTGGACGAAAGACCAGACGTACGGGTTAGCCTTTCAGCGGCTGTCTCCCGCGTCGCAAGGGCGGTTGCGGAAATACATGACGGTGCTCTCGAAAGGATTCGAGAAACCGTTGCTTTCCGCCCTCTGACCCTGATTGAACGCCTCTCCTGGGCTCCTCCCGCCTTTCATACTACTCCCGTGTGTGTCCGTAGGTGTTCCGCAATGCAGCGAGGGCCTTCGCGGCAGGGTTTACTTGATGCCGTCTCCGGGCATGGAGATAAACTGTTTGCGATAACCGACGACTTTGGCGAGATAGTCACGGGTTTCCTGGTATGGCAGGTGCGCTCGCAGCTGGTCGTAGACAGCCGGAGGCTGGAGCGAATTGATCTGGTTGATGGCGGCGGTTTGATCCGGGGCGAATGCTTTGAACACATTACGGGGCCCGGTGTTATAGGCAGAGATGACGCAGTATTCTCTGGCAACCTGGTTCTCGATGCGTTCCAGCAGGTTGTAGGATAAGACGTTGAGGTACGCACTGCCAAGCTCGATATTATTCTCGGGATCAAAGAGGTAGTCGCGGGAAGGAATAGTATCTTTGCCTTTGGCTTTTCGATAGGCCTCGCGTCCTCCGCTACTCGGGACCAGCTGCATCAGTCCAAAGGCCGGTGCGGAGCTGACGGCAAAAGGATTGAAATTGCTTTCAGTTCGAATAACGGCAAAGATCAAGCTTGGACTGACCTTGAATTGTTCGGCGTAGCGGGTGACAGTGCTCCGGTACTTCTCAGCCTGCCGGTTCGAGAAATTCGCCACCATTTTAATTTCAGCCAGTAGCGCCTGCTTGGCTGTCCCGTTCTGGTCGACTGACCTCGGCTTGGCGTGGTTGTCGACAGTGAAGGTTGCAAAGGCATCAGCCTGGGCAGGGGTTTTGATTGCCTGGCCCTGTTGATCGACGACGAGGCCCAGGAGATAGGGTAGCTTGTCGCTGGTGAGGGTGACGGCTTTGTCGGAGAACAGGTCAACCGATCGAGGATCGTCCGGAGTCAACAGCGTCGTGACGATGGCATTTTTCAGGCTGTCTTTCGGGGATTTCTCGTCCAGTGTTTCGATCAGAATCGTTCCACTGTCAAAGTCGACGACCGCCCGGCTCATGTAGTTCTGTGTGTATTTGACGTATTTCTTCTGTTCCGGAACCTTGATTTCTTTCTCGCCCCATGTCTGCCGCACGCGACCGGTCAACGCCGACATGATCGTTTGAAAATCGCGTTGGAGTGTCCGGAGATCCCGCAAGACGGCCTCGGGATCACGCTGGTAGGCGTCTGTATGTTCCTTGAGGATCTGTTTCGGGTCTTTGCCGGAGGCGATGTCGACGACCGTTTTTCCTGTTTGGCTGCCGAGGATGCGCTCTGCGCTTGTCAGGACGTGCTCGGTCGTCTCACAGCCGGAGAGCGCCAGGCATGCAGCCAAGACAATGAAGCTCGATATCGCGGTGCGTGGAAACACGGGGCTAGTGTACCTGTTTTTTGTGCGGGCAGAAAGTGGGTGGGGATTGCGGAGCCCTTTGCGGCGCAAAGGGCTCCGCGTGAAACGTGCGTGCCGTTACTTGATCGCGACGGCTTTGACTTCTTTGTAGGTCGTTTGTCCTAGCAGGACTTTCTGGATGCCGTCCTGCACAAGTGTCGTCATGCCTTCGTCCAGGGCACAGTGGAGCATGTCCTCGGTGCGGGCCTTCTGCTGAACCATGCGTTTGATATTGTCGGAGCCGAGCAGCAGCTCGTGCAACGCCACGCGGCCCTTAAAGCCTGAGCGATTGCAGACTTCGCAGCCCTTTCCGCGAGCGAGGCGGAACGTGTTGTCGAGTTTTACGCCGAGTTTGTCCCAGCGATCGGCCCCGTAGCCCTGCCGGAGTTCTTCGTACTCTTCCGGTGTTCCAACATACTGCTCTTTGCAATCTTTGCAGATGCGCCGGGCCAGACGTTGGGCGAGCACGCCGAGCATGGCGTCGGCGAAACTGAAGGGGTCGCACCCCATGTCCAGGAGACGGGTCACTGTTTCCACGGCGCTGTTGGTGTGCAGGGTGCTGAGCACCAGGTGTCCGGTGAGCGAGGCTTCGATGCCGGTGTCGGCGGTTTCTTTATCCCGCATTTCTCCGACCATAATGACATCCGGGTCGGCGCGGAGGAATGCGCGCATGGCGGCGGCGAAAGTGAAGCCGATCTTGGGCTGGACCTGGACCTGGCGTAGACCGTACTGGGTGATTTCGACGGGGTCTTCGGCTGTCCAAATCTTGATGTCCGGAGTGTTGATGTTCCCGAGAACGGAGTGGAGCGTGGTCGTTTTTCCTGATCCGGTCGGTCCCACGCACAGAATGATGCCGTAGGGCTTTTGTGAAATATCCCTGAGGCCTTTCAGATTTCTGTCCGAGAACCCCATCTTATCGAGGGGCAAGGGTTCACTAGCCGCCAGGATACGCATGACCACATCTTCGTTGTAACCGGCGGTGGGAATGGTCGCAACGCGAAGCTCGATTTCTTTGGTTTCGCTGAGCTTGAATTTGATCTTGCCGTCCTGAGGCTTGCGGCGTTCGGCGATGTCCAGGCTGGCCATGATTTTCAAGCGGGAGACGATCGCGCGCCGGTAGCTCTGAGGAATCTTCATATACTCAAAGCAATCGCCGTCGACGCGGAAGCGGACCAGGGTCTCGCGTTTTTCTCCGTAGGGCTCGATGTGAATATCCGAGGCGTTTTGACGGAACGCATCCGCGATGATCTGATTGGCGAGTCGAACGATCGCACTGTCGTTTTCGTCGAGTCCGGTGCCTGCCGCCGCGTCTTCCATCGCTTCGGCCTGGGCTTCGGTGACGAGTTCGCCGAGAATGTCCGAAACGTTTTCGTCGAGTTTACGGCCTCCTCCCCCTGCATCACCCTGACCTGTGGCAGCGGCAAGAAACTGCGCGATGTCCCGTCGCAAGCTCACCGCAAAGCGGATGTTCAAGCCGGGGAATGTCCGTTTGATGTCCTGAACGCGGTCGAGGTCTCCGGGGTCGTCAGTCAGAATTTCAATCGCGATCCGATCGCGCTTGAGCGGCATCCAATGATTTTTCTTGAGATAGTCGACGTTTAGATTCTTAAGGAGCTCGATATCCACAAGCGTGCGTTCGCTGAATTCGATATACGGACATTTGTAGAATTGAGCGAAGGATTTGCCGATATCGAGTTTTGGTATTTTGTATTTTTCGATCAGGATGCTTTCGAGATCGCTGGTGCCTTTGCGGGCCTCGGCGAGGATATTTTCCAGATCGTTCTGGGTGATTTTTCCTCCGCCGACCAGGAGATCGAACTTCGTGGGGTTCTTC
>OMJA01000222.1 GCA_900299245.1 Nitrospiraceae bacterium | reverse complement strand
GATTCTGGGCCATAACTATCAGCGCGACGAAGTCATCGAGCATGCGGACTTTCGCGGCGACTCGCTTCTGTTATCGAAGCTGGCGGCGGAGCGTTCCGAGCGGCCGTACATTGTATTTTGCGGCGTCCATTTTATGGCGGAGACCGCGGATATTCTGAGCCGGTCGAAGCAAACGGTCATCCTGCCCGATATGGCCGCCGGCTGTTCGATGGCGGATATGGCGGCGATCGAACAGGTCGATCAGTGTTGGGAAGCGCTCGGGCGCATATTGCCGGTGGAAGAGACGGTGATGCCGGCGGTCTATGTGAATAGCGCTGCGGTCCTCAAAGCTTTTTGCGGCGAGCACGGCGGAATTACCTGCACATCATCGAATGCGCTAGCGGTCATCGAATGGTGCTGGGCGAGACGCGAGAAGATCCTCTTTTTCCCCGACGAACATCTGGGCCGCAACACGGCCAACAAGATGGGCATCCCGCGCGAACAGATGATCGTATGGGATCCCTATCAGCCGAACGGCGGCAATACCCGTGAGGCCATCAAGCGGGCGAAGCTGATTTTGTGGAAGGGGCATTGCAGCGTTCATCAAATGTTTCAGCCCGTCCACATCGACAATTTCCGCAAGCAGTATCCCGACGGTAAGGTGATCGTTCATCCGGAGTGCCATGAGGACGTCGTCAATAAGGCCGACCTGATCGGCTCGACCGAGTTCATCATCAAGACCGTCACGGCGGCGCCGGCCGGTACCGTCTGGGCCGTGGGCACCGAGCTGAATCTGGTGAACCGCTTGAAGCGCGACCTGACCGATAAGAAGGTGTTCTTTCTCTCTTCGACCGTTTGTCAGTGTGCCACCATGTTCCGCATCGACGGCGCGCATCTCTGCTGGGCGATGGAAAACCTCGCCGACGGCCATGTCGTGAATCACATCGTGGTGCCCGACGAAGACAAGCGCTGGGCGAAGATTGCATTAGATCGCATGATGTCCGTCAGCTAGCTCCAGGATGCTGAAACAGCTCCCCGGCTTCGTTCTCGCTTCGCTCAACCCCTCAACGTACCTGTAACCGTACGCTTCGGGCTTTCGCTTGCTGCGGCCTTGCCGGAAAGCTGTTTGAGCATCCTGGGATACCCCTGTCGTGAGTTTAGACTGGTGCCGTCCCCGGTTATTCCGGTATATTCACCCGTCAATTCACTTGGAACGACCCGGCGTCTGCTCTACTGCTATGGATTACAAAGCGACACTCAATTTGCCGAAGACCGATTTTCCGATGAAGGCCAATCTGCCGCAGCGGGAGCCGGAGATGCTCGCCTGGTGGGCGCAGGAGAAGCTGTATGAGCAGATCCAGGCCGCGGGCCAGGGACGCCCGCGCTATGTATTGCACGATGGCCCGCCCTATGCGAACGGCCGCATTCATATCGGCCATGCGCTGAACAAGATCCTCAAAGACATCATCGTGAAGTCCAAGACCATGGCGGGTTTCCAGGCTCCCTATGTGCCGGGCTGGGACTGCCACGGCCTGCCGATCGAGCATCAGGTGATGAAGGAGTTGGGCGACAAGAAGAAAGACTTGGATACTCCGGCCATCCGCAAGCTCTGTCGCGAATATGCCGAGAAGTATGTGGCCATTCAGCGCGAGGAGTTCCAGCGGCTCGGCGTGTTGGGCGAATGGCAGCAGCCCTATCTCACGATGACGCCGGCGTATGAAGCCTCGATCATTCGGGAGTTCGGCAAGTTTGTCGAGCGTGGCGGTGTTTATAAAGGGCTCAAGCCGGTGTTGTGGTGCACGCAGGATCAAACGGCCCTCGCGGAGGCGGAAGTCGAATACGACAACCATACCTCCCCCTGGGTCTATGTGAAGTTTCCGATCGTGACCTCGCCGCCGGTACTCAGCAAGACCTTTCCCGGCATTGCATTCCCTGACGGCATCACGTTGGTGTCGGTCGTCATCTGGACCACCACTCCCTGGACGCTTCCGGCCAATCAAGCAGTCTGCCTCCATCGCGATTTTGACTACGCCTTTGTGCAGGTCGGGAACGAACTGCTGATCGTGGCTGAAAAGCTGTTGGAGAGTGTGGCGAAGGAGTGCAAGCTCGACGGCTATCGCGTTATCGGCGTGAAGAAAGGCGGCGAGGGCTTCGAGGGACTGGAAACGCAACGGCCACTGACGACCGGGCTGTCTCCGATTCTGCTCGGCGATTTTGTGACGCTGGAACAGGGAACTGGCTGCGTGCATATCGCGCCGGGCCACGGGATGGAGGACTACATCCTGGTTCTGAACCACAACGCCAGCGCGTCGGCCGGCGAGAAGCTGGAGATTCTGGCGCCGGTCGATAACGGCGGAAGGTTTACGGACGTCGTGAAGGAATTCGCCGGACAGCATGTGTTCAAGGCCAATCCGAAAGTCGTGGAATTTCTCCAGGCCAACGGGCGGCTGTTGGGCCATGGCTCGCTCAATCATTCCTATCCGCATTGCTGGCGCTGCAAAAGCCCGGTCATCTTCCGGGCCACGGAACAATGGTTCGTGTCGATGGAAACGAACGATCTGCGCAAGGAAACGCTGGCGGAGATCGAGCGCGTCCGGTGGATTCCGGCTTATGGCCGTGACCGGATCAACGGCATGATCCAAAACCGGCCGGACTGGTGTCTCTCGCGTCAGCGCGTATGGGGCGTGCCGATTCCCGGCTTCACCTGTACTGGTTGCCGGACGGTCGTCGCCGATCCGATCATTATCGATCACATCGCCGGTCTTATGGAATCGAAAGGCGCGGATGTCTGGTTCGAGCGATCGGCCGCCGAACTGCTGCCTGCCGGAACCGCCTGCGCCAAGTGCGGCGGAGCGACATTCGAAAAAGAACGGGACATTCTCGATGTCTGGTTTGAGTCGGGCGTGAGCTTTGCCGCGGTGCTCAAGCCTCGAAAGTGGTGGCCGGCCGATCTCTATCTCGAAGGGTCAGACCAGCATCGCGGCTGGTTCCACAGCGCGTTGCTGGCCGGCGTGACGACCGATCGCCGCGCGCCCTACAAAGCCGTGCTGACGCACGGGTTCGTGGTGGATGGCCAGGGCAAGAAGATGTCCAAGTCGGCCGGCAATGTCGTGGCTCCGCAGGATGTGATCAAGCAATCCGGCGCGGAAATTCTCCGGCTCTGGGTCTCGGCGCAGGATTATCGTGAAGATCTGCGCATCTCGCAGGAAATTCTGAATCATCTGATCGAAGCCTATCGCAAGATCCGGAATACGAGCCGGTTCCTGTTGAGCAATTTGTATGATTTCGATCCGGCGAAGCATCGCGTGCCCTACGCGCAGCTGCCTGAGCTGGATCGCTGGGCCTTGATGCGGTTGGGCGAACTGATTCCGCGCGTGCGGACGGCGTACGACGACTGCGAGTTTCACGCGATCTTCCATGCGCTGAATAATTTCTGCTCGGTCGATCTGAGCGCCGTCTATCTCGATATTCTGAAGGACCGGCTGTATACGTTCCGGACCGACTCTCCGTTGCGCCGAGGATCGCAGACCGTGCTGTTCGATATCGTGATGGCCATGACGAAACTCATGGCGCCGATCCTGAGCTTCACGGCGGAGGAAATCTGGCGGGTGGTCTCGGCGCAGGTGCCCGGCGGGCTCGGCACGCAGAGCGTGCATCTGGCCTCGTTCCCGGAGGTGGATTCGAAGTGGCGGGATACGGAACTGGCCGCACGCTGGGAGACGTTGCTGGAGTATCGCAGCCAGGTTCAGGGGGTGCTTGAAGCGAGTCGCCGCGACAAGGTGATCGGATCGTCGCTTGAAGCGCATGTTCATCTTGAGGCAGATGCCAAGGCCTATCAGTTCCTGAAACCCTACGAGAAGGATCTCGGGACGATCTTCATCGTTTCGAAGGTGACGCTGGCGCTGGGCGCTGCCGGCAAGGCAGGGATTCAGGTGTCGGTCGCCAAGTCATCGGCCGGCAAATGCGAACGCTGCTGGAATTACCGCGAGGCGGTCGGCGCTGATGCGGAACATCCCACTCTCTGCGACCGGTGTCTGGAGGCAATCCGTTGAGCGGTTCAACTCTGCGGAATCTGGCGCTGGCGTCGCTGACAGGGAGCGTGATCGTGATCGATCAGCTCTCGAAGCAGCACATCATGGAGACGATGCGGCTGCACGAATCCATTCCGATCGTTCCCAACCTCTTCAGCTTCACCTACATCCGTAATCCGGGCGCCGCGTTCGGGTTGCTGGCCGGGAGTAGTAACGCGTTCCGGATGGTGTTCTTCGGGCTGACGTCGATTTTTGCCCTGGTGCTGCTCGGAACGATCCTCTATCGCATGCCGGAGCGGGAGTGGATGGGGCGCTTGAGTGTCTCGGCGATTCTCGGCGGCGCGGTCGGCAATCTCATCGACCGGCTGCGGTTCGGCGAGGTGATTGATTTTCTGGATGTCTATATCGACAGCTACCACTGGCCGGCATTCAATGTCGCGGATTCCGCGATCACGGTCGGGGTGATCTTCCTGATCATCCACTTCATGTTTGAGAAACAGGACGTTCCGCCCGTCGTCCCTGAGCACTCTTCACCCCACACGCCTGCCCCATAAACCAGGCCGACAGGCGTCATTGCCGGCGGCATCCTATCGGACGACGATAAATACGAGGATACCGAGGGCGATTCGGTAGTACGCGAAGACGCGCAAGGTATGCCGCTGCACGTAGGTCAGGAATGCCGCGATGACGGCCCAGGCGACCAGGAACGAGACGAGCATGCCGATGCCCAGTGCCAGGTAGTCTGCCTGGTTGAACGTCGCTTTCGCCTTCAGCATTTGATAGGCGGTGGCGGCGATAATCGTGGGGAGCGCGAGAAAAAAGGAATACTCGGTCGCGACTTTCCGGTCGAGCCCCGCAAGCAGGCCGCCGATGATCGTGGAGCCGGATCGGGACATGCCGGGAATGAGCGACGCACACTGGGCCACACCGACCCAGAAGGCGGATTTGATGGAGACCTGATTGAGCTGTGTGGTGTGGATGCTCGGCTGCCGCGCTTCGACCGCCAGAATGATCAGCCCGCCGATGATGGAGGTGGCGGCAACCGTCTGCGGGGTAAAGAGCACGGATTTGATCCACCCGTGGGCGAGAAAGCCGACGCTTGCAGCGGGCAGGAAGGCCAGTCCGAGACCGACGACGAACCACAGATGAGGGTGCGCCCGCATGGAGGCCAGGCACAGCGCGTTCCATGTAGGATAACGGCCGCTCCGTTGCAACGTCTGCAACGCGGCTTGTTCCTGCCATGCGCCGGAGAGCAGCCGGCCGATTTTGTCCCGTTCAAAGACGATGACGGCGAGAATGGCGCCGAGTTGAATCGAGATTTCGGCGTTGGCGGCCGCATCGCCGGTGAATCCCAATGCGTGGCCCACGAGAATCAGATGTCCGGTTGACGAGACCGGAAGAAATTCCGTCAGCCCTTCCACAATGCCAAGGATAACCGCGAGCGCGGGGCCCCATTCAGTCATGATGTTCCTGTGTTGATAAAGCGCCGTAGTGGAGATTGCGTGTCTTTGCGATCATCACAGAGCCGTTCGATGCCGTCAAGTTCGATGATGTTTCCCGCATCATCCGCGGAGAGCTGCGGGAACTCATGGCGACAGCCGCAAATAAGTTGACAAAGAAAGAGTGTTGGCATACACACAAATTGAATGAGTACGGTTTCACCGGAAGGAAACGGTTGCACTCCGGCATCAGAGGACCGGTTTCGTTCACTAATACGCGGTCATTTGTAAGAGGGGGAGGTTCGTATGAGACGTGAGTGGATCTTGTCAGTGCTGGTGGTCGTGGCTATGACGGCCAGCGGGTGCGTAGTCTCGAACAAGAAATATCAGGATGCGCTGGCGGAGGCGGATAGCGCGAAGATGGAACTGGAGAAAACGCGCCAGCAGAAGAATGCGATGGAACAGCAGGTCAAGACGCTGAAGGAACTGAATGTGAAGTTCGGCAGCGAGGCCCAGGCGGCCCGCGACGAACTGCAGCGCATCGAGCATGGCCGTGACAAAGAGCGCGGGTCGCTCGATACGCGCACGAAGGAACTGGAAGACAAGCTCAAGGCCATGTCTTCACAGAATAAGAACGTACGGGCGGAATATGAGGATGTGAAGCGCCATAACGAGACGCTGAAGTCGCTCGTGGCCCGCTATCAGAAAGAATTGAAGGACCGTTCGCGCTCGGTGACCGGGTCGTTGACGCCGTCGAGCCTGCCCCCGCTTTCCGGTGCCGCTCCGGCCGCGGCTACGCCTGCGCCCGCCGCCGCCTCCGCAGCCATGAATGTGAACAAGGCGTCCGCGAGTGATATGATCTTGTTTCTGGGCTTGAAAAAAGACGAGGCGGACCGGATCGTGACGAATCGCCCCTATCGCGTGAAGGGCGAGCTGGTGGCCAAGAATGTGGTGCCGAAGGAAACCTTCGACATGATCAAGGACCGGATCTCCGTCAGCCCGTAACGGTCGACAGGGCGACGACGTGTGCGACGAGGGCCGTTTCTCCGCAAGGGGAAACGGCCCTCGTGCTTTCCGGGGCCGGCGCGGGATGGTTCGCCTCGTCGGTTCCTGATATGATGAAATCCGTTTCAATCCGGAGAGAAATCCCCTATGCGACGTGGCGGTGTGATTATCGGTGTGTTGGCGGTCGGGCTCGCGATCGGCGGGTATGTCTTCTTCAATGGGGAGCGAAAGGTTCCGGTGCGGTACCGCACGGCGGCGGTCGAGCGCGGGTCCGTGGTTTCGATCGTGAGCGCCACAGGAACCATTAATCCGGTCGTGTCCGTGCAGGTCGGCTCGCAGGTCTCCGGGATGATCAAGAGTCTTCACGCCGACTTCAATTCGCGCGTGAAGGCTGGCGACATTGTTGCCGTGATCGACCCCGAACCGTTCAAAGCCCGGCGGGATCAGGCGGCGAGCAATCTGGAAATGGCCAGAGCAAACGTGGCCAGGGCCAAGACCGATGCCGCGCAGCGGAAACGAGAACTCGACCGGGTCCGTTCTCTCATTGATCAGAATTTTGTGTCGCAGAACGACGTCGACGTGGCCGTGACGAATGCGCAGGGTGCGGAAGCGCAGGTGCATGTTGCGGAAGCGCAGGTCCGTCAGGCGGAAGCAGCGTTGAACTCGGCGGAATTGGAACTGAAATATACCACCATCCGTTCGCCGGTCGATGGCATCGTCGTCGCCAGGAATATCGAAGTCGGCCAGACCGTTGCTGCCAGCTTTGCCACGCCGAATCTGTTTCTGATCGCCTTGGACCTCACGAAAATGCAAGTGGATACCAATGTCAGCGAGTCGGACATCGGCGGGATGACCGAAGGGAAAGACGCGACCTTTACGGTAGATGCCTATCCCGGCGTGCGATTTTCTGGTTCGATTCGCCAGGTGCGGCTGGCGCCGATCAATGTACAAAACGTCATTACTTACAACGTGGTGGTGGCGGTGGATAATCAGGATTTACGTCTCAAGCCGGGGATGACGGCGAATGTGTCGATCGTTGTGGCTCAAAAAGACCAGGTTTTGAAAGTTCCGAATGCCGCTCTACGATTCACTCCGCCAAAGAGCGGAGGGGCGGAGGGGAAATCTTACGGTGGCCGTCCTTCTTCTGTTGGGACTGACATGGCCGTGGCGACTCGTCAAGTTTGGAAGCAGGACTCGTCCGGAGAGCTTGTGCCTGTGTCCATTCAAGCCGGAATTTCAGACGGTGTGGCCACGGAGATTGTCGGTGGGCCCTTGACGGAAAAAGACGAGGTTGTGGTGGGCCAGGATGTTTTGCGCGGCACACGTGCCGGGGGTGAGCTGCCTCCAGGGTTCGGTAGCGGTGGCCAGCAGAAATCGCGAAGTCGAGCGCTCTAATCGGGTGCGGTTCGGACGGGGGGCAGGAGGGTTCAGGCTGTATGCTGGTTGTGTGAGTCGGCTTCTGCAGCTTGAGTCTCAGAAAGCGGTAGGTCTTGTGAGTGACATGAACGACAGGCAGGTTGTCTCGCTGATTCACTGCCAGGATTTGTGGAAAGTGTATCGCCTGGGCGATGTGGAGGTGCAGGCGCTTCGCGGGTTGAATCTGACGATCGAGCAAGGCGAGTTTGTGGCGATCATGGG
>OMJA01000221.1 GCA_900299245.1 Nitrospiraceae bacterium | reverse complement strand
TGCTCCACCCGGCAGCGGCTCTACATCAGGGAGGACTGCTCGATACATTGAAAGCGGATTTCAAGAAACTGAAGGAATTTCTCGATCGCAACACGAAGCCGGCTGCACCGACATCGGGCACAGCCCCGGCAGCGCCCACGCTACAAATCGACCCGCCGCACCCGACGCAAATGGATCTGTTCTAACGCCTTCCCGTTCGAGACGAGTGCCGATGCATTGCGGCGCTCCGACTATGCGCTGGAGGATTGTCCCTCTGTCGTGGCGGCAGACTCAGCCTCCGTCGTCTTACCCGCCTCGTCATCTTCGGCTGGCTTTTCTTCTTCCGGCACGTCAAACCATTGCACGAGCATCTCATCCCACCATCCCTCGGTCACGTCGTCGCCGGGATCGGTGCCCAGAAACGCGACATCCTCTTTCTTCACGTCGGGGCCGACGAGCTGGGGCTGAAACTTCGCGCGATCGATCACTTCCTTCGTCGCATACCCGCCGATGATCCAGGCATCGGGATCGGCGCGGCGGGACTTGTAGGCCTTGAGTCCGATTTTCAGATACATGAACAGCTGCTGCTGCATCGGGTCGGCGACACCGGACTGCGGCAGGCTCAAGGTCTTCTCGATCTTCTTCCGCCAGTGCCGATCGTCATAGCGCGACGTAACCAGCTGCAACATTTTCTTTCCCAATTCAGCATCAAGCGCCATCTCTTATCCCTTCACACAAACCGTCGTGATCCCGCCTGCCATGTCTACGTGTTTACCGGCCGAACATGGCCGTGAACGAGGCTCTCGCCAGCGCGTTCTGTTTCAGATAGTAGCCGACCATCGCACCCGACGCCTCCTGTTTGAGCGGAAGCTGATCCACCTTCAACGCGTAGAGCGTGAAAATATACCGATGCGGCTTGTCGCCCGGCGGAGGGCACGGCCCGCCATACCCGGGCTGGCCGAAATCCGTCATGCTTTGAATGCTCCCCTGCGGGGCGGACGGACTGTCCGGCTTGCCGGCTCCTGCCGGCAGCGACGTGACCGTAGGAGCAATGTTGAAGATGACCCAATGCCACCAGCCGCTGCCGGTCGGAGCGTCGGGATCATAGACCGTGAGGGCAAAGCTCTTGGTGTCCTTAGGCGCATGTTCCCACTGCAAGTGAGGCGAGACATTCTGCCCCGTGCAGCCGAAACCGTTAAACACATGGTCGTTGCCGATCGTGCTGTGATCTTTTATTGTCGGGCTCGTCAGCGTAAATTCCGCCGCAACGCCGGTCACAGGCAAGGCGACCGTCGCCAGAACCATCAAGTTTCTTATGAGAGATCGCATGGCCTGCCCCCTCCCCATCTTCCTAGTTTCCCGCCACCATTAATTCGCCTAACTTCAGAGTCGGACTCGCAACCCGGCTGCGAAATACCAGATCGTTTCCCACCGTTTCAATATCGGTGAACATCTGCTTCAGATTGCCGGCGATCGTAATCTCTTCGACGGGATAGGCAAGCTCTCCGTTCTCGATCCAGAATCCGCAGGCCCCGCGTGAGTAGTCTCCGGTCACCATATTGATTCCGAATCCAATCAGTTCAGTCACATACAGTCCTTCCTTGACCGAGCCGATCATCTCCTGCACCGTCTTCGTGCCGGGAACCAGATAGAAATTCGTGGGTCCGACCGACGGACTCTCGCCCACGCTCCGCGACGCGTTGCCGGTCGACGGCAGACCCAACTTTCTGCCGGAGTAGGAATCGAGCAGGTAACTTTTCAGCACACCCCGTTCGACGATCGTGTTTTTGCGCGTAGCCAGGCCCTCGCCGTCGAACGGGCGGGAACCGAGCCCGCCATCCATACGCCCGTCGTCATAGATCGTCAGGTGCTCGGATGCGATACGATTGCCGAGTTGATCGAGCAGAAACGAGGCCCGCTTGTAGAGCGAATAGCCTGAAATCGCGCTGCAGAGGTTGCCCAGAAGACTGCCGGCTGTGTCCTGATCAAAAATCACCGGCACCCGTTTCGTGGAAACCTTGCGGGCGCCGAGCCGGCGCAGCGTCCTCCGGGCCGCTTCCTGGCCGATCGACTCGGGGGACGCCATCCGGTTGAATTTGCGCTGCACCTCATACCAGGCATCGCGCTGCATCCCGCCGGTTGCAGCATCCGTGGCGATGGGAGACACCGAGATTGAAAAGCTCGAACTGCGGTACTCACCGACGAATCCATGGCTGTTCGCCAGCACGACTCTGCCGGACGATGAGTCGAAATCCCCGCCTTCCGAGTTCGTCATGCGGGGATCGGCCGACAAGGCCGCGGACTCCGCCCGCTTCGCCAGATCGATCTGCTGATCGGTCCCAAGCCTGGTACTGTCGTAGAGATCCAGATCCGGCCAGTCCGTCGCCATCTGTGACGCCTCGGGCAACCCCGATACCTCGTCCGGGACGACCGCCTTCGCCAAGGTACAGGTCTCATCGACCAATCGATGCAAGGAGTCGATCGAGAAATCGGAGGTCGAGGTCGTCGCGGACCGTTTTCCGACGAACACCCGCAACCCCAGCCGCTTTTCTCGGGCCTTGCTCAACCGGTCGACCACGCCGACGCGCACCTGGACCGAAAACGTTTCTCCGTCGGCGACCACGATGTCGGCTTCCGTCGCCCCGCACTGCTTGGCCCGGGCAAGCACATCCGCAGCCAGTTGCGCATACCCGTCGGTCTGTTGTGGTACGTTCTTCATGTTATCGCTGTGTCCCGCCGACGGTGATTTCGTCGATCTTGATGGTCGGCAATCCCACTCCGACCGGCACTGACTGGCCATCCTTGCCGCAGGTGCCGATTCCGTTATCCAGTTTCAGATCGTGTCCGACCATCGACACTTTCGTCAGAATCTCCGGACCGTTGCCGATCAACGTCGCCCCTTTGACCGGCTTGGTGATCTTCCCGTCCTCGATCAAATAGGCTTCACTCGCCGAAAACACAAACTTCCCGCTGGTGATATCCACCTGCCCACCGCCGAACGACACAGCATACAGCCCGCGTTTGACCGACTTGAGAATGTCGCCCGGATCCGACTCACCGGCCAGCATAAACGTATTCGTCATCCGGGGCAGCACGATGCTTTGATAGCTTTCCCGCCGGCCGTTCCCGGTCAATGGAATGCCCATCAAGCGCGCGTTGAGTTTGTCCGTGATATACCCGCGAAGAATCCCCTTCTCGATCAACACCGTCCGGCCGGTGGGCGTGCCCTCATCATCCATATTGAGCGACCCGCGGCGAAACGGAAGAGTGCCGTCATCCACGATGGTGCAGACGTCCGACGCCACGCGTTTGCCGATCAGGTTCGAAAAGGCCGAGGTTTTCTTCCGGTTGAAGTCTGATTCAAGTCCATGGCCGATCGCCTCATGCAACAGAATACCGGGCCAACCGCCGCCCAGCACCACCGGCATCACCCCCGCCGGCGCATCGACCGCAGAGAGATTCAAAATCGCTTCGCGAGCCGCTTCCCGGGCATAGCTCAGAAACCGGTTTTCTTCCTGATAGAATTCGAATCCAACCCGTCCGCCGCCGCCGAACGAGCCTACCTGCCGATTGCCGTTTTCTTCAGCGATGCAGGTCACTTGAAGCCGGGACAGCGGCTGCACGTCTCCGATCAGCGTGCCATCGGACGTCGCCACAGCCACTACCTTATATTCCGTATTAAAGGAGGCCAGCACATTGGTGATGCGCGGATCGTACCGCCGGGCCTCAGCATCGATCGCATTCAGCAGCGCGACCCGGTCAGCCGTCGCGACCTCGGCTTTTGCCCGTTCGACGGGGTAGAGATCCCGCGTCGGCCGCCGTTGCGTCGGAACCGGCAGACTCCGGTCACCCTTGGGGGAGTTCGCAATATAACGAGCAGTATCCGCGGCGATCTCCAGATCTTTCCTGGTCAGTTCGTCCGAGTAGGCAAACCCGGTTTTCTCTCCGGCGGTCGCCCGGACCCCGACTCCCTGGGAAACACTCTTGGCCGCGCGCTTGACGATGCCCTCTTCCATGGAGACGGACTCCGACACCCGCGACTCGAAGTAGAGATCTGCATAATCCACATCCCGGACATTGAGCCGGTCAAGGGCCTGGAACACTTCCAGATCCGTCATGCCGAATTTTGCGAGCTGTCCGGAATCAGCCATCAATCAAGCCCCTTTGTTTCTGGACTGGAACAAGCGCGGAGTATAGCCGATTCATTTCCGCAGCCGCAATGCAACGCATCTTAACTATTGACAGACCAAGGGCTTTTACTAAATAGCGTTTGACATTGCCCACCCTCGTCAGTAGACTTTGCTCACCTGCCATTGTGTCTTCACGGAAAGGAAATCAACTCGCGTCTCATGCCACGGACACCCTCCTCATCCAGCCTCGAACACCTTTCCGAGCAGGAATTGACGACGAAACTGGAACCGGACCTGCTGCCGAAACACGTCGCCGTCATTATGGACGGAAACGGGCGCTGGGCCGAACTTCGAAGCTTGCCCCGGATCGCCGGCCATCGGGAAGGAATCAATTCCGTCCGAGAAATGATCACCCTCTCGCTGGAACTGGGTATCCAGCATCTGACCATTTACGCCTTCTCACAGGAGAACTGGAATCGACCGACACAGGAGATTTCAGCCCTGATGGGCCTCCTGGAACATTATCTCTCGACCGAACGCGCCAGCCTGATTGAACAAGGCGTCCGCTTCCGGGCGATCGGCCGGCTTGAGGCGCTTCCGGAAAGCGCCCGGCGCTGGGTCCGAACGACCGAGGAGGAAACCGCGCACCTGAGCAAGTTGCACCTGACCGTGGCGCTTAGTTACGGAGGACGCACCGAGATCGTCGACGCCGTTCGCGGGGTACTGAAGGATGCGCAGGCGGGCACGATCCGGCCCGAGCAGGTCGACGAAGCGCTCGTCGCACGCTATCTCTATACACACCCGCTTCCGGACCCCGACCTGCTGATTCGAACCAGCGGGGAGACCCGTATCAGCAACTTCCTCCTCTGGCAACTGGCCTATACCGAGCTCTACTTCACCTCAACGCCCTGGCCCGACTTCCGGCGACGCGAATTCCTGCTTGCGTTGATCGAATACCAACGGCGCGAACGCCGGTTTG